>NZ_JAAMPA010000001.1:621985-932978 GCF_011758655.1 Modestobacter marinus
GGTGGCGCGCCGGACCGCCGGAGCAGCCGGTCCAGCCCCACGGCCAGGCCCACGCCGACCAGAGCCGCCGGGAGCCCGGCACCGAGCACCAGGAAGACGGCCAGCCCACCCAGCCCGGCCTCCACCCGGCGGCGTGCGGCGCCGGGTGGTCCGCTCGCCGACCGCCACGGACGCCGCCTCTCCCGCGGGACGGCGAGCAGCGAGCGCACCCGGTCCCGGCGACCGGCTCCGGGCGGCACCCACAGCAGCACGGCGCCGGCCAGGACCAGGACCGGCATGGCTCCGTTCACCGCGCCACCGCCCGTCGGCGCAGGACGGGCCGGGCACCGTTCACCGCGTCACCGCCCGCCGGACCAGTCGCGCCGACCAGGTCAGCCCGGCCAGTTCCAGTGCCACGCCGAGCACGAGCAGCACCGTCCCGGCACCGGTGGTGGTGAGCATCCGCCACGGGTCCGCGCCCACCCCGCTGCCCATCAGCAGGCCGAGCAGCGGGAGCCCGGCGAGCACGGTGGCGCTGGCCCGCGGCCCGGCGACCGCCGAGCGCAGGTCCTCCCCGGCCCGCAGCCGGGCCCGCAGGTCGTCCTCGACGGCGGTGACCACCCCGGCCAGGGAGCAGCCGGTCCGGGTGCTCAACCGCACGGCGGCCGCGATCCTCACCAGCGCGCGGACCGACTCGTCCACCGCCGGCCCGGGCGGCGGGTCCCCCAGCCGCAGCACCGGGTCCAGCGCCCGCGCGGTGCCGGCGTCGGGGCAGCCGTCGACCGCGGTCGCGGCCGCCTCCGGGAGCGGCCGCCCGGCCCGGACCTCCGCGGCGAGCACCCCCAGCGCCTCGACCAGGGCCCGGGTGCGCCGGTCCGCGGCGGCTGCCCGCCCCCGCGCCTGGAGGGCCCGGCCGGCGACGGCACCGCAGAAGGCCCCGAGCCCGGCGACCACCGGGGTGGACAGCAACGCCCCGGCTGCCCCGCCCAGCAGCGCGCCTGCGTACGGCGCCCCGGAGCCGCCGGCCAGGGCGCGCAGGTCCGGACGCGTCCCGCTCCACCCCGGGTCGGCGAGCCGCCGCGACCGGGCGGTGGCGGCCGAGGGCCAGACCAACAGCGCGACCGCGAGCACCAGCAGGGCCGGGCTCATCCGGGCACCCGGACGCCGAGCACGTCGGCGAGCTCGCCGCGTGCCGGGGTGGGGCCGCCGTCGGCCCG
The DNA here is from genome assembly GCF_011758655.1 of Modestobacter marinus. NCBI lineage: Bacteria > Bacillati > Actinomycetota > Actinomycetes > Geodermatophilales > Geodermatophilaceae > Modestobacter > Modestobacter marinus. The sequence goes on from NZ_JAAMPA010000001.1 coordinate 623,182, forward strand.
CCACCCGGCGGCCACCTCGATCAGCTCTCCCTGCCGCCGGACCACCCCCAGCTCGGCCACGCCCCGCCCGGCCGGGCTCCGTCGCAGGTGCACGACGAGGGTGAGCGCGGCCGCCGCCTGGCTGTGCACCGCAGCCCGGCCCAGGCCGGCCGCACCGCCGAGTGCCTCGAGCCGGGCCGGGAGGTCCGCGGCCCGGTTGACGTGCACCGTGCCGCAGCCGCCGTCGTGCCCGGTGTTCAACGCGGCGAGCAGGTCGACCACCTCGGCGCCGCGGACCTCGCCGACGACCAGCCGGTCCGGGCGCATCCGCAGGGCCTGCCGCACCAGGTCCCGCAGCGTCACCGCACCGGCCGCCTCGACGTTGGCCGGCCGGGTGAGCAGCCGGACGACGTGCGGGTGGTGCGGGGTGAGCTCCGGCGCGTCCTCGCAGAGCACCAGCCGTTCCCCGGGATCGACCAGCCCGAGCAGCGCGGAGAGCACCGTCGTCTTCCCGGTGCCCGTGCCGCCGGTGACCAGGAACGCCAGCCGTGCCCGGACGGCGGCCGCGAGCAGCTCGGCGCTGGCGCCGGGCAGCGCCCCGCGGGCGGAGAGGTCGGCGAGGGAGAGCGCCGCCCGGCGCAGCACCCGCAGGGACAGGCAGGTGCCCGCCCCCGACACCGGCGGCAGGACGGCGTGCAGCCGGGTGCCGTCGGACAGGCCGGCGTCGACCCACGGCGCCGCGTCGTCGAGCCGGCGGCCGGCAGCGGCGGCCAGCCGTACCGCGAGCCGTCGGACGGCGGCCTCGTCGGGGAACCGCACGTCGACCGGCTCCAGGCCCTCGCCGCGGTCGATCCAGACGTCTGCCGGGCCGTTGACCAGCACGTCGGTGACGCCGGGCGTGCGCAGCAGCGGCTCCAGGACGCCGGCACCGGCGAGCTCGTCGGTGGCTGCCCGGACGGCGTCGAGCACCCCGCGGTCGCCCAGCAGTCCGCCGGACTCCTCCCGGACCAGGGCCGCCACGGCCGCCGGGCTGGGGGCGCCCACGCCGGTGGCGAGGCGGGCGCGCACCCGCTCCACGAGCGGTGGCGCCGACTCCCCGGTCACGCCGTGCGCCCGGCCAGCTCGGCGAGCAGCAGCCGGCTGAGCCCGCCGAGCGGGGACCGGGCGGCCACGGACGGCGGCTCGCCCCGTTCGCTGCGGGGTGCCGCCGACCGGTCGGCGCCGAGCTCGGCGAAGACCGGCCGGCCGACCACGTCGGTCACCTGCGCGCGGCTCAGCCCACCGGGGACCGGCCGGCTGACCACGACCGCCGCCGACCAGGGCCGGGAGTCGCCGTCCAGCAGGGCGCGGGCGGCGGCTCCGGCGCGCAGCCGGGCCGGGACGAGCAGGACGCTGAGGTCGGCCTCGGCGAGCAGCGCATCGGCGGCGGGGCTGCGGACGGGCAGGTCGAGCACGACGCCGCACCCGCTGGCCCGGGCACCCGCGCAGACGGCGAGCAGGGCCTCGGCCGGCAGCTCCAGCGGCTGTTCCCGCGAGGCGGAGAGCACCGCCACCCCGGCGACCTCGGGGAGGGCGGCCGCGAGCGCCGGGCCGGCCACCCGTCCGCTCACCCCGGCCAGTTCCGGCCAGCGCAGCCCGGGCTCGTGTTCGGCCCCGAGCAGCAGGTCCAGGCCGGCGGCCCAGCCGTCGCCGTCCACCAGCAGGACGCCGCCGTCGGCCGCGCTGCCCGCGGCCACCGCGAGCGCCGTCGCCAGGGTGCTCGCGCCGGCACCGCCGCAGGCGCCGCCGACCACGGCAAGCCAGCCCGGCCGGGCAGGGGCCTGCACCGCCGCGGCCACCCGCTCGACCAGCCACGTCTCGTCCCGGGGCAGCACCACCACCCGTTCCGCGCCGAGCTCGACGGCCGCGGGCCACACCTCGTCGGCGGGTGCACCGGTGGCGACGACCAGCACCCCGGGACGCCGCGGCAGCGCCCGCACCGGCGCGCTGCCCAGCACCTCGGCGCCGAGGAGCACCAGCGGCGCGTCCCGGTGGGCGCGGCGGAGCGCACCCCCTCCCGTGGTCAGCTCCGCGGTGGCACCGGCGGCGGCGAGCAGCCGGAGCAGGTCGTCGAGCAGCCCCGAGTCGGTGCTCAGGACCAGCGGGTGGGCGGGGGCGACGGGTGCGGAGCCGGGGGCTCGCGAGGCTGCGGACACCTCCCCAGCGCAGCGGCCCGGGCTGCGCCGGCCCAGCCCCGGGCGGCATCTGTGGACAACCCCTCCGGGTGTGGACGACGGTGTGCCCGCCCCCCGGGGCTGCCGATCCCCTTACCGTGTGCGATGTGACCCGCGCTGCGGCGTTCTTCGACCTGGACAAGACGGTCATCGCGAAGTCCAGCACGTTGGCCTTCGGACGACCGTTCTTCCAGGGTGGGCTGATCAACCGGCGAGCCGTCCTCAAGGGCGCCTACGCGCAGTTCGTCTTCTCCCTGTCCGGTGCCGACGCCGACCAGATGGAGCGGATGCGGCGCCAGATCACCGCGATGACCACGGGCTGGGACGTGGCCGTGGTGCACGAGATCGTGCGGGAGACGTTGCACGGCATCGTCGACCCGCTCGTCTACGCCGAGGCCGCCGACCTGATCGAGGCGCACCAGGCGGCCGGCCGGGAGATCGTCATCGTGTCCAGCAGCGGTGCGGAGATGGTGGAGCCGATCGGCGAGATGCTCGGGGTCGATCGCGTCGTCGCCACCCGGATGGTCACCGTCGACGGGAAGTACACCGGCGAGATCGACTTCTACGCCTACGGCGAGAACAAGGCCGCCGCGATGCGCGAGGTGGCCGCCGAGAAGGGCTGGGACCTGGCCGACTGCTGGGCCTACAGCGACTCGGTGACCGACCTGCCGATGCTGGAGGCGGTCGGTCACCCGACCGCCGTGAACCCCGACCGGGGGCTGCGCAAGGCCGCCGCCGAGCGGGGCTGGCCGGTGCTCGAGTTCACCCGCCCGGTCACTCTGCGCTCCCGCTTCAGCGGCGCCCGGACGCCGGTCGTCACCAGCGCCGCGGTCGGCGTCGGGGCCGCCGTGGCCGGGCTGGCCTGGTACGCCCGGCGGCGCGGACTGCGGGCGCTCCCGGCTGCCGGCGTCGCGTTGGCCGCGCCGGTCGCGCTGCCCCCGGCCGGTCGCCGGCGGCGACGCGGCGCCTGACCGCCGTCCGCTCCGCTGCCGTGGGCTCAGCCGCCGACGCGGCCGCGCACCTCGGCGACCTTCTCGCGCACCTGGTCCAGGACCGTCTGGGCGGTCGAGACCGGCTGGAAGTCCTGCGCCGCAGTGGACAGCGCCTGCTGCTCCTCCGGCGTCAGCTCCAGCTCGGCGGCCGCCACGTTCGACTCCAGCTGCTCGACGCTGGACGCCCCCGGGATCACGACGACCTGCGGCAGACCGAGGAGCCAGGCCAGGGCGACCTGAGCCGGCTTCGCCTGGTGCGCGGCGGCCACGTCCCGCAGCAGCTGGAGCAGCGGCTCGGCCCGGCGCAGGTTCTCGGTGCCGAACAGCGGGTTCATCGCCCGCACGCCCCCGGGCCGGTGCTCGGCCGAGTAGCGGCCACCGAGCAGCCCCTGGGCGAGGGGGCTGTAGGCGATGACCACCCGGTCCTCGCGCTCGGCGAAGGGCACCAGGTCGGCCAGCGGCCCGGCGTGCGCGAGGGAGAACTGGACCTGGTTGCTCACCACCGGGCTGCCGAGCGCGCGGTCGGCGGCCTGCCAGCGCGCCAGCGAGTAGTTGGACACCCCGACGGCACCGATCAGCCCCTCGTCGAGGAGGGCGCGCATGCCCGGCATCGTCACCGAGTCCGGCACCAGCGGGTTGGCCTGGTGCACCTGGTAGAGCGGGATCCGGTCGAGCTGCAGCCGGCGCGCACTCCCCGCCGCGCGGTTGCGGACGACCGCCGGGAACGGCGCGACCGGGAACACCTTGCTGGCGACGACCACCTCGGCCCGGTCGGCACCGAGGGCCTCGGCGAGGATCTTCTCGCTGCGGCCGAAGCCGTACACCTCGGCGGTGTCGAACAGCGTGACGCCCAGTTCGCGGGCCCACCGGACGATGTCGCGCGCCGCCCCTCCGGCGTAGTCGTCGCCGTAGCCCCACTCCCGGGAGCCGAACTGCCAGGTGCCCAGTCCGACCCGGCTGACCTGTCCCAGACCGTCGACCTCGAGGAAGCGCATCTGCCCAGTCTCGCCGCCCGGCGCGACCACCGCAGTCCCACGGCGTCCTCCCGGTCACCGTCCCGGGCTCGCCGGGGGCAGGGCGGTGGTCCGCCGTCAGCCGCGGAGCAGGCTCTCGCAGATCGCCAGGCCCTCGGTGGCGCCGTGCGCGGTGGCCCGGCAGCAGTGCACCAGCCAGCCGGCCACCCCCGCCGGGCCGCCGGTCCGGTAGCCCTCCAGCGCAGCCTCGTAGGCGTCCCGCCCGAGCTCGGCGAAGCCGACCTCCGGCACCGTCACCGCCTTGCGGTCCAGGCCGCGGCTGATGCCGACCAGCCGGGCGGCCGCGCGGGCGACCACGCCGTCCTGCACACCGAAGGGGGCGAGCGCGGCCAGCTCGCCGTGCACCACCCCGGCCACCACGACGGCCGGGACGGTCGTGCTGCCGGTGATGATCGAGAAGAGCCCACCCAGTCGCGGACCGGCTGCGCCGCTGGGCCGCCCCAGGTCGGCCGGCTCGGCGAGGCCGGTGGCGGCCAGCACGTGCAACCGGGCCAGCACCTGACCCGGCGCCCGCTCCCAGGTCTCCACCATCGAGCCCAGGCCCACCGAGACCCGCAGCGCGCCCTGCACGACCGGGTCGGTGACCTCGCCGGCGCGCAGGTCCGCCAGCGGCCGGTCCACGCCCTCCAGCGCGGCCGACGCCCGGGCACCGCGCAGCGCGGACTCCGCGCTCACCCCCGCGGACTCGCGGCGGAGCACCTTGTGGCCGAGCAGCCGGTCCACCGCCGCGCGCGCGTCCTCGGCCGCCGCGGCCACACCGGGCAGCTCCAGCAGCGGGGCGAGCGGGTCGGGTCCGGTGGGGCGCGCGGCGGGCCGGGCTGCCGGACCGGCGCCGGGGCGGAGCGGGATCGTCACGGTTGCGACGGTACGAGTGCCGACCGCCGGGTCCCACGCCGCCCCGCACCACCCGACGCCCCGCACCACCCGACGCCCCGCACCAGCCGACGCCTACGCTCCCAACCACCATGGCCGCTCCCCTGACCCTGCTCCTCGTCCGGCACGGTCAGAGCGAGTGGAACGCCGCCGGGCTGATGCAGGGCCAGACGCCGCACGTGCCGCTGACCGAGCTCGGCCACCAGCAGGCCGCGCAGGCCGCGGCCGAGCTCGCCGCGCTCACCGGGGACGGCGGCGGCCCCGGCGCCCTCATCTCGAGCGACCTGCACCGCGCCGTGCAGACCGCCGAGCACTGCGCCGCCGCCACCGGCCTGGCCCTCACCACCACCCCCGCGCTGCGCGAGCAGGGCTACGGCGTGCTCGAGGGGCGACCCTCCCGCGAGCTCTGGGACGTCGTCGACTGGACCGACCCGCACTGGTCGGCCGAGGGCGGGGAGAGCCTCACCCAGCTGCACTCCCGGGTCGCCGGCTACCTCGACCGGCTGCGCGCCGACCCGCCGGCCGCGGTCGTCGCCCTGGTGACCCACGGCGACACCATCCGGGCCCTCCAGGGGGTGGTCGCCGGTCTCGGCCCGGACCAGATGCCGGCGGTCACCCCGCACAACGGCACCGTCACCACGCTGGTCCTCCCGTGAGCGGGACGGTGCCGGGCGGGCGGGCAGCGACTGCGGAGCAGCACGGGCCCGGGGACGTGGCATGAGCAGGGTCCTGGTGCTCGGCGGCTCCCGGTCGGGGAAGTCGGCGCACGCCGAGCAGCTGCTGGCGGACTGGGACGAGGTCACCTACCTCGCCACCTCCGTCGTCGACGAGGCCGACGCCGAGTGGTCGGCACGGGTCGCCGCCCATCGCGCCCGCCGCCCGGCCGGGTGGACGACGGTGGAGACGACAGCACCGTCGGAGCTGATCCGCGGCGGTGCCGTGCTGGTGGACAGCGTCACCACCTGGGTGGCCGCGCTGATGGACGAGACCGGCATCTGGGACGCCGCCGACGCGACCGGGGCGCACGCCGCGGGCTCTCCCACGGACGCTGCCGCGGCCCGCGACCGGCTGGACCGGCGCTGCGATGCACTGGTCGACAACTGGGTGATGACGCCGGCGCACGTGGTGGCGGTCAGCGACGAGGTCGGGCTGGGCGTGGTGCCCGAGACCCGGGCCGGGCGGCTGTTCCGGGACACGCTCGGCACGGTGAACCAGCGGCTGGCCGCGACCGCCGACGAGGTGTGGTTCGTGGTCGCCGGGCTCCCCCAGCGGCTGCGGTGAGCGCCGTGCCGCAACGGTCCCGGTGGGCCGGGCCGGCGGAGTCCTTCGCGCTGCTGACCAGTCTGCGGGTGCCGGCGGCGACCTCGGCCCGCGGGGTGCTGCCCTGGGCGCCGCTGGTCGGCCTGGTGCTCGGCAGCCTGGCCACCGCGGTCGCCTGGGCCGCCGGCCGCGCCGTCAGCCCGCTGGTCGGTGCGGTGCTGGGCGTCGCCGTCCTGGCCGCGCTCACCCGTGGACTGCACCTGGACGGGCTGGCCGACACCGCCGACGGGCTGGGTCCACTGCGCGGCCGGGAGAGGGCGCTGGCCGTGATGCGCGCCGGCGACGTCGGCCCATTCGGCGTCGTCACGCTGGTGCTCACGCTGCTGCTGCAGGTCGGCTGCCTGGCGGCCCTGCTCACCGTGGAGGGCGGCTGGCTCGCCCTGCCGGCCGCCACCGTCGCCGCCCGGGTGGCGATGGCGCGCACCGGCCTGCCCGGGGTGCCGATCGCCGCGGGCTCGTCCCTGGGCCAGGCGGTCGCCGGGACCGTGTCCCGGGGCTGGCTGGCCGGAGCGGCACTGGTCACCGCGGCGGTGGCCGCCGGGAGTGCACTGGTCGTCGGCGGCCCGGTCGCCGGGCTGGGGCTGGTCGCGGCCGTCGCCGCCGGGCTGGCCTCGTCCGAGGCGCTCTTCTCCCGGGCCCGCACCCGGCTGGGCGGGGTCAACGGCGACGTCATGGGCGCCATGGGCGAGGTGACGGCAGCGGTCACCCTGCTCGCCGCCGCCGTCCTGCTCGGCTGAGCACACTGCTCGAGCCTGGGGGTGTCAGCCCGCCGTCCTGCTCGGGTGAGCTCAGCCTCCGGCGACGGACTGCACGACCATCACCTCCGCACCGGCCGGGACCGGGGTGACCAGGCCGGCGAGCCGCCGGACCTCCTCGCCGTCGACGTAGACGTTGACGTGCCGGCGCAGCGCCCCGGTCTCGTCCCGCACCCGCCGGTCGAACACCGGGTGCTCGGCGGCGAGGGCGTCGAGCAGGGCGCGGACCGTCGCCGGTTCGGGCAGGTCCAGCGACATCGACGTCCGGCCGCCGGTGCAGTCGGCGAGCAGCCGCGGCAGCAGCACCCGGACGGTCACGGCAGCACCGCGGCGCGCACGCAGAGCACGTCGGGCAGGTGGGAGGTGACCGTGCTGAAGGACTCCCCCTCGTCGGCGCTGGCGTACACCTCGCCCCCGCGGGTGCCGACGTAGACGCCCACCGGGTCACCGGCGTCCACGCAGGCGGCGTCCCGCAACACGGCGTTGTACTCGTGGGTGGGCAGCCCGGCGTCCAGGCGGCGCCAGGTGGCTCCGGCGTCGTCGCTGCGGTGCACGGCGAGCTCGCCGTCCGGCGGGATCCGCTCGCCGTCGGCGACCAGCGGGACCACCCAGATCCGCCCACCGCGGCGCGGGTCGGCGAGCATCACGAAGCCGAAGTCCGACGGCAGCCCGTCGGCGATCGACGTCCACGAGTCGCCGTCGTCGTCGGACCGGTACACGCCGTGGTGGTTCTGCGCGTACAGCCGCCGGGGGTCGGCCGCGTCCCGGGCGATCTTGTGGACGCACTGGCCGAACTCCGGCGCCGGCCCGGGCATGAAGTACGCGGAGATGCCGGAGTTGCGCGGCTGCCAGGACGCCCCGCCGTCCCGCGTCCGGTACACGCCGCCGGTGCTCATGGCCACGTGCACCGTGCCGTCGGGCCCCGGGACGACGGAGTGCGCCGCCGCGCCGCCGTAGCCCGCGCCCCACTCGCTGCGGTGCGGGTGGTCCCACAGCCCGCGGCAGAGCTCGAAGTGCTCCCCGCCGTCGTCCGAGCGCCAGACCGAGATCGGCTCGCAACCGGCCCAGACCACGCCGGGCCGGTCGGCGGAGTCCGGGCGCAGCTGCCAGATCCGCTCGACGGCGGCCCCGGTGTCGGCCGGGAACCGGATCGCCCCACCGGCCGGTTCGTCCCAGGTCGTCCCCAGGTCGTCGGAGTGCAGGACCGTCGGGCCGAAGTGCTCCGACCGCACGCCGACCATCAGCCGGGTGCGCCCGTCGCGGGTGTCGATGCCGATGCTCGGCACCTCGGTCATCAGGAAGTGCGGTGCGGAGAGCGACCAGCTGCGCCGGTCCTCACTCGTCGCGAGCCAGAGGCCCTTGCGCGTGCCGATCGCCAGCAGAGTCGTCGCCATGCACTCCTAGACCGCCGGACGCCGACGGACTCATCGGTCCCGCCGCGCCCCCGCGCAGTGATCAGGTGACCTGATCACTGACTGGCCTACCGCACCAACGTTGGTGCGGTAGGCCAGTGTTCGATCAGGTCACCTGATCACCGCTGGGCACCTCAGGCCTGGGCGCCGGCGCCGGGCTGCTGGGCCGGGGTGTCGCCGCCCTCCAGGTCGCCCTCGGTGTCCAGGTAGGCCTGCTGCAGCTCGGCCAGCAGCGCCGGGTCGGGCTCGGCCCACATCTTGCGGTCGACCGCCTCCAGCAGCCGCTCGGCGATCCCGTGCAGCGCCCAGGGGTTCGACTCCTCCATGAACGCCCGGTTCTCCGGGTCGAGCACGTAGCTCTGCGCGAGCTTCTCGTACATCCAGTCGGCGACGACGCCGGTGGTGGCGTCATAGCCGAACAGGTAGTCGACGGTGGCGGCCATCTCGAACGCGCCCTTGTAGCCGTGCCGGCGCATCGCGGCCAGCCACTTCGGGTTGACCACCCGGGCCCGGAACACCCGCGAGGTCTCCTCGACCAGCGAGCGGGTGCGCACGTGCTCGGGGCGGGTGGAGTCGCCGATGTAGGCCTTCGGCGACGAACCGGTCAGCGCGCGCACCGTGGCGACCATCCCGCCGTGGTACTGGAAGTAGTCGTCGGAGTCGGCGATGTCGTGCTCGCGGGTGTCGATGTTCTTGGCCGCCACCGCGATCCGCCGGTAGGCGGTCTCCATGTCCGGGCGGGCCTGCACCCCGTCGAGGTCCCGGCCGTAGGCGTAGCCGCCCCACACCGCGTAGACCTCGGCCAGGTCGGCGTCGGTGCGCCAGTCCCGGCTGTCGATCAGCGACAGCAGCCCGGCCCCGTAGGCGCCGGGCTTGGACCCGAACACCCGGGTGGTGGCCCGCCGGCGGTCGCCGTGCTCGGCGACGTCGGCGTCCACGTGCGCCTTGACGTGGTTCTGCTCCGGCGTCTCGTCCAGCCCCGCGGCCAGGGTGACGGCGTCGTCGAGCATGGTCACCACGTGCGGGAAGGCGTCCCGGAAGAACCCGGAGATGCGCACCGTGACGTCGATCCGCGGGCGGCCCAGCTCACCGAGCGGGATCGGCTCCAGCGTCGTCACCCGGCGGGAGGCCTCGTCCCACACCGGCCGGACGCCGAGCAGCGCCAGCACCTGCGCGACGTCGTCACCGGACGTGCGCATCGCCGAGGTGCCCCATACCGACAGGCCCACGGACGCCGGGAACGAACCGGTCTCGGACACGTACCGCTCGACGAGGGACTCGGCCAGCCCCTGCCCGGTCTCCCAGGCCAGCCGGGAGGGCACCGCGCGCGGGTCGACGGAGTAGAAGTTGCGCCCGGTCGGCAGCACGTTGACCAGCCCGCGCAGCGGCGAGCCCGACGGCCCGGCGGGCACGTAGCCGCCGTCCAGGGCGTGCAGGGCCATGTCGATCTCGTCGGTCGTCCTCGCCAGCCGCGGGACGACCTCGTCGACGGCGAACCGCAGGACCGTCGTGACGGCGTCGTCGGCGGTGCCGAGCACGCCGGTCACGACGTCGGCGATCGCCGCCGCCGACCAGCCGCGATCCTCCATGCCGGCCACCAGCGCGGCGGCCTTCGCCTCGACCTCGTCGGTCTCGTGCAGCCCGGCCGAGCCGTCCTCCACCAGGCCGAGCGCCTCGCGCAGGCCGGGCATGGCGACCGAGCCGCCCCAGATCTGCCGGGCCCGCAGGATCGCCAGCACCAGCCCGACCCGGGCGTCGCCCTCCGGCGGGGAGCCGAAGACGTGCAGCCCGTCGCGGATCTGGCTGTCCTTGATGGCGCACAGCCAGCCGTCGACGTGCAGGATCATCTCGTCGAACTCGGCGTCGTGCGGCCGGTCGTCCAGGCCCAGGTCGTGGTCGAGCTTGGCGGCCTGGATCAGCGTCCAGATCTGCTGCCGGACGGCGGGCAGCTTGGGCGGGTCCATCGCGGCGATGTTGGCGTGCTCGTCGAGCAGCTGCTCCAGCCGGGCGATGTCGCCGTAGGTGTCGGCGCGGGCCATCGGCGGCACCATGTGGTCGACCAGCACCGCGTGCGCCCGCCGCTTGGCCTGCGAGCCCTCGCCCGGGTCGTTGACCAGGAACGGGTAGACCATCGGCAGGTCGCCCAGGGCGGCGTCCGGCGCGCAGGACGACGACAGCCCCACGGTCTTGCCGGGCATCCACTCCAGGTTGCCGTGCTTGCCCACGTGCACGACCGCGTGCGCGCCGAAGGACGAGCGCAGCCAGTGGTAGGCGGCCAGGTAGTGGTGGGACGGCGGCAGGTCCGGGTCGTGGTAGATCGCGATCGGGTTCTCCCCGAAGCCGCGCGGCGGCTGGACCATCACCACGACGTTGCCGGCGCGCAGCGCGGCGAACACGATGCAGTCGTCGGTCGGGTCGACGAACAGCTCGCCCGGCGGCGGCCCCCAGTGCTCCACCATCCGGTCGGTCAGCTCGGCGGGGAGGGTGTCGAAGAACCGGCGGTACTCCGCGGCCGGGATGCGCACCGGGTTGCCGGACAGCTGCTCGGCGGTCAGCCAGTCCGGGTCCTGGCCGCCGGCCTCGATCAGGGCGTGCACCAGCCGGTCGCCGTCCAGGTCCGCGATGCCGGGCAGCGAGCCCTCGCCGTCGAACGGGCCGATGTCGTAGCCCTGCCCGGCCATCGCGGCCAGCAGCCGGACCACCGACGCGGGGGTGTCCAGGCCGACCGCGTTGCCGATCCGGGAGTGCTTCGTCGGGTACGCCGACAGCATCACCACGATCTTGCGGTCGGCGGGGGCGGTGTGCCGCAGCCGGGCGTGCGCGACGGCGGTGCCGGCCACCCGGGCGGCCCGCTCCGGGTCGGGCACGTAGGAGGTCAGGCCCTCGTCGTCGACCTCCTTGAAGGAGAACGGCACGCTGATGATCCGGCCGTCGAACTCGGGGATGGCGACCTGGTTGCCGACGTCCAGCGGGGAGAGCCCGTCGTCGTTGGCCGCCCAGGTCTCCCGGGGGGTGCCGAGCACCAGCCCCTGGATCACCGGGACGTCGAGGCGGGCCAGCTCGCCGACGTCCCAGGCGCCGTCGTCCCCACCGGCGGAGGCGGTGGCGGGCTTGGAGCCGCCGGCCGCCAGCACGGTGACGACCATGGCGTCGACCGTGCGGAGCACGTCGAGCATCTCCGGCTCCACCGACCGCAGCGACGCGGTGTAGACCGGCACCGGCACGCCGCCGGCGGTCTCGATCGCCTCGCAGAGCGTGTGCACGAACGCGGTGTTCCCGGCCAGGTGGTGCGCCCGGTAGTAGAGGACGGCGACCCGCGGGCCGGTCGCAGCGTCGTCGTCGCCGTTGCGGGCTCGCTCCGCTCCTCGGTCGCTGGCGCTCCCTGCGATGCTCACTCCCCCGTCACCAGCGGGGCCCGTGCGGTCCAGCAGCCCCCAGTCCGGCGCGACGGCCGGGGCCTCGAAGCCCTCGCCGTCCAGCAGCACCGTGTCGGCCAGGAAGCGGTGCAGCTGCACCATGTTGTCCGGGCCGCCCTGGGCCAGGTAGGTGTGCGCCTCGGTCGCCACGCCCATCGGCACGGTCGAGAGCTCCATGAGCTCGGCGTCCGGCAGCTGCTCGCCGCCGAGCACGACGACCGGCACACCCAGGGCGAGCAGCGGCGCGACCATGTCCTCGTACTTCCGGCGCGACCCCAGGATGCGGACCACGACGAGGTCGGTCCCGGCGGCGAACTCCGCGAGGTCGCCGGCGCGGTAGGGGTTGCCCAACCGCCAGTCGGCGGAGCTGGACCGGGCCGACAGCAGGTCGGTGTCGGAGGTGGAGAGCAGGGTGAAGGTGCGTGAGCTCACGTGGTGCCTCCCTCGGGGTCCGCGCCCCGGGTCGTCGAGCACGGCAGCCGGAGTGTCTGGCTCGCCTCCGCATCGCAGACGACGCAGCGGCTCACAGTGGCGGGACCGCGCCGGGTTCGCACCGGCTTCCTCGCGCACTGCCGTGATGTGCCGGAGACGCTACCGGGCTGCCGGCGTCCGGGGCTCGGGCAGCACCGGCCCGACCGCGACAGGTGAGGCCACCGGGGTCTCCTCGCCGTCGGGCAGGTCGTCGAGCTCCCGGAGCGGGCGCAGCACGAGCACGGACAGTGCGGCGACGACGACGGCACCGACGAACACGGCGAAGGCCGTGCGCAGCCCGGTGCCGTCGACGAGCAGGCCGGCCGCGAGGTGCCCGACCGGGCCCGCGGCGTACGCGCCGGAGGCGACGATGCCCAGCACCCGCCCGCGCAGGTGCGACGGCACCCGGCGTTGGAACGCCAGGTTGACCAGCGGGTTGATCGGGCCGAAGAGCAGGCCGGCGAGCGCCCCGCAGCCGAGCAGGACCGGGTAGGGCGGCAGGGCCACGAACGGGACCAGCGCCAGGGACGCCCCCACGGTGGCGACCCGGAGCACGAGACTGCGGGGCAGCCGGTGGCCCACGGCCCCCTGCAGCAGGCTGCCCAGCACCCAGCCGCCGCTCATGACGAGCAGCAGCAGGCCGAGCCGGCCGGGGGCGTCCTGCTGCTCGAACAGCACCGGCAGCAGCACCGCCGAGATCGGCAGGTACGTCGCGGAGACCAGGACGGCGACCGCGGCGGCGCACCGCACGAGGCGGTCGGCGCGGAGCACGGCGATCCCCTCGGCGGTGTCGGCGAGCACCCGCCGGACCGCGCCCGCCGACGACTCCGCACGGCTCTCCGGCCGGCCGCCGCCGGGGACCCGGACGAGGGCGACGACGACCGCCGACAGCACGAAGGCCCCCGTCGTGGCCCACAGCGCCGGGACCGCGCCGACCAGCCCGATCAGCACGCCACCGACCGCCGGCCCGATGAAGAACGCCGCCCCCCACACCGCCTCGTGGACGCCGTTGACCCGAGACAGCGGGAGCCGGGCGGCCGCGGCGGCTTCCGGCAGCATCGCCTCCCGCGCGGTCACCCCAGCCGGGTCGAGCAGCGCCCCGAGGGCGGCGAGCGCGACCACCGACCCCAGCCCGAGCCCGCCCGTCGCCAGCTCCAGCAGCGGGATGGCAGCGACCGCGGCCGCGGAGACGACGTCGGAGACGACCGACACCCGTCGCCGGCCGACCCGGTCGACGACGACGCCGGCGAGCACCGCGGTGAGCACCAGCGGCAGCGCCGTCGCCGCCGCGACGAGGCCGGCGCCGGCCGCCCCGCCACCGCGCTCGAGGACCAGCCACGGCAGGACGACCGAGGTGACCCCGTTGGCCGTGCCGGAGAGCAGGGTCGCCGCCTCGACCGCGAGCAGCGGCAGCCGCCGGGGCGGGCCCACCGCCGTCCGGCCGGCCGGGACCGTCGTCGTCAACGGAGCGGCGCGGCCCGCAGCCACCGCACGCCCAGGGCCACCCCGAGCAGGGTGACCCCGCACCACACGGCCGCCGAGGCGACGTACCCGACGAGCGCCGCCGTGGCGAGCGCGGCGGAGGCGGTGAGGAACGAGGCGAGCAGCGGCACCGTGGTGAGCGTCGTGAAGTCCGTGCCCGCCGTGGCCGGGCGGGAGAGGTCCATGCTCACGGTGTAGACCACCACGTTCAGCGCGGTGTAGGCCACGAGGAAGCCGCTGAGCGCCACCACCGTGCCGGCGAGCGGCGCCGACCCGAGGAGCAGCGGGACCAGCCCGGCGGTGGACAGCGCCAGGGCGACCCCGCCGCCCACGAGCACCGCGGACCGCCCCCAGCGACGGACCAGCCACCCCGCGAGCGGGCCGGCCAGCGCCGCGGGCACGCTGACGACGACGCCGGTGACCACGCCGATGCGGGTCAGCGACCACCCGGCGTCGACGAGCGCCGCACTGGGCAGGGCGTACACGCCGGCCGCGCCCCCGTAGACCAGCGGCACGACGCCCAGCGCCCACACCGGCACGCCGGGGCGGCGGAACACCCCGATCAGCGCACCCCACGCCGCGCTGCCCGGTGGCCGCGGGTCGCGGGCGGGCTCGCGGAAGCGCAGCACGACGGCGAGCGCCACCAGGGTGAGGCCGGCGAGCAGCAGCACCGCCGCCGTCCAGCCCACGCGGTCGTACACCAGGACGCAGAGGCCACCGCCGAGCACGGTGCCGAGGTAGCTGGCGCCCACCTGCAGCCCGTTGCCCAGCCCACGGTCCTCCGGGCGGAGCAGCCGCACCGCGAGGGCGTCGGCGGCCACGTCCTGGGTGGCCGACAGCAGCACGTACACGGCGCAGACGGCGACGAGCGGGCCGAGCGAGCCGGCCGGGTCGTCGAAGGGCAGCAGCGCGAGGAGCGCCAGGACCATCGCGCTCTGCAGGGCGAGCAGCCAGGAGCGGTGGTGCCCCAGCCGGCGAGACCCGTACCGGTCCAGCAGCGGGGCCCAGAGCAGCTTGAGCGGCCAGGCCAGGCCCAGCAGCGAGACGAGGGAGAGGTCGGCGAGGGAGACGCCGTCGGCCCGCAGGATCGCGACCAGCCCGACGGTGAGGAAGCCGATGCCCACGTACTGGGTGACCCAGAGGGTCGTGAGCAGGGCCCACGGCGGCCGGCCCGCCGCGACCGGGGAGGCCTCGGCGACGGTGGACGGCGCGGTCACGTCGCGCGCCAGTAGGCGAGCGAGGACACCCGGTCCTTGCCCACGCCGAGCTCGCGGCGCAGGTGCTTGGTCAGCGCCCGGGCGGCGGCGGCCTCGCAGGCCACCCAGAACCAGTCCCGCGCCGGATCGGCGGCCGCGGCTCCCGCCCAGGCAGCCGTGACGGCGGCCTGCACCGCCTGCCCGGGTGCCGCGCCGTCCCGGGCGACCCACACGACCTCGTGCCCGGCCCGGGCGCGCACCGGGAGGTCGCGGTCGGCCGGGTGCCCGGCCTCCAGCCAGACCCGCGCGGGCGTCGTCGGGTGGGCGTCGAGGAACGAGTTCACCGCGGGCAGGGACGCCGGGTCGCCGACCAGGTGCGCCATCCGGGTGCCCGGGGGCAGCGGCTCCTCGCGGGTGCCCTGCACCGTGGCCTCGATGGTGTCGCCGGGCCGCGCCGTGAGCGACCAGTGCGCCGCCGGGCCGTCGTGCAGGGCGAACTCGAGGTCGAAGGTGCCCGCCGCCGGGTCCGGGTCGACGAGCGTGTACGCCCGCTGGTGCGGGCGGCCGTCGTGCTCGAACCACAGCCGGACCCACATCGCCGGGTGCGGCGGGCAGGCCCCGAGCAGCCCGCCGTCGGAGACCCGGACCCGCTGGTACTGCTCGCCGACCTGCTCGCTCCCGCGCACGGTGAGGACGAAGTCCCGACCGCGCAGCGCCTTGAGGACCACGCCCTCCCACCCGTGCTGCACCCCTGTGCCCCTCTCGACGTGACCTCGGCGGGACCCTGCGCACCGGGGTCCAGCCCCGTGTACCGTCCGCCGTGTTTAGGGGAGGCTAACCTACGGAAGGGCTCGTTCGTGACGGAGCACACCCCGACCGCCCACCTGTTCTCGGGTGCGACGGTCGACCACTACGCCGCGGTCGTCACCGCGGCGCTCGGCTCGCTCACCGACCGCGTCCGGGTGGTCCGCCGCCCCCGGTCGGGCGCGCCGCAGCAGGACCTCGAGGAGCTCGTCGCCGGGGTCGACCTCGAGACGCCGCTCGGCGACACGTTCTCCGCCCTGAAGGAGACCTCCCGGCTCTACCTCGAGCACGCGGTGTGGTTCCACGAGCCCGGCTACGTCGCCCACCTGAACTGCCCGGTCGCGATCCCGGCCCTCGCTGCGGACCTGCTCGCCTCCGCGGTCAACACCTCCGTCGACACCTACGACCAGTCGACGACGGCCACCCTGATCGAGCGCCGGCTGATCGCCTGGGCGGCCGGCCGCGCGGGCCTCGGCCCCGCCGCGGACGGCGTGTTCACCAGCGGCGGCACCCAGTCCAACCTGCACGCCCTGCTGCTGGCCCGCGACGAGGCGCTCGCCGGTCTGCCCGGCGGCGTCCTGCCCCCCGGCGCGCGGCTGCGGGTCCTGGCCACCGACCAGGCCCACTTCAGCGTCGGCAAGTCCGCGCGCCTGCTCGGGCTGGGCGCGGACGCGGTGGTGCCGGTGCCGACCGACGAGCGGCACCGGATGGACCCCGCCGCGCTGCGCCGGGTCGCCGCCCGGGTGCAGGACGCCGGCGACGTCGTCATGGCGGTGGCCGTCACCGCCGGCACCACCGACCTCGGCCGGATCGACCCGCTGCCCGCGGTGGCCGACGTCTGCGCGGAGATCGGCGCGTGGCTGCACGTCGACGCCGCGTACGGCGGCGGGCTGTTGGTCTCCCGCCGCCGCCGGCACCTGCTCGACGGCATCGAGCGCGCCGACTCGGTGACCGTGGACTTCCACAAGACCTTCTTCCAGCCGGTGGCTTCCTCGGCGGTGCTGGTGCGCGACGGTGCGACGCTGCGGCACGTCACCCACCACGCGGCCTACCTGAACCCGCGCGGTGAGCGGGCGCCGAACCAGGTGGACCGCAGCCTGCAGACCACCCGCCGCTTCGACGCGCTCAAGCTCTGGGTGACGCTGCGCGCGATGGGGGCCGACGCGATCGGCGAGGCCTTCGACGCGTGCCTGGACCTGGCCGTGCAGGTCCACGAGGACCTGTGCGCCGCGCCGGACATCGAGGTGCACAGCGCACCGACGCTGAGCACGGTGCTGTTCCGGCACCGGCCCACCGGCCCCGACGGCCCGCTGGACCCGGCCGCTGCCGACCGGCTCGTCGCCGGCATCCGCGAGCGGCTGTTCGACGAGGGCGAGGCGGTCGTCGCCCGCACCGTGGTCGACGGGCGGCCGTGGCTGAAGCTCACCCTGCTGAACCCGGCGACCACCCGGGCCGACGTCCGCACGGTGGTCGACCTGGTCCGGGCGGCCGGGGAGGACCTGGTCGCGGAGTCCGCGGTGGCCCCCGCGGCGCTGGTGCTGGCCGGCGGGCAGGCCCAGGCATGAGCACCGGCATGAGCACCGACATGAGCACCGCCACCGTGCACGACTTCGTCGCCGTCGGGATCGGGCCGTTCAACCTCGGCCTGGCCGCGCTCACCGCCCCGGTGCCCGACCTGTCCGGCGTCTTCCTCGACGAGCACGAGGAGTTCTCCTGGCACCCCGGGATGATGATCGAGGGCACCACCCTGCAGGTCCCGTTCCTGGCCGACCTGGTGACCATGGCCGACCCGACGTCCCCGTACTCGTTCCTGGCCCACCTCAAGGCGACCGGCCGGCTCTACCCCTTCTACATCCGCGAGGACTTCCACCCACTCCGCGCGGAGTACGACGCCTACTGCCGCTGGGTCGCCGAGCGGGTGCCCGGGCTGCGGTGGGGCCGGCGCGTCGAGCGGGTCGAGCACGACGCCGCCGCGGGCGTCTACCGGGTGCACGCCCGCGACGTCCGCTCCGGGGAGCCGGAGGTGCACCTGGGCCGGCGGCTGGTGCTCGGCGTCGGGACGGCGCCGTGGGTGCCGGAGCCGGTGCGGGACCTGCCCGGCCCGGTGTGGCACAGCTCGGCCTACCTGGAGCACAAGGAGGAGCTGCAGACCCTCGGGCACGTGACGGTCGTGGGCAGCGGGCAGAGCGCCGCGGAGGTGTACCTGGACCTGCTGACCGACGCCGACCGGCTCGGCTACCGCGTCGACTGGCTCACCCGATCACCCCGGTTCTTCCCCATGGAGTACACGAAGCTGACCCTGGAGATGACCTCGCCGGAGTACGCGCGCTACCACCACGCCCTGCCGATGGGGCGCCGCGACACCCTCGCCCGCGAGCAGCGCCACCTCTACAAGGGCATCAGCGGCAGCCTGGTGGACGCCATCTACGACACCCTCTACCGCACGGGACGGCGCGGGGAGGTCCCCTCCTCCCTGCACACCGGCGTCGAGGTGGTCGGTGCCCGCTGGGACGCCGGGCAGCGACGGCACGAGCTGCGACTGCACCACGCCGAGCAGGGGCGCACGGTCACCCGGACGACGCGCGGGCTGGTCCTCGCCACCGGCTACCGGTCCCGGGTGCCGGCGTTCCTGGACCCGGTCCGCGACCGGATCCGCTGGGACGCGCGCGGCCGGTACGACGTGGCGCTGGACTACGCGGTGGACACCACCGGCCGGGAGGTCTTCGTGCAGAACGCCGAGGAGCACACCCACAGCCTCACCGCGCCGGACCTGGGCATGGGCCCCTACCGGAACTCGGTGATCGTCAACGCCATGTGCGGCCGGGAGGTCTACCCGGTCGAGCAGCACATCGCCTACCAGGAGTTCGGGGTGGAGCTCGAGGACGCCGACGCACTGCCCGACGAGGCGGGGCTGACGGCGGGGGCCGCCCGATGAGCACCGCCCCCACCGCACCGCCCTGGTCGGTCCGCACGGCTGTCGGGGTGCTCACCCTGGAACCGCTGGACGTCGACCGCGACCTGGAGCTGCTGCACGCCTGGGTCACCCACCCCCGCTCGGTCTACTGGCTGATGCAGGACGCCGGGCCGGCCGAGGTGCGCACCGCCTACGCCGCGATCACCGCCGACCCGCACCACGACGCGTGGCTGGGCCGGGTCGACGGGGCGCCGGCGTTCCTCGCCGAGACCTACGACCCCCGCCACCGGGAGCTCGTCGGCGTCTGGCCGGCCGAGCCCGGCGACGTCGGGATGCACGTCCTCGTCGCGCCGCCCGCCGAGGGCGCCCCGGCCGTCCGCGGCCTGACCTCGGCGGTGATGGCGGCCGTCGTCCGCTTCGCCCTGGACCGCCCGGGCGCGCGCCGGGTGGTCGTCGAGCCGGACGCGCGCAACGCGGCGATCCGGGCGAAGAACCGGGCGGCGGGCTTCGTCGAGCACGGCCTGGTCGACCTGGGGCGCAAGACGGCGGCGCTCAGCACGTGCACCGCGGCGTCCTTCGCGGCCAGCGAGCTGGGCGGGGTGCTGGCATGACCGCGTCCACCACCGAGCGGGACGGGCTCTCGACGGACGTCGCCCCCCTCGGCGCCGGCCACCTCGAGCCGGTGGCGATGGCCCGGGCGCACCGGCACGTCGTCACCAAGGCGCTGTCGGAGTTCGGCCACGAGCGACTCGTCACCCCCGCGGCGGACGGCGGGCCGGCCGACGCCCTGGGGCGCACCTGGTGGTCGCTGCCCACCGCCCCCGGGGTCCGCTACCGGTTCGCCGCGCGGGTGCTGCCGCTGGAGCACTGGGACGTCGACCCGGCCTCGGTGTCCCGCACCGTCGACGGCGTCGACGCGCCCCTGGACGCGCTCGCGCTGGTCGACGAGCTGCAGGCCGACCTCGGCATCCCCGACCAGCTGCTGGGCACCTACCTGGAGGAGGTCAGCGCGACCCTCGCCGGTGCGGCGTGGAAGCTGCACCACCGCCGGGCCGACGCCCGGGAGCTGGCCCGCGCCGACCTGCAGACCGTCGAGCGGTCGATGACCGAGGGGCACCCGGCGTTCGTGGCCAACAACGGGCGGATCGGCTTCGGCCTGGCCGATCAGGTCGCCTACTCCCCCGAGTCGGGCGCCCCGGTCCGGCTGGTCTGGCTGGCGGCGCGTCGCGAGCACACCCATCTGGCCTGCGGCGAGGGCGTCGACGAGCAGCAGCTCTACGCGGGCCAGCTCGGCGAGGAGCTGCTGGAGCGCTTCGCCGGCCGGCTGCGGTCGCTGGGCCTGGACCCGGCCGACTTCCGCTACCTGCCGGTGCACCCGTGGCAGTGGGAGCACCGGCTGGCGGTCACCTTCGCCGCCGATGTCGGCCGCCGCGACCTCGTGCCGGTGGGCCTCAGCGAGGACCGCTACCAGGCCCAGCAGTCGATCCGGACGTTCTTCGACCTCGACCGCCCCGACCGGCACTACGTGAAGACGGCGCTGGCGATCCAGAACATGGGGTTCCTGCGCGGGCTCTCACCGGCCTACATGCGGGCGACCCCGGCGATCAACGACTGGGTCGCCGAGGTGGTCACCGGCGACCCCGAGCTCGTGGCCGGCGGGTTCGGCGTGCTGCGCGAGCTCGCCTCGGTCGGCTACACCGGCGACGCGTACCACCGGATGGCCGCGCGTGGGCTGCGCTCGCCGTACCAGCGGATGGTCGCCGCCCTCTGGCGGGAGAGCCCGGTGCCGCGGCTGGCCCCGGACGAGCGGGCGATGACGATGGCGGCGCTGCTGCACCGGGACGCCGAGGGCCGCTCGCTGGTCGGCGGCCTGGTCGCCGACTCCGGCCTGGACCCGCGCAGCTGGCTGCGGCGCTATCTCGACGCCTACCTCCGCCCGGTCGTGCACTGCCTGCTCGCCCAGGACCTCGCCTTCATGCCGCACGGGGAGAACGTCATCCTCGTGCTGCGCGACTCGGTGCCGACCCGGGTCCTGATGAAGGACGTCGGGGAGGAGGTCGCCGTCTTCGGGGACCGGCCGCTGCCCCCGGGCGTCGAGCGGGTCCGGGTCGACTACGAGGACGACGTCCGGCTGCTCTCGGTCTTCACCGACGTCTTCGACGGCTTCCTCCGGTACCTCGCCGGCGTGCTGGACGCCGACGGGCTGCTGCCCGCCGAGGAGGTCTGGGACTGCGTCGCCGACTGCCTGCTGGCCCACCGGGACGCCCATCCGGACCTGCACCGGCGCTTCGACCTCTTCACCCCGGAGTTCCGGCACTCCTGCCTGAACCGGCTGCAGCTGCGCAACACCACCCAGATGGTCGACCTGGCCGACCAGGCGTCGTCGCTGCTGTACGCCGGGACGCTGGCCAACCCGGTCGCCGGGCACGCGACCAGGCACCGGTGACCGCACCGGCGGGGGTGACCCGCGACCCGTTCGGCGTGCCCACCGTGCGGGCCGGCTCGCTGGACGACCTCGCCTTCGCGCAGGGGCGGGTCACCGCCGTCGACCGCGCGTGGCAGCTGGAGGTCGAGCGCTGGCGCAGCGAGGCGACGCTGGCCGCGCACGTCGGCGCGGCCGGGCTGTCCTGGGACACCTTCGCGGCCCGGGCCCGGCTGGACGACACCGCCCGGCGCTGCCACGACGCGCTCGACCCGGCGACCCGGCGGTGGGTCAACGCCTACGTGGCGGGCGTGCGCGACGGGCTGGCCGAGGGCGCCGCGCGGTCACCGGAGCTGCAGGCCCTCGGCCTGCCGCGGGGTGGGCACGGCGGCTGGCGGGCGTGGACCCCGCTGGGGGTCTTCCTCGTCCACCACGTGCTGTTCGGGGCGCTGGGCACGACGGTCTGGCGAGGGCACCTGCTGCGGTCCTTCGGGCCGCGGCTCGGGCCCGACCTCGCCACCGCGCTCGGCCTGGGCCCGCCGGACGGCAGCAACGCGGTCGCGGTGACCGGGGCCCGGACGGCGTCCGGGCTGCCGCTGATCGCCGGCGACCCGCACCGGGTGCTGGAGCGCCCCGGCGTCTACCAGCAGGTGCACCTGGTGGTGGACGGGCCCGCGGCCCTCGACGTCGTCGGGCTCGCGTTCCCCGGGGTGCCCGGCGTCGCCCACTTCGGCCACACCGGCACGGTGGCCTGGGCGGTGACCAACGCGATGGCCGTCCACCAGGACCTCTACCGCGAGCGGCTGCGCCGGGACGGAGACCGGCTGCTGGCCCTGGGGCCCGACGGCTGGGCGCCGGCCGACGCCCGCACCGTCCGGCTGGACGTGCGGAACGGCGAGCCGGTCACCGTCGAGACCGTCGAGACCGCGCGGGGCCCGGTGGTCGTGCCGTCCTGGGCCGTGGGCACGGACGGCGGGGAGCCGGAGGCGCTGAGCCTGCGCGCGCCCAGCCGGGTGGACGCCGCGCTCGGCTTCGAGGCGCTGCCGCTGCTGCTGCAGGCCCGCACCACCGCCGACGTCGACGCAGCCCTCGCCGCGTGGGTCGAGCCGGTGAACAGCGTCCTGGTCGCCGACACCGCCGGCGACGTCCGCCAGCTGGTCGCCGGCCGGGTCCCCGAGCGGGCGACCGCCAACCGCTGGCACCCGGTGCCGGCGTGGGACCGCGCGCACGCCTGGCGCGGGACCCACCCGCCGGCGGCCGGCCTCCGCGTCACCGACGCAGCACCGTGGGACGGCGTCGCGGTGACCGCCAACGACGCCCGACCGGACGTCGCCGGCCACGGCACGGTCTTCGCCCCGCCGCACCGGGCCGCCCGCCTCCGCGCCCTCGTCGGCGACCGCACCGGTCTGCGCCCCGCCGACCTCGCCGAGCTGCTCGTCGACACGGCCTCCCCCGCCACCGGGCTGATCGACGTCCTCCAGCGGGCTGCGGCACCGGAGCCCGGCACCCCCGCCGCCCGGCTGCACGCCGAGGTGCTCTCCTGGGACCGCCGGATGGCCGCGGCCAGCAGAGGCGCCGGGGCCTTCGCCGCCTGGCGCAGCGCCCTGGTGCGGCGCGTCCTGGACCTGCCGCTGCTCGCACCGCTGCACCGCCCGGCCGGGGTGCCCGAGGTGCTTGCCCCGTGGCTGTCCCCGGTGGAGCGGGTCGGGTCCGCGCTGGAGCGGCTGCTCGACGTCCTCCCCCACCACGGCGTCGACGTCGACGCGCTGGTCCGGGACGCACTCGCCGACGCCGCGACCACGCCCGTGCCGGACTGGGGGGCGACGCACCGGCTGCGGACCGTGCACTCCCTCGACGGCACGCCCTGGGAGGACACCGTCGACCGGCCCGCCGACGGGCTGCCGCTGGACGGCGACACCGACTGCGTCCTCGCGACCGCGAGCCTGCCCGGGCTCACCGACCTCTCCCTGCGCGGACCGGTGGCCCGCTACGTCTGGGACCTCGCCGACCGCGACGCCAGCCGCTGGGTCGTCCCGCTCGGCGCCGACGGTGCGCCCGGCCCGCACACCGAGGACCAGACCCCGCTGTGGGCGAGCGGCTCCCTCGTCCCCGTCCCCCCGTACGACGTCATCCCCGTCCCACCCGCCCGACGTCATCCCCGCCCCACCCGCCCGACCGGAGGAGATCCCGTGACCGATGCCCGCCTCGCCGAGGGCACCCACCCCTTCGGGGACGGCCGCACCTTCGAGGTGCGCCGGCTCGACCCCGACCGCGACGCCCCGCTCGTGCACTCCTGGGTGCGGGAGGAGCGGGCCCGCTTCTGGGGGATGACCGACCACACCGAGGAGCAGGTGCGGGAGATCTACGCCTACGTCGACTCGCTGGACACCCACCACGCCTGGCTGGTGTCGGTCGAGGGAAGCCCCGTCGGGTTGCTGCAGACCTACCAGCCGGCCGCCGACCCGGTGGGCGAGGTGTACGCCGTCGAGCCCGGTGACCTCGGCATCCACGTGCTGCTGGCCCCCGCGACGACGCCGGAGCCGGGCTTCACCCTGCGGCTGGCCGCCGCGCTCGGTGCGGTCGCGCTCGCCGACCCGACCATGCGGCGCGTCGTCGTCGAGCCCGACGCCGCGAACGAGGGCGCCCTGGAGCGGCTGCGCCGGACCGGTTTCGAGCTCGGCCCGGAGGTCGAGCTGCCGACCAAGCGCGCGCGGCTGGCGTTCCTGCGCCGGGAGGTCCTCGAGGCGCTCCTGGCGGGCTGATCTCCGCCGGGGCCACCGAGGCGGCTGGGCCGCAGGGCAGCCGACGGCCGCCCACGGTGGGGTCGTTCGCCGTGGGCGGCCGACCGGTCAGCCTGCGGGTGGACCGGCGTACCCGGTCGCCCGGGTGCTACTGGTGGTCGTGCGCTCCGTGCTCGTCGTAGTGACCCTCGTGCTCGGCGTGCCGGTGCCCGTCGTGCACGTAGTCGACGTGACCCTCGTGCTGGATCGAGTCGTGGCCGCAGCCGGGGCCGTGCTGGTGCTCGTGGTGCTGCTGGTGCGGGGTGCAGGTGGGTGCGCTCATCGTCCGCTCCTCCTCACGGTCGCCCGGCGCCCGGGGCTGAGGCCGGTGGGCGACCCTCCGGCACTACCCCGGCGGTCCACCTGCCACGCCGGACCACCGCACGAGGGAGGAGCTCTCGGCGGCGGGTGACCGTCAGCGGCGGCGGGTGAGCAGCCAGTGCAGCCCGACGCCGATCGCGGCGCCGGTGCTGTTGGTCGCGATGTCGACCAGGGACGGGTAGCGGGCCGGCAGGAACAGCGCCTGGACCAGCTCGATGCCCACCGAGCCGGCCACGCACAGCAGCCAGACCGCCCACCGGGGCCACCGGGGCAGCGACCAGCACAGCAGCAGCGCCAGCGGGACGAACAGCAGCACGTTCCCGCCACGCTCGACGAGCGGGAAGGCCACCGCCCAGCGCTGGTCGGTGGCCTCCATCACCGCCTTGGTGATCGGGCGGGAGAACCGGCCCATCGGGTCCGGTCGCAGGGTGACGAACGCGCCGAGGGCCAGGTAGCCGACGAGCAGCCCGCGGGCCCACCACCGCCCGGGACCGGGACGGTGGTCGCGCTCGGCGGCCACCGGGGCCCGGGTCAGTCGACGGAGACGAGGTCGATGACGAACACCAGGGTCGCGTCGCCGGGGATCGCCGTCCCGGCCCCCTGCGCGCCGTACCCGAGCTCGCTGGGGATGGTGACCACCCGGCGGCCACCGACCTGCATCCCCTCGATGCCCTGCTCGAAGCCCTCGATGACCACGCCCTGCCCGAGCGGCACGGGCAGCGTCTCGTCGGCACCGCGGGACCAGGAGGAGTCGAACTCCTCACCGTTCTCGTAGAGGGCGCCGACGTACTTGACCTGTGCGGTCGTCCCCTCGGTCGCCTCGGCCCCGTCTCCGACGACGACGTCACCCACGACCAGCTCCTCCGGCGCCGGCTCCTCGGAGGCCGGGATGTCAGGGGTCTCGGAGAGGTCGCTGCTGATCTGGTCGGTCAGGGTCCCCGCCGCCTCGTCATCGGTGCCCCCGCAGGCGGCCAGCGAGGCGGTGAGGGCCAGGGTGGCGAGCAGGCGGGGTGCGGTGCGGCGGTTCATCGAGCTCCTCGGGTCCGGGCCGGCGCACGGGTGGGAGGGAGGCGGCGGCGCCTCCCACGGTACGGACGGGACCGGCACCCGGCCGGGGCGCATCGGCCCGGCCCGGACCGCCCGGCTCCGGACCACCCGCCGCGCTCGCCGACCTCGTCCGGTGCAGCCCGCCGCCGGACACGTCGCTCGGCGGAGCGGCCCGCCGCCGGCCCACATGTCAGTTGGGTGACGATTCCCGACCGGGGTGCAGAGCGCGGTGATTGCCACTAGCTTTCCCGCAACGTCCGCGACAGCTGGGGGTCACCCTATGTCCGCTTCGATCATCGTGGGGCTCGACGGGAGCGAGGCGAGCGGTCGGGCGGCGGACGCAGCTGCCGACGCGGCGCGCAGGCACGACCTGCGGCTGGTGCTGGCCTGCGTCGTCCCCTGGTCGCCCTACTCGTTCTCCACGGCGGAGGAGAACGAACGCCGCGCCATCGACAAGGAACGCGAGGCGAAGTCGGCCCGCGAGCGGGTGCTCGACCCGGCGGTCGCCCGGCTGTCCGCGGCCGCTGACCTGACCGTCGAGGGCGTCGTCCGGCACGGGCACCCGGCCGAGACGCTGGTCGCCCTCGCCCGCGAGCACGACGCCGCCTGGATCATCGTCGGCCGGACCGGGCAGAGCAGGGTCCGCACGCTCCTGTTCGGGTCCACCCCGAGCAGCCTCATCCAACTGTCCCCGATCCCGGTGCTGGTGGTCCCGTGAACGCGTCGCTCCCCTCCGTGCAGGCCGCCACCTTCGACGAGCAGGTCAACGACGTCTTCGCGCCGATCTCCGACGTCATCACCGGGATCGTCTTCGCCGCCGTCCCGCTGGACTTCATCGACGAGGGCGTCGAGCTGCCGCTGATCGTCGTCTGGCTGGTCGTCGCCGGGATCTTCTTCACGATCTACCTGAAGGGCTTCCAGTTCCGGGCCTTCGGCCACGCGATCCAGCTGATCAAGGGCAAGTACGACGACCCCGAGGACGCCGGGGAGGTGACCCACTTCCAGGCGCTGGCGACCGCCGTCTCCGGGACGGTGGGTCTCGGGAACATCGCCGGGGTCGCGGTGGCCGTCTCCCTCGGCGGGCCCGGGGCGACCTTCTGGATGATCATCGCCGGCCTGGTCGGCATGTGCACCAAGGGCGTGGAGTGCACCCTCGGCGTCAAGTACCGCCGGGTCTACCCCGACGGCCGGGTCTCCGGTGGCCCCATGTACTACCTGAGCCAGGGGCTGAAGGAGAAGGGCAAGGGCACGCTGGGCAAGGTCCTCGCGGTCCTGTTCTGCATCTTCACCCTCGGCGGTGCCGTCGGTGGCGGGAACATGTTCCAGGCCAACCAGGCCTTCGCCCAGGCCCAGTCGGTGACCGGCGGAGCGGACGGCTGGCTCGGGTTCGGGGCCGCCGGCGCCGTCTTCGGCCTGGTGCTCGCGATCCTGGTCGGGGCGGTGATCATCGGTGGCATCCGGAGCATCGCCCGGGTCACCGACAAGCTCGTCCCCTTCATGGCGATCTTCTACGTGGTGGCCTGCCTCTCCGTGCTGTTCGCCAACTTCGCGCAGATCCCGGACGCACTGTGGGAGATCCTCCGGACGGCGTTCAGCCCCGAGGCCGGCTTCGGCGGCGTCGTCGGCGTGCTCATCCAGGGCTTCCGGCGGGCGGCGTTCAGCAACGAGGCCGGGCTCGGGTCGGCCGCGATCGCCCACTCCGCGGTGAAGACCAACGAGCCGGCGACCGAGGGGCACGTCGCCGTTCTGGAGCCGTTCGTCGACACCGTCGTCATCTGCACGATGACCGCACTGGCGATCGTGATCACCGGCACCTGGGCCGACGAGGCCAGCGCCCCGGGAGTGGAGACCACCTCGGCCGCCTTCGAGACGGTGGCGAGCTGGTTCCCGATCGTGCTGGCGGTCGCGGTGATCCTCTTCGCCTACTCCACGATGCTGGCCTGGAGCTACTACGGGCTGAAGGCGTCGACCTACCTGTTCGGCGAGTCGATGCTGGTCGACCGGACCTGGAAGCTGATCTTCTGCATCTTCGTCGTCATCGGGGCCTCCTCGACCCTCGACGCGGTGATCGGCTTCTCCGACAGCATGATCTTCCTGATGTCGCTGCCGAACATCATCGGGCTCTACATCCTGAGCCGGGTGGTGAAGCGGGAGCTCTTCGGCTACCGCGAGCGGCTGGCCGACGGGGCCCTCCTGCCGGTCGCCGAGCGAGGGGTCACCCCGCGCCCCACCGGGGGCAGCACCGCCGGCAGCACGGGGAACGACGGCACCACCATCAACCCGCCTCCCTCGGTCGACGGCCGCTGACCCCAGGGCTCAGCGGAGACGCAACCGGGGGCGTGGTCCCGATCGGGACCACGCCCCCGGCGTCTGCCGTCCGACGGCACGGCTGCTCGCAGTGCCACCGGCGGGCGGGTCGTGCCTCAGGCGGCGCCGAGCGCGTCGGCCACCCGGTGGTGGACGGCGGCGTCGTCGTGGCGGCTCTGCCGCTCCAGGGTGCGGGCCAGCGCGCGGCGGGCCCACCCGTTGGCCGGGGCCAGCTCCACCAGCCGGGCCAGGGTCTCCTCGGCCCGGCCGAGCTGCGCGGACCCGAAACAGCTGCGGGCCAGCAGCTCCAGGGCCGCCTGGTTGTCCGGCTCGGCGGCGACCACGGCCTCCAGGACGCGGGCGGCCTCGGTGGGCTGCCCCATCGCGAAGAAGAGGTCCGCGCGCAGGTACTCCGAGTGCAGGTCGATCTCGTACGGCTGGGTCATGACGCTCCTTCCACGGGTCTGCAACGGCGCCGTCCCCGTGGCTCTTCCCGGCGTGTCGCACACGCGCCGCATCCGCCCGGGCCGCCCGCGACGAAGCACCCGATGTCTGGTCATCCACACGACGGAGGCATCCCATGGGCGTGCGAGAGAACCTGCGACACCGCCGGCCGAACCGGTCGGACGACGGGGACCGGACCGAGGAGCGCGGCGGGTCGGTGGTCCACACCGTGCAGCGCGTCGGCGCGGTGGTGGTGGCCCTGGTCCTGCTCACCTTCGGCCTGCTCGGCTTCGCCGACGGGCTGGCCTACTTCTCCACCGACGGCGGCGAGGTGGCCGGCCTGTCCTCCAACGGCCTGCTCTCCACGATCTCGGTGGTCACCGCGCTGGTGCTGGTGGTCACCGCGTTCCTCGGGCCCCGCGCGGTGTCGAACACCATGCTGGTGCTCGGCACGCTGTTCCTGATCTCGGCGCTGGCCAACCTGGCCGTGCTGGAGAGCGACTACAACCTGCTGGCGTTCTCGATGGCCAACGTCATCTTCTCCATCTGCGCCGGCCTGGTGCTGCTGACGCTGGGCGCCTACGGCCGGATCAGCGGCAACCTGCCCGCCGACAGCCCCTACCGGGAGGACCGGGGCCCGGAGGTCTCCCCCGAGGACCTCGACCCGCAGCTCCCGCAGACCCCGGCGGAGGAGGCGGCCGAGCGGGACATGCGGGAGGCCGAGCTCGCCGTCGTCGAGCACCGCGCCACCGCCGAGCAGCAGCAGCGGGTGGACGCCATGGCGAAGGTGCGCACCCGGGCGGACCGGCGACGGGTCTGGATGTCCTTCGACCGGACGTCGCTGACCTGATCCAGCAGGACGGGTCCGACGGCCCCGGTGCGCCTGGGCCGTCGGGAAGTAGCCTCAGCCGCGCCATGTCCTCACCCGGTACCTCCCTCTCCGCTCCGCGCGAGCGCGCCGACGCCTGCCCCGGTGCGCTGCAGACCCACGCCGCCGCCGACGGCGGGCTGGCCCGGGTGCGGGTGCCGGGTGGGGCGATCAGCGCGGGGCAGCTGCAGGCGCTGGCGTCGGCCGCCCGGGAGCTCGGGGACGGGCACCTGGAGCTGACCAGCCGGGGCAACCTCCAGCTGCGCGGCCTGCCGGCCGGCGCCGAGGCCGAGCTGGGCGACCGGCTGGCCGCCGTCGGGCTGCTGCCCAGCGCCACGCACGAGCGGGTGCGCAACGTGCTGGCCAGCACGCTGTCCGGGCGCACGGAGGGCGGGCACGTCGACGTCCGGCCGTGGGTCCTCGCCTTCGACGCCGGCCTGCGCGCCGACCCGGCGCTGGCCGACCTGCCCGGCCGCTTCCTGCTCACCCTGGACGACGGCCGGGGCGACGTCGCCGGTCTCGGTGGGGACGTCGGCCTGCTGGCCCTCTCCCCCGACTCGGTTGCCCTGCTCCTCGGCGGCGTCGACTCCGGCCTGCGCTGCTCCCCGGACGACGCGGTCGCGCTGGCGCTGGACGCCGCCGGCGCCTTCCTCGACGAACGCACCGCCCAGAGCTCGACCGCCTGGCGCCTGACCGAGCTGACCGACGGCCCCACCCACGTCGCCACCCGCTTGGACCACCACAATGGCCATTTCGGTGGTCAGGTGGAGGTGCCGGGGGCGCCGGTCGTGGGGCCGGTCGGGGCGGCGATGCAGCTCGACGGGCGGACGGCGCTGATCGGCGTCGTCCCGCTGGGGCGGGTCTCCGCCGACCAGGCCGACCTGCTCGCCCGGCTGGGCGCGGAGGTGCAGCTGACCCCCTGGCGCAGCGTGGTCGTGCCCGACCTCGCCGAGGACGCCGTGGACGACGCCGCCGTCGACCTGTACCGCACCGGCATCGTCTTCGACGAGGCGAGCCCCTGGCTGCAGGTAACCACCTGCGCGGGGCGCCCGGGCTGCGCCAAGTCGCTGGCCGACGTCCGCGCCGACGCGGTGGCCGCCGTCGCGTCCCGGGCGCTGCCCGCCGGTGGCGACCGACAGCACTGGGCCGGTTGCGAGCGCCGCTGCGGCCGACCACAGGGCGGGGTCGTCGACGTCGTCGCGACGCCGGCCGGCTACGACCTCCGGATCGAGAAGGACTGATGTACGACTACGAGCACGACGGCGCCGAGATCTACCGGCAGTCCTTCGCCACGATCCGCGCCGAGGCCGACCTGTCCGGCCTGCCCGAGGACGTCGGCCGGGTCGCCGTCCGGATGATCCACGCCTGCGGGCAGGTCGACCTGGTGTCCGACGTGGCCTTCTCCCCCGACGTCGTCCGGGCCGGCCGCAAGGCGCTGGAGTCCGGCGCCCCGGTGCTGTGCGACGCCCAGATGGTCGCCTCCGGGGTGACCCGCAAGCGGCTGCCGGCGTTCAACGAGGTGGTCTGCACCCTCAACGACCCGCGCACCCCCGACCTGGCCCGGGAGATGGGCACCACCCGCACCGCGGCGGCGATGCACCTGTGGGGCGACCGGCTCGACGGCGCCGTCGTCGCGATCGGCAACGCCCCGACCGCGCTGTTCCACCTGCTGGAGATGGTCGCTGCCGGCGCGCCCCGCCCCGCCGCGGTGATCGGCATCCCGGTGGGGTTCATCGGCGCGGTCGAGTCCAAGGAGGCGCTGGCCGCCACCGACCTGGAGTTCCTCGTCGTCCGCGGCCGCCGGGGCGGCAGCGCCATCACCGCCGCTGCGGTCAACGCGATCGCGAGCACCGCCGAATGACCACCAGAATGGCCATTTTGGTGGACGGGGGGCTCAGGTGAGCGGGCGGCTGTACGGGGTCGGGCTGGGGCCCGGCGACCCGGAGCTGGTGACGGTCAAGGCGGCCCGGCTGATCGGCGCCGCGGACGTCGTGGCCTTCCACGCCGCCCAGCACGGCCGCTCGGTCGCCCGCGGGCTGGCTGCGCCCTACCTGCGCGCGGACCAGGTCGAGGAGCTGCTGGTCTACCCGGTGACCACCGAGACCACCGACCACCCCGGCGGCTACCAGGGCGCCATCGACGAGTTCTACGAGGCCGCCGCCGCCCGGCTGGCCGCGCACCTGGACGCCGGCCGTGACGTCGTCGTGCTCGCCGAGGGCGACCCGTTCTTCTACGGCTCCTACATGCACATGCACAAGCGGCTCGCCCACCGGTACCCGACCGAGGTGGTGCCCGGCGTGACGAGCGTCAGCGGCGCCGCCGCGGTGCTCGGCCGGCCGCTGGTCGAGCGGGACGAGGTGCTCACCGTGCTGCCCGGCACGCTGCCGGCCGACGAGCTCGCCGAGTGGCTGGCGACCACCGACTCCGCCGCGGTGATGAAGCTGGGCCGCACGTTCGCCAACGTGCGCGAGGCGTTCGACGCCGCCGGCGTGCTCGACCGGGCCTGGTACGTGGAGCGCGCGACCACCGACCGGCAGCGGGTGGCCCCGCTGGCCGACGTCGACCCGGAGACGGTGCCGTACTTCTCGCTGGCCCTGCTGCCCAGCCGGCTCACCGGCCCGGGCAACGACCCCGAGCGCACCGGGGACACCCGGCCGCACGCCGGCGAGGTCGTCGTCGTCGGGCTGGGCCCGGGCAAGCGCGCCTGGACGACGCCGGAGACCGCCGAGGCGCTGGACCGCGCCGACGACCTGATCGGCTACGGCCCCTACCTGGACCGGGTGCCGGCCAACCCACGGCAGACCCGCTACCCCAGCGACAACCGGGTCGAGGCCGAGCGGGCCGCGCACGCCCTGGAGCTCGCCCGGTCCGGACGCCGGGTGGCGGTGGTCTCCAGCGGCGACCCCGGGGTCTTCGCGATGGCCGCCGCGGTGCTCGAGGTGGCGGCGGAGAGCTTCCCGGACGTCGAGGTGCGGGTGCTGCCCGGGCTCACCGCGGCCCAGGCGGTGGCGTCGAAGGTGGGCGCCCCGCTCGGGCACGACTTCGCGGTGATCTCGCTGTCCGACGTCCTCAAGCCCTGGGACGTCGTGCTGGACCGGCTGCGCGCCGTGGCCACCGCGGACCTGGTGATCGCCCTCTACAACCCGCGGTCGCGGGCCCGGCCGCACCAGCTGGGCGAGGCGACGAAGGTGCTGCTGGACGTGAAGCCGCCGGAGACCGTCGTCGTGGTCGGCCGGGACGTCGGCGGGCCCGAGGAGACGCTCACCGTCACCACCCTCGGCGAGTTCGACCCGGAGACGGTCGACATGCGCTGCCTGGTGATGATCGGCTCGACCCAGACCCGGGTGACGCCGTCCGGCCAGGTCTTCACCTCCCGCCGCTACCCCGGCCGCTGACTCCTCCTCCCCAGCGCGGGACGGGCCTCCGGACGGGGCCGTCGGCGGGAACACGACCGGGTCGTCGGCGCTTGCATCGGTTCGTGCCCCGTCGTGAGCTCAGCCGCCCCGCCGCCTTCTGGTCGGTGGCGGTGCTGCTGACCCTGATGCTCGCCGCCTCCGGGGTGCCGTCCCCGCTGTACCGCGTGTACGCGGAGGAGTTCGGGTTCGGGTCGGGGCTGATCACCGTCGTCTTCGGCGTCTACGCCTTCGCGCTGCTGCTGTCGCTGCTGGTGGTCGGGGCGCTGTCGGACCACGTGGGGCGGCGCCCGGTGCTCGCCGCCGCGCTGCTGCTCGAGGCCGTGTCGATGGTGCTGTTCCTGGCCGCTGACGGGGTCGGGTGGCTGCTGCTGGCCCGGATCGTCCAGGGGCTGGCCACCGGGGCGCTGACCGGCGCGTTCGGGGCGGCGCTGCTGGACCTGCAGCGGACGGACCGGCCGCTGGGTGCCCTGGTCAACTCCGCGTCCCCAGCGGTGGGGCTCTCGGTCGGTGCGGTGAGCGCCGGGCTGGCGGTCGAGTTCCTGCCCGCGCCGACCAGCTGGGTCTTCGGCGCGCTCACCGTGCTGTGCGTGGCCGCCGCTGCCGGGGTGTGGGTGTTCCTGCCGGAGTCCTCCCCCCGCCTGCCCGGTGCGGCGCGGTCGCTGCGGCCCAGCGTGCAGGTGCCCGCCTCGCAGCGGCGCGCGTTCGTCGTCGTCCTGCCCTGCCTGGTCGCCACCTGGGCGCTGGGCGGGCTCTACGCCTCGCTGGGCCCGTCGCTGGTGGCCGGCGTCTTCGACGTGCAGGACCACGTCGTCGGCAGCCTGGTCATCCTCGCGCTCAACGGCACCGGCCTGGTCGGCTCGCTCTCCATGCGCACCGTCGCGCCGGCCCGGTCGATGGTCGTCGGCGCCCTGGTCTTCGCCGTCGGGGTGGCCGGCACCGTGGCCGCGCTGGTCACCGGCTCGCTCGCGCTGTTCTTCGTCGCCGCGGTCGTCTCCGGCTTCGGCTTCGGCACCGCCTTCCTGGGTGCGATGGCCACGGTCACCCAGGGCGTGGCCCCCGGTCAGCGGGCGGCCCTGCTGTCGGCGGTCTTCACCGCCAGCTACCTCGCCTTCAGCGTGCCGGCGATCGCCGCCGGGGTGGCGGCCGGGCACATCGGCCTGGAGCGGACGGCGCAGGTCTACGGCGTGACCGTGATCGTGCTGGCCCTGCTCGCGGTCGTCGGTCTCCGCCTGCACGCCCGCCGCCCGGCCCCCGACCCGGTTCCCGCTCCCCCCGTCCGAGCTGCCGCGGGCTGACCCGCCGGCGGCCGGGATCGGGGCGCTCAGCTGCCGGCGCGGGTCACCGCGGCGCAGAACCGGTCGTGGTCCTCGCGCGCCTCGGTGAGCGGCTCGACCACCTCGGCGTCGGCCACCTCGCCCACCCGGTCCAGCAGCCGCCGCCGCGCCTGTCTGGCCCGTCTCCGGGCGCCGGCGTGCACCAGCGGCCGGGCCAGCAGCGCCAGCAGCAACCCGGCGAGCAGCCCGCCGGCCAGCAGCAGCGTCGGCAGCGGGATGCCCTCCACCCGGGGCAGCGGGACGACGTCGTCCAGCTGGAGCAGCCCCAGCGCGACCAGGCCGAGCAGCCACAGGGCCCCGGCCAGCGCGATCAGCACGAGCAGCCACTGCAGCCCGCCGACGGCGCGCTGCCACAGCGGCGTCCGGTCCGGGCCGAGGTCGGTTCCGGTGACGGCGCGGTCGAGCCGATCGGCCAGCCGCTCCTCGGAGAACTCGGCGGTGCGCCGCAGCTCGTCCCGCCAGGCCTGCGGCAGCCCCTGCCCGGCGGAGTCGCGCGCCCGGCGCAGCGCCGCCCCGAGCGCCGCCTGCTGCACCGCCCCGGCCTGGGGCAGCGAGCTGCGGGCTGCCTCGTTGCCCAGGTGCAGCCGGCCCAGCGGGTCGGCCCGGAGCTTGCCGGTCCAGCGCAGCACCGGCCACCCGGTGTGCGCGGTGCCGCGGCGGCGGGCCGAGCGCTCCACCGCGGTGACCACGGCGGGCACCCCGGCGGCGTCGGCGAGCGCATCGGTCAGCCCGGTCCACTCCCCCGGGTCGCGGCTGCGGTCCGGCCCGGCGTCGGGGGCGCAGTGCTCGGCGAGCGCCCCGGCGGCGGCCCGCGCATCGGCGGCCAGCCGATCGGTGGCTGCCCGCCGGGCGGCGACCCGGCGGGCCAGCTCGGTGCGCAGCTCCGGCAGCCCGGCGCCGGAGCGGGCGGCCGTCGGCAGGACTGGGGTGGCCTGCAGGCCCTCCCGGTCCAGCAGCCCGCGCAGGTCGGCCACGCAGGCGGCGGCGGCCGGCTCGTCCAGCCGGTCGACCTGGTTGAGGACGACGACCAGCACCCCCGCGTGCCCGGCCAGCGGCGCCAGGTACTGCGAGTGCACCGCCGCGTCGGCGTACTTCTGCGGGTCGAGCACCCACACCAGCACGTCGACCAGCTCCACCAGCCGGTCGACCTCCAGCCGGTTCTCCAGCCGGACGCTGTCGTGGTCGGGCAGGTCGAGCAGCACCAGCCCGTCCAGGGCCGGGTCACCGGACTCGACCCGGTGCCGGCGGGGCACCTGCAGCCAGTCGAGCAGCCGGTCGGCGCCGTCGGGACCCCACACGCTGGCGTGCGCGACGCCGGTGGTCGGCCGGCGGACGCCGGGGGTGCTCACCTCGCTGCCGGACAGCGCGTTGAACAGGGTGGACTTCCCGCTGCCGGTGGCCCCGGCCAGCGCGACGACCGTGGCGTCGCCCAGCGCCTCGCGGGCACCGGCCTTGGCCAGCAGGGCGCGGGCGCCGGCGACCTCCGGCACCTCCAGCCGCCCCTCGGCGACCTCCACCGCCTCGCGCAGGGCGGCCAGCCGGTCGGTCAGGGACAGCTCACTGCGCCGACCGAGCCTCACGCGCCGACCTCGCGGACCGCAGCCAGCTCCTGGGCCGCCGACCGCAGCTCGACGTCGGCGCCCGGCGCCGGGGCGACGTCGGCGAGGAGTGCGTCGAAACGGTGCTGCTCGGCGCGCAGCAGCCGGTCGGCGCGGGCGTCCAGGTCGGCGCGGGCGCGGGCGGCGAGCTGGCGCACCGCCGCGTCGCCGAAGACCGCCTCCAGCACCCGCTGGCCGACCGCGGTGGTGCCGCCGGCGACGGCCAGCTCGGCGCCGGAGAGCCCGGCGGTCGAGGCGAAGACGGCGACCATGACCACCGCCCCCGCGCCGTTGACGCCCCAGGACAGCAGCCGGGCCCGTGACCGCTTGCCCGCCCCCTCGCTGCGCACCAGCTCCAGCACCGTGCCCTGCCAGTCGCGCACCTCGTCGGCGGAGGCGCCGGCGAACGACGGCGAGACCCCGTCCAGCTCGGTCTCCCTCCCGTCGAGCAGGTCGATCCCGCCCGGCAGCGTCCGCCAGCTGGTGACCGTCTTCTCCGCGGCCCGGTCGGCCTCGGCCCGCAGCAGCAGCTCGACGCCGGACTCCAGGGCGCCGGCCAGGTCGTCGGCGGGGTTGCTGCGGCCGGTGAACGCGGCGGTGACCCGGTCGCGCAGCCGGCCCACGTGCCCCTGGAGGCTGCGCATCCACTCGCCGGTGCCGACGAACTCCTGCCAGCGGGCGAGCACCTCCCCGCGCAGCAGGCTGCCGTTGCCGACGCCCTCGTCGATCGCCGCCCGCGCCCGGGCGTAGGAGGCGTCGGCGGCGGCCTGCAGCGCCTCGGCGGCGACCGCCTGCTCGGCGACACCGGTCACCACGACGTCGACCCGGTCGTGCAGGCTCTCCAGCGCCCCGGCCAGGGTCTGCCGGATGACCGCGGCCCGCTGCTCGGCGTCGGCGGCGAGCGCGTGCAGCCACTCGCGCAGCGGGGCGACCTGGTCCTCGGGCAGGAACCCGTCGGCCAGCGGGCGCTCCTCGACCACGAACAGCCGGGCGGTCTCCAGCCGGGCCCGGCGCAGCATCCCGGCCAGGTCGTCGGCGACCTCGACCACCGCCTCGGGCGGCACCCGGTCCAGCACGATCGCCAGCGCCGTCCCCCGCTCCTGGGCCGTGCGCAGCAGGTCCCAGGGGACGGCGTCGGCGTAGCGGGCGGCCGTGGTGACGAACACCCAGAGGTCGGCAGCGGCGAGCAGCTGACCGGCCAGGTCGCGGTTGGCCTCGACCACCGAGTCGACGTCCGGGGCGTCGACGAGGGCGAGCCCGGCCGGCAGCGCCTCGGACACCACCAGCTGCAGCCCGCCGGGGCCGGCCTCCCCGCCGGTGGTGCGGGTCAGCCCGGGCAGCACCCGGTCGCCGGCGAACGCGGCCCGGTCGGCGGGGGCGCAGACCAGCACCGGGGCGCGGGTCGTCGGGCGGAGCACGCCCGGGGTGGTGACCCGGGCGCCCAGCAGGCTGTTGACCAGGGTGGACTTGCCGGCGCCGGTCGAGCCGCCGACCACGGTGAGCAGCGGTGCGTCCAGGTCGCGCAGCCGGGGCAGCAGGTAGTCGTCGACCTGGTCGACGACCGAGCGGGCGGTGCGGGCGGCGGCGTCCCGGCCGGGGACGGCGAGCCCCAGGGGCGCCGCGGCGACCCGGTCGCGGAGCAGCTGCAGCGCTTCGGGGAGTGTGGCTCGGCTCGTCACCGCCAGTAGGTAGCCCGGGAACGGGCCGGTTACCCGTGCAGCCACCTTCCAGCTGCCCTGCGCCCCTGCCGGGTCTGCCACACCAGGACGGCGAGAACGACCGGTCCTGTCGGCACCGCCGGTTGCGGAACGGCGCGGGGAAACAGATCGACGCCCGGGTGCCTTGCACCCCGGCATGACGACGATCGCGATCATCGGTGCCGGCCGCGGGCTCGGCGCCGCCGTGGCCCGCAGGTTCGGCGCAGAGGGCTTCGCCGTGGCGCTGCTCTCCCGCTCCCAGTCCAAGCTCGATGCACTCGCCGAGGAGCTGGCCGCCGACGGCGTGCAGGCGCGCGGGTTCGCCGCCGACGTCCGGGACCCGGCGTCCCTGGCCGCGGCCCTGGAGCGGGCGACGGAGACCCTCGGCCCGATCGAGGTGCTGCAGTACAGCCCGCTGCCGCAGAAGGACTTCATGCGCCCCGTGCTCGAGACGACGCCCGCCGACCTGGTCGGCCCGGTGGAGTTCTCGATCTACGGTCCGGTGGCGGCCGTGCACCAGGTGCTGCCCGGCATGCGCTTCCTGGGCGAGAACCGGGGCACCATCCTGTTCGTCAACGGCGGCTCGGCGGTCACCCCCGGCCGCAACGTCACCGGGACGTCGGTGGCCTTCGCCGGCCAGGCCGCCTACGCCCAGCTGCTGCACGAGGTGCTCGGCGAAGAGGGCATCCAGGTCTCGCAGTTGATCATCCCCGGCAAGATCGAGCCCGGCAGCCCGGACAAGGACCCGGCCGTGCTGGCCGACCTGCTCTGGGACCTGCACACCCGGCGCGACCGGTTCCGCCACCAGGTCGCCGGCAGCGACTGACCAGCCGGGGTCCGGTCGACCGCACAACGGTCGGCCGGACCCAGCTGTCGGGTCCCGGCAGCTCGCCGGGCCGGCGCGTGGACCTCGCGCGTCGGCCTCAGTCCCGCAGCGGCCAGGGCACCACCGGGCCGAGCGGCTCCCCCGCGCCACCCTCGTGCTCGTGGCTGCCGGCGGCGTGGGCCAGGGCGGCCAGCAGGAGCACCAGCTCGTCGCGGTCCAGCCCGGCGGTCAGGTCGGACAGGTCGAGCGGCTGTCCCTCGGCGAGGCTCGCCGCCGCCCGCAGCAGCCGCAGCTGCCCGCCGCTGCCGCCGATCGCCCCGGTGCGGAGCGCGCCGTCCAGGTCGGCCCACTGGACCGCGGCCCACGGCCCGCCGTCGGTCGCGTCGGCGTCGAGCGCGATGGCGACCAGGCCGGCGGCCTGCAGCCGGGGCAGCCAGTGGCCGGACTCGGCCAGCAGCAGCACCGCCGCCTCGGCCGCGTAGTCGCCGACCGCCGCGCGCACCAGCGCGCTCTCCAGGTCCAGCGGGTCGAGGTCGACCGCCTGCGGTTCGCCCAGCACTGCGCACCACCTCCGCCGTCCACTGTGCACCGTGGGTCCGACGGTCCGGGGCGACGGTGCTCCGGCCGACCGGATGTCAGCCCGCGACGCCGCCCGGGTCACGGGTCCGGGCCGCCAGCCGGAGCGCCAGCGCCTGCACCGCCCCGGTCAGCACCACGACCGCCGCCACGGTGGCCCAGTACACCCACCTCGACTGCCCGTACCCGATCAGCTGGGCGCCGGAGAACAGCGCCACCGCGATGGCGAGGCTGGACCAGCGGCGGTACGGGTCCGGCAGGGCGGCCGAGGCCTCACCCAGCCGCAGCGGCCGCGCCGCCGAGCTCGTCGCGCGCTGCCCCTGGCGCACCGCGACGGCGATGCCGACGAGGACGAGCACGCACCCCAGGACGACGGCCATGCGCGGACGGTAGTCCCGCCGACCGGGCGCCGGTACCCGTTCCGGCTCAGACCGTGCCGAGCGCCGCCCGGACGTCGGCCGGCGTCGCGACCACCGCCGCGGCGCCGGCCGCGGCGAGCTCACCGGGCGGCGCCGGACCCCAGCCCGCGCCGATGCAGGGCAGACCGTGCGCCCGGGCACCCAGCACGTCGTGCGAGCGGTCGCCGACCAGCACCGGCCGTTCGCCGTCCGGGTGCGCGGCCAGCGCCGCGGCCACCACCTGCTCCTTGTGCCGCACCACGCCGTCCAGCGTCGCGCCGTGCACGGTCGCGAACTCGGGGAGCAGGCCGACGTGGGCCAGGATGCGCAGCGCGAAGGGCTCGGGTTTGCTGGTCGCGACCGCCAGCGTGGCGCCATCGGCCCGAAGCGCGGCCAGCAGCTCCGGGATGCCGGGGTAGACCGGCGCCTCGAGCATCGCGGCGGGGGTGCCGGGGCGCGGCGGCGCATCCGACACGGCGGCGGGGGTGCCGGGGTCCGGCGGCGCATCCGACACGGCGGCGGGGGTGCCGGGGATCGGCGGCGCATTCGACACGGCCCCGCCCGTGTAGTGGGCGCGGTAGGCGGCCACCGCGAGGTCGACGTCGTCCCCACGCAGGCCGAAGGCGGCGGCGAAGCCCTCCCACAGCGGCGGGCCGACCATCGACCGCAACTGGTCCTCGGTCGGCTCGGGCAGGCCCAGCGTCGCCACGGCCACCCGGATGGACGCCCAGATGCTCGGGGTCGAGTCGACCAGCGTGCCGTCCAGGTCGAAGAGCACCAGCCGTCGGCCGGTCCCTCCCGGTCCGACCACCGTGCTGGGCGCAGCAGACCTCACGTGCTCTCCTCCGGAGAGACCGGTGGGTCGAGCCGCTCGTCCAGCCAGGCCAGCGCCTCCTCGACCGTCGCCACGGTCGGCACCCCCGCCGGCAGAGCAGGCCGGCGCACCAGCACCACCGGCACGCCCAGCTCGCGGGCGGCGGTGAGCTTGGCCTCGGTCAGGTGCCCGCCGGAGTCCTTGGTGACGACGACGTCGACCTCGTGCTCGCGCAGCAGGGCGAGCTCGTCGGCGACGCTGAACGGGCCGCGGTCCAGCAGCAGGGTCGCCCCGGCCGGCAGCGGCTCGTCCGGCGGGTCGACCGAGCGGACCAGCACCCGGCCCGGCAGCGCGGCGAACGCGCCGACGCCCTGCCGGCCGGTGGTCAGGAAGACGCTGCGGGAGCCGGCCACCGCCTCGGCCGCGGCGGCCAGCGAGTCGACATGTCGCCAGGAGTCGCCGGGCTGCGGAGTCCAGCCGGGACGCTGCAACCGCAGCAGCGGGGTGCCGTGCGCGGCCGCGGCGGCCGCGGCCGATGCGGTGATCTGCGCGGCGAAGGGGTGGGTGGCGTCGACCACCGCCCGCGGCCGGTGCTCGGCGAGCCAGGCGGCCAGCCCGTCGACGCCGCCGAACCCACCGATCCGCACCTCCCCCTCGGGCAGCTCCGGGTCGGCCACCCGCCCGGCCAGCGAGGACAGGACGTCGACGTCCCGGTCGACCAGCGCGGCCGCCAGCCGCCGCGCCTCCCCCGTCCCGCCGAGCACCAGCACCTGACCGGTCACCGTGCCTCCTCGCCGAGATGCGTCCGGCTGCGGTGACCACCCGGCCGGACACCGCAGCGGGGCGCATCTCGACGGGTGGCGCCACCAGGGAGGATGGTGCCGTGAGCAGGGACGGCAGCGCGGGGCTGCGGCACGGCTGGACGACGGGCGCCTGCGCGACCGCGGCCACCACCGCGGCCTACACCGCGCTGCTCACCGGCGAGTTCCCCGACCCGGTGTCGATCGACCTGCCCAACGACAAGCACCCCGCCTTCGCCCTCGCCACGGAGCACCTGGCCGGCGGCGCGGCGAGCGCGAGCATCGTCAAGGACGCCGGCGACGACCCCGACGTCACCCACGGCGCGCTGGTCTCCGCCCGCGTCACCCACGGCGAGCCGGGCAGCGGCGTGCTGTTCCGGGCCGGTGAGGGCGTGGGCACGGTGACCAAGCCCGGGCTGCCGCTGGCCGTGGGCGAGCCGGCGATCAACCCGATGCCGCGCCAGTTCATCCGCGAGCACGTGGCCGCGGTGGCGCAGCGCCACGGCGGCAGCGGCGACGTCGTCGTCGAGGTGTCCGTGGAGAACGGCGCCGAGCTGGCGCGGAAGACCTGGAACCCGCGGCTGGGCATCCTCGGCGGCCTGTCCATCCTCGGGACGACGGGGGTCGTCGTCCCGTACTCGTGCTCGTCGTGGATCGACTCGATCCGCCGCGGCATCGACGTGGCCCGCGCCGCCGGGCGGGAGCACGTCGCCGGGTGCACCGGCTCGACCAGCGAGCGGGTGGCGCAGGAGCTGCACGGGCTGCCCGAGGACGCGCTGCTGGACATGGGCGACTTCGCCGGCGCGGTGCTCAAGTACCTGCGCCGCCACCCGGTGCCGCGGCTGACCGTGGCCGGCGGCATCGGCAAGCTGGCCAAGCTCGCCGAGGGCCACCTGGACCTGCACTCGGCCCGCTCGCAGGTCTCCTTCACCGCGCTGGCCGACCTGGTCGCCGAGGCCGGCGGCGGCCCGGAGCTGGTCGAGGGCGTGCGGACGGCGAACACCGCCCTCGACGCGCTGCACCAGTGCCAGGCCGCCGGGCTGCCACTGGGCGACCTGGTCGCCGCCGGCGCCCGCCGGACGGCGGAGGGCGTGCTCCGCGAGGCACCGGTCGAGGTGGACGTCGTGGTCATCGACCGCGCCGGCACCATCGTCGGCCGCGCCTAGGCCCCGCTGCAGGGGCCCGCCGCGAGCTCGCGAGCGGTGGGGGGCAGCGGGGTCCTTCACCAGCGCGGGCGGGTGGTGGAGTAGAGGTGGCTGTCCAGGAACTGCTCGGCGGCCAGCACCCGGCCGACGACCACCACCGCCGTCCGCCGTACCCCGGCGTCGCGCACC
The DNA here is from genome assembly GCF_011758655.1 of Modestobacter marinus. NCBI lineage: Bacteria > Bacillati > Actinomycetota > Actinomycetes > Geodermatophilales > Geodermatophilaceae > Modestobacter > Modestobacter marinus. The sequence goes on from NZ_JAAMPA010000001.1 coordinate 665,025, forward strand.
TGGGCGGCGATGTCGGCGAGCGTGCCGCGGAGCACCAGCTCGTCGTCCCGGCTGGCCTTGGCGACCACCGCCACCGGGCAGTCCCCGCCGTAGTGCGCGGCGAGCTCGGGGGCCAGGTCGTCCATCCGCTGCACGGCCAGGTGCAGCACCAGGGTGGCGCCGGTCGCCGCGTAGGCGGCGAGGGCCTCCCCCGGCGGCATCGGTGTCGACCGCGCCGACGTCCGGGTCAGGACGACGGTCTGCGCCACCCCCGGCACGGTCAGCTCCCGCTTCAGCGACGCGGCCGCCGCAGCGAACGCCGGCACCCCGGGGACCACGTCGTAGGGCACCCCGGCCGCGTCCAGCCGGCGCATCTGCTCGGCCATCGCGCTGTAGACCGACGGATCGCCGGAGTGCAGCCGGGCGACGTCCAGGCCCGCCTCGTGCGCGGCCACCAGCTCCGCGGTGATCTGGTCCAGGTCGAGGTCGGCGGTGTCGACCAGCCGGGCCCCGGCCGGGGCGGTGTCCAACAGCTCGCGCGGCACGAGGGCACCGGCGTACAGGCACACCGGGGACGACGCGATCAGCCGGGCGGCGCGCACGGTGACCAGGTCGGCAGCCCCCGGACCCGCGCCGATGAAGTGGACGGTCATCGGGTCACGCTCCAGATCGTCACGGGCATGGCGGGCTTCCAGCCGGTGAAGCCACCGACCGGCTGGGCCTGGGCGACCGAGAGCCGGGTCAGCGAGCCCCCGCAGCGGCCGTGCCACTCGGCGAGCACCGCCTCGCTCTCCACCGTCACCGCGTTGACCACCAGCCGGCCGCCCGGGGCGAGCAGCTCCCACACGGTGTCCAGCAGCAGCGGGGTGGTCGCGCCGCCCCCGACGAAGACGGCGTCCGGCTGCGGCAGCCCGAGCAGCGCACCGGGCGCCTCCCCCTCGACCACCTGCAGGTCGGGGACCCCGAGGCGGTGGGCGTTCCGGCCGATCCGCTTGGCGCGCACCGGGTCGGACTCCACGGCGACGGCCCGGCACGAGGGGTGCACCCGCATCCACTCGATGCCGATCGAGCCGGCGCCCGCGCCGACGTCCCAGAGCAGCCGGCCGGGCAGCGGGGCGAGCCGGGAGAGCGTCACCGCCCGGACGTCCCGCTTCGTCAGCTGCCCGTCGGAGGAGTAGGCGTCGTCCGGCAGACCCGGCACGGTCGGCAGCGGCACGGTGCCCGGGTCGGCGACCACCTCGACGGCGGTGAGCACCAGCGGGTCGGTCTCCGGGTGCGGCCACCCGGCGGCGGTGCCGGCGAACCGGCGCTCGGTGGGGCCGCCGAGCTGGGCCAGGGCGATGAGCCGGCTGGCGCCGTACCCGGCCCCGGCGAGCAGGGCGGCGACCTCCGCCGGCGTCCCGGTGTCCGAGCCCAGCACCAGCAGCCGCCGGCCGGGGGTGGCGTGCGGGAGGACCAGTGACACCGGCCGGCCGACCACGGAGACCACCGTCGTCCCCTCCACCGCCCAGCCCAGCCGGGCGCAGGCCAGGGTCACCGACGACGGGTGCGGCACCACGTCGACCGCATCGGCGCCGAACAGCCGCACCAGCGAGGTGCCGACGCCGGAGAGCATCGGGTCACCGCTGGCGAGCACGACGACGCGCTGCCCGGGATGGGCCTCGGGCAGCTGCGCCAGGGCGGGGGCCATCGGCGAGGGCCAGGGGACCCGCTCGGCGACCACGTCCGCGGGCACCAGCGCCAGCTGCCGGGCGCTCCCCCGGAGCACCTCCGCGGCCGAGATCGCCCGCCGGGCGATCGGGGAGAGCCCGTCCCAGCCGTCGGCGCCCACGCCGACGACGGTGACGGAGAAGCCGTCCGCGGGGCGCGGCCGCGGTCCGGGCGTGGTCACGCGGGCAGGTCGCCCTCGGGCCCGGCGGCCTCCGCGAGCAGCCGCTCCCGCAGCTCCGCCGGCAGCCGGTCGACGTAGACCGTGCCGTCGAGGTGGTCGACCTCGTGCTGGAGGCAGCGCGCGGCCATGCCGGTCGCCTCGATGGCGGTGGGCTCCCCCTGCAGGTCGACCCCGTCGACCCGGGCGCGGAAGGCGCGCTCCAGCTCGGCGTAGGGGCCGGGCACCGACAGGCAGCCCTCCTCGGTGACCTCGACCGCCGGCTCGTCCCCGACCGGCTCGAGCACGGTGAGCACCGGGTTGACCACGTAGCCGACGACGTCCTCGCCGTCGGCGTCCGGGCAGTCGATGACGAACACCCGCGCGTCGACACCGATCTGGTTGGCGGCCAGGCCGACCCCGTCGGCGGCGGACATGCTGGCGAACATGTCCAGGAGCAGGTGTCGCAGCTCCCGGTCGAACTCGGTCACCGGGGCACAGGGCCGGTGCAGCACCGGGTTGCTGCCGTAGGTGACGATCGGCCGGGCGACGCCGTCGTAACGGCCGGGCAGGCGCATGACCGTCGATCCTAGGGAGTGCCCCTGCTGCCTACAGTGACCGCGATGCGCACCCGGCCCGCTCCGACCGCCGCCGGGCTCGTCCTCGGCACCCTCGCCGACCTGGTGCTGGCCGATCCGCGCCGCGGGCACCCGGTCGCCGGCTTCGGCCGGGCGGCCGCTGCCCTGGAGCGCCGGGTCTGGCGGGACTCGCGGGCCGCCGGGGCCGGGTACGCCGCGGTCTGCGTCGGGACGGCGACCGCGCTGGGCGCCGTGCTGCACCGGGCGACCGCCGACCGGCCCGCCGCGCGGACCGTGGTGACCGCCGCGGCCACCTGGGCCGTGCTGGGCGGCACTTCGCTGAGCCGCGCGGCGGACACCATGGCCGGGCACCTGGCCGCCGGGGACCTGCCGGCCGCCCGGGCACACCTGCCCACCCTGGCCGGCCGCGATCCCCGCGGGCTCGGGGAACCGGAGCTGGTGCGGGCCACCGTGGAGTCGGTCGCGGAGAACACCTCCGACGCCGCCGTCGCCCCGCTGTTCTGGGGTGCGGTCGCCGGGCTGCCCGGGCTGCTCGGCTACCGCGCGGCCAACACCCTGGACGCGATGGTCGGCTACCGGTCGCCGCGGTACGCCCGCTTCGGCTGGGCCGCGGCCCGCCTCGACGACGTCCTCAACTGGGCACCGGCCCGGCTGACCGCCCTGCTGACCGTCGCCGTCGCGCCGCTGGCCGGCGGGTCGCCGGCCGGGGCCTGGCGGGCCTGGCAGCGGGACGGCGCCGCCCACCCGAGCCCGAACGCCGGCCGGTGCGAGGCCGCGCTGGCCGGGGCGCTCGAGCTGCGGCTGGGTGGCCGCAACGTGTACGGCAGCCGGGTGGAGGAGCGGCCGACGCTGGGCGACGGTCAGCCCCCCACGCGCGGGGACATCCGCCGCGCCGCCCGGCTCTCCCGGGCGGTGTGGACGGCGGCCGCCACCCTGGCGGGGCTGAGCCGGCTGCGCCGCCGGGGCGCCTCCGCCTGACGGGTCGGCCGGCGGCGCGGTGCCCGCCGCGGGGCCGGCGGTGGGAAGAAGCCGGCCGGGTCGACCTGCTCGTGGCTGGCCGGCGGGACGGCGGGGCCGAGACCTCCGTGCCGGGTGACCCGGAGCGTGTGACCGGCCAGGGCGCCGAGCGCCAGGAGCAGGCCGATCAGGACGACGAGACCAGTTGTCGGGTACATGGACCGAGACTGGCACCGGGGAACCCGCCCAGAACCGGGCCAATGCGGCACAGTGGCCTCATGCCAGTCGACGCACAACAGGCCACTTCGGCGCAGGAGGTCGCCGCGCTCGTCGGGCCGGTGACGGCCCTGCCGGGTCCGCGGTACGCCGGCCTGGCCCGGCGGGTCCGCGAGCTCGTGCTGGCCGGCCGGCTGCCGGCCGGCACCCGGCTGCCCGCCGAGCGCGACCTCGCCGCGGCGCTCGCCACGAGCCGGGTCACCGTCGCCTCGGCCTACCGGGTGCTGCGGGAGGACGGCTGGGCGCACACCCGGCAGGGGTCGGGCACGGTGGTCGAGGTGCCCGGCGGCACTTCGACCACGGCCGGCTGGCTGCCCCGCGACGTCCCCGGCCTGATCGACCTGGCGCACGCCGCGCCCTCCGCGGCACCCCAGCTGGAGCCGGCCTACCAGGAGGCGGTGCGCCGGCTGCCGGCCTACACCTCCGGCCACGGGTACGCCCCCGGCGGCCTGCCGGAGCTGCGTGCCGCGATCGCCGAGCGGTTCAGCGCGCGCGGTCTGCCGACCGACCCCGACCAGGTCGTGGTCACCTCCGGCGTCGGCGACGCCTCGGCGGTGGTCGCCGAGGCGCTGCTCGAGCCGGGTGACCGGGTGCTGATCGAGCACCCCAGTTACCCCGGGGCCCTGCGCCTGGTGGAGAGCGTGGGAGCCCGGCTGGTGCCGGTCCCGGTCGACGAGCGCCGTCCCGACGACCTCGTCGAGGCCGCGCACCTCGCGGCCCGGCAGAGCGCTCCCCGGATGGCCGTGCTGATCCCCGACTTCACCAACCCGACCGGCGCCCGGCTGTCGGCCGCCGGTCGCCGCCGGCTGGCCGCGACCCTCTGGCAGCAGGGCGTGCTGACGCTGGTGGACGAGTCGTGCACCGAGCTGCACCTGGACGACGGCCCGCTGCCGCCCTACGCCGCCGGGCTCCCGGACACCGCGACGGTGACCGTGGGCGGGCTGGCCAAGCCGGTCTGGGGCGGGCTGCGGATCGGCTGGTTGCGCGCCGACGCCGCCCTCGCGGCCCGGCTGAGCGCGGTGCTGGGACGGCGCCAGCTCTCCGTGGGCCTGCTGGACCAGCTGGCGGCGACGACCCTCGTGCAGGACCTCGACGCCGTGCTGACCTGGCGCCGCGACCAGCTCCGCACCCAGCGGGACGCCCTGCTGGCCGCACTGGCCGCCCGGCTGCCCCAGTGGCGGGTGCACCCGCCGTCGGGCGGCCTCTCCCTGTGGTGCACCCTGCCGCCGGGGCTGAGCTCGGCCGCCCTCGCCGCCGGCGCGGCATCGCGGGGCGTCCTGCTGGCCGAGGGCCGGGTCTTCGGCACCGGGCACGCCTTCGACGACCACCTGCGACTGCCGTTCACCCGGCCGGCCGAGGAGCTGCGGACGGCGGTCGACGTGCTCGCGTCGCTCGCCGAGAGCCTCGGCGGGGTGGGACGGCGACCGACGGCACCGGCCGCCACCGTCATCTGAGTGATCGGCTCCTCACGGACGGTGAGGCATCTCCCGGACGTCCGAGGGCGGCGCGCGCAGGTCAGCGCGGAACGGTCGCTGGCGGTAACTTCGGGGGCACTGGAGCGGTCGAGCCCACCCGCTCGATGGGCTGCACGGGTCCAGCCAACGGCTCGGCGGCCCCCACCGGAGACCCGGTGCGCCAGCAGAGAAACCGGCAGATGCGATGACCACCCCCTCCGCACTCCACCGCCGTCCGGACCCCGCGGGCTCGCCCGTGAACGCGGCCACCGGCCGGGTGCACCGCACGCTCCACCTCGCCGGCACCGACGCCCCCCGGCCGGCCGGCCGCTTCCGCGGTGACCTGCTCACCGAGCGGTGGTGGTGGTCGCCGGAGCTCCACGCCCTGTACGGCGTCCCGGACGGCCCGACCCAGCCCCCGGCCCAGCTGCTCCTCGCCCACGTGCACCCGGAGGACAGCCGCGCCGTCCAGGAGGCCCTCACCGCCGCCTGCACCACCGGCGAGGCCGTCACCCGCGAGCACCGCCTGGTGCGCGCCGACGGGGAGCAGCGCAACGTGGTGCTCGTCTGCGAGCCGGAGCGCGACGACTCCGGCGCGGTGGTCGCCCTCGGCGGCCTGGTCGTCGACATCACCGAGGGTCGCCCGGCCCAGCCCGCCGACGAGCAGGTGCGCCACCTGGAGACCGAGGTCGAGCAGCTGCGCAGCGCCATGGCCAGCCGCGCGGCGATCGAGCAGGCCAAGGGCGTCCTGATGCTGCTGATGAGCTGCGGTGACCAGGTCGCCTTCGACCTCCTGGCGCACATCTCCAGTCACACCCACCGCAAGGTGCGCGACGTGGCGGTCGCGATCGTCGACTCGGCCAGCGGTCGCCACCCGCTGCCGGACGACGTCCGCGAGATCCTGCACGACGCGTCCCCGCCCGGTCGCTCCGTCTGAGCGCACCCGCGCGTCCCGGCCCGGCGGCCGTCGGAGAGGATGCCGGGACCCGCGTCACGCAGGCCGGGACGAGGAAGGGGGACTGCGGCGTGTTCTACCTGCTCGTCCGGTTCGTGCTCCGGCCGCTGTTCGTCCTCTTCTTCCGGCCGAAGGTCACCGGCCGGGCCAACGTCCCCCTCACCGGCCCGGTGATCCTGGCCAGCAACCACCTCTCCTTCATCGACAGCTTCGCCATCCCGCTGATGGCCCCGCGCAAGGTCGGCTACCTGGCCAAGGCCGAGTACTGGCACGGCTCGGGCATCGGCGGCTGGCTCACGCGCACGCTGTTCACCGCACTGGGCGCCCTCCCGGTCGAGCGGCAGGAGGCCCGGGCCGCCCAGGCGACGCTGGACACCGCCCTCGGGGTGCTGTGCGCCGGGGAGGCGTTCGGCCTCTACCCCGAGGGCACCCGGTCCCGCGACGGCCGCCTCGGCCGCGGCAAGACCGGCGTGGCCTGGCTGGCTCTGACCGCCGACTGCCCCGTGGTGCCGGTGGCGGTGCACGGCACCGACAAGGTCCAGCCGGTCGGCGCGAGGTGGCCGCGCCCGCACCGGGTGCGGGTCAGCTTCGGCGAGCCGCTGACCTTCCCCGAGCACCGGGGCCTGGCCGGCAAGGGCAGGGCGCGGCGCGAGGTCACCGACCGCGTGATGGAGGCGATCGCGGAGCTCTCCGGCCAGGAGAAGGCCGGCTGGGGAGAGACCTCCACCGCCGCATGACCCCCCACCACGACGACCACCGGCACGTCGCCGGCCGGTCACCCGCGACCAGCTGGGGTCGGCAGTGAGCATCGGCCGGGACGGCTGGTCGCGGAGCGACCCCATGAGCGGCGCGCTGCTCGTCGCGGGCACGACCTCCGACGCCGGCAAGTCCGTGGTCACCGCGGGCATCTGCCGCTGGCTGGTGCGCCAGGGCGTGTCCGTCGCGCCGTTCAAGGCGCAGAACATGAGCAACAACTCCATGGTCACCGCCGACGGCGCCGAGATCGGCCGCGCGCAGGTGATGCAGGCCGCGGCAGCCCGCGTGGAGCCCGAGGCCGCGATGAACCCGGTGCTGCTCAAGCCGGGCGGGGAGAACGCCAGCCAGGTCGTCGTCCTCGGGAAGCCCGTCGCCGATGTGACGGCGCTGTCCTACCGGCCGATGAAGGCCGCGCTGCTGGAGCAGGCGCTGGCCTGCCTGGCCGACCTGCGCTCCCGCTTCGACGTGGTGGTCTGCGAGGGCGCCGGCTCCCCCACCGAGATCAACCTGCGGGCCGACGACATCGCCAACATGGGCCTGGCCACCGCCGCCGGCCTGCCGGTGGTGGTGGTCGGGGACATCGACCGGGGTGGGGTCTTCGCCGCCCTGTACGGCACCGTCGCGCTGATGCCCCCGGCCGACCAGGCGCTGGTCGCCGGGTTCCTGGTCAACAAGTTCCGCGGCGACGCCCGGCTGCTGGCCCCCGGCCTGGACCAGCTGGCCGCGCTCACCGGCCGGCCGACGCTGGGCGTGCTCCCCTGGCGCAGCGGGCTGGAGATGGACGTCGAGGACTCCCTGGGCGTCGACGCCGTCCGCGCCCCCGCCGGCCCGCCGCACGGGGAGGACGTGCTCCGGGTGTCGGTCGCCCGGCTGCCGAGGCTGTCCAACTTCACCGACCTGGACGCCCTGGCCACCGAGCCCGGGGTGCTCCTGCGCTACGCGACCCGCCCCGAGGAGCTCGCCGACGCCGACCTGGTGGTGCTGCCGGGCACCCGGTCCACCGTCGCCGACCTGCAGTGGCTGCGCGACACCGGGCTGGCCGACGCCGTCGCCCGGCGGGCCGCCGGGGGCGGAGCGGTGCTCGGCATCTGCGGCGGGCACCAGATGCTGGCCCGCACGATCAGCGACGACGTCGAGTCCCGGGCCGGCGTCGTCCCCGGGCTCGGGCTGCTGCCCGCCGAGGTGACCTTCGCCCGGGAGAAGACCCTGGGCCGGCCCACCGGCTCCGCCCTGGGCCAGCCGGTCCGCGGGTACGAGATCCACCACGGCGTGGTGGACCTCGACGACGGGGCCGAGCCGTTCCTGGACGGCGCCCGCGCGGGCTCGGTCTTCGGGACGACGTGGCACGGGGCGCTGGAGTCCGACGGCTTCCGCCGGGCGTTCCTCACCGAGGTCGCCCGGATCGCCGGCCGCCGTTTCGTCGTGGCCCCGGACACCGACTTCGCCCGGCACCGCGAGGCCCGGCTGGACGCGCTGGGCGACCTGGTCGCCGAGCACGCGGACACCGACGCGCTGTGGCGGCTGGTCGCGTCCGGGCCCCCGGCCGGCCTCCCGGTGCTGGCCAGCGGGATCAGCCCGCGCTGACCAGCTCGCGCACCTCGTCGGGCCACGGCACCGGCCGGCCCCCGGCGGTCGCCACGTAGGTGGTCCGCACGGTGCAGCAGACCCGCTCGCCGACCCGCACGGTGAGGGCGAGCGTCAGGCTGGTGCGGCCCAGCTGGGCCAGCTCCGCGTCGACCTCGACCGTGTCGCCGTACCGGGCCGAGGAGCTCCAGTCCAGCGCGGTGGCCTTGACGTAGTACTCGACGCCCCAGGCGGCCAGCGCCCCGTACGGCACCCCGGCCGCCACCCACCAGGCGTTCACCGCCTCGTCGGCCCAGGTCAGGTAGTGCGCGTTGAAGGCGACGCCCTGCTGGTCGCACTCGACGAACCGGACCGGGGCACTCCACACCGCAGGCACGAGGGGGCAGGCTACCGACCGGCGCCGCGCCGCCGGCCGCTACCGTCGGGGCCGTGACTGCCGTCCCCGACTCCACCACTGCCGACCTCGAGGTGCTGGCCGGCTACCGGGCGCCCTCCCAGCTGGTGCTGGACAAGGTCATCGACCGGGTGGACGAGCACTGCCGGGCCTTCATCAGCCGGTCGCCGTTCGCCACGCTGTCGACCGCGGACACCGACGGGTGGCCCGACGTCTCCCCGCGCGGCGGCGAGCCGGGCTTCGTGCACGTGCTCGACGAGCACCGCCTGGCGCTGCCCGACCGGCAGGGCAACAACCGGGTCGACGGCCTGCGCAACCTGGTCGCCAACCCGCGGGCGGCGCTGCTGTTCTTCGTGCCCGGCTGCGAGGAGACGCTGAAGGTCTACGGGACGACGTCGCTCGTCGGCGCCGGCGAGCTGGGCATCGACTTCACCGAGTTCGGCCGCGAGCCCCGCTCGGTGCTGGTCGTCCACGTGGAGCGGGCCTACTTCCAGTGCGGCAAGGCCGTGATGCGCTCGCGGCTGTGGGACCCCTCGGCCCAGGTCGACCGCTCGACGATGACGCCGTTCGGTCAGGTGCTCCGGGACCACTGCGCGCTGGAGACCCCGCTGCCCGACGACGCGACGATCCGCGCGGACCTCGCCCAGGAGCTCTGACCGAGGGCCCCTCCCCCTCCCCGCGAGCCTCCGGACGGGGCCTGATGTCGGTGGCAGGCCCTAGCGTGCCGCCATGGCACACACCTTCCAGGTCACCATCGACTCCACGGCGCCCCACCCGCTCGCCGACTGGTGGGCCGAGGCGCTCGGCTGGGAGCGGGAACCCACCGACGAGGCGTTCATCCGGCGCATGGTCGACGCCGGCCACGCCACCGAGGCCGACACCATGCGGCACGACGGCCAGCTCGTCTGGACGGCCGGCGCGGCGATCAACCACCCCACCGGCGGTGCGCCACGGGTGCTCTTCCAGCTGGTCCCCGAGCCGAAGACGGTCAAGAACCGGGTGCACCTGGACGTCCGGGTGGGCCCGGAGGCCGTGGACGCCGAGGTGGCCCGGCTGACCACGCGGGGGGCGACCGTGCTGCACGAGGGGCACCAGGGCCCGCACCGCTGGGTGACGATCGCCGACCCGGAGGGCAACGAGCTCTGCCTCACCTGACCCCGGCACCGCGCAGCGCGCGTGCCGATCAGTCGATGGGGTGGTCCCGCTCGGCCTTGCGGTCGGCCACGGCGCGCTGGGCCAGCAGCCGCCGTCGTTCGTTGCGACGCTGCCGGTCCGGTGTGCGATAGCGGGCGTCCTCGACCAGCTGCCAGGCGGCCAGGGCGCTCGCGCGCACCGCCGGTGGCACGAGCATCTCCGCCGGGTGCACCGGCTCGCCCATGGTCATCGCGGGACCTTCTCTCCCCTGGGCGACGGGATCGGGTCGCCTCCAGCAGTGTGACCCGGCCGCCCTCGCCCGAACCGTTGCCGTGACCAGTTCGCCCCGTTCTGGGCACCATCTGTCACAGAAGTCACATCCGTGTCGTCCATCCGGCCGCCGACGAGGAGCGGTGGCCGCGCGCCCCGGCGTGTCCTCGACCGGCGCGTCGCTGGAGCCATCGCCTACCGTGCCGAGGGTGGCGGGCAGCAACTGGCGGAGAGCACTCGAGCGGCTGGTGGGCGTCGTCGTCCAGGAGGGCGGCCGGAGCCTCCGGCGGGGCAACCGCCGGGTCCGCCGCCCCGGCGCCCAGTCACCACCGCTCCCCGAGTGGGCGACTCCCGGTTCGGCGCCCCCGGCGCGGGCTCCGCTGCCCCCGGCGGCGCCGCCACGGCGCATCCACCTGGCGACCGACTACACCGGCCCGCTGGAGCTGGACTACGCCCCGCGGGCCGACGACCGCCCCGACCCGGGCGAGGTCGTCTGGACCTGGGTGCCCTTCGACGAGGGCGACGGCCGGGGCAAGGACCGGCCGGTGCTGGTCGTCGGGCGCGACGGCGATGCGCTCCTGGGCCTCATGATGACCAGCAAGGACCACGACCGGGACGCCGCGGACGAGGCCCGGCACGGTCGGCACTGGGTCGACGTGGGCACCGGCGGGTGGGACCGGCAGGGCCGGCCCAGCGAGGTGCGGATCGACCGGGTCCTCCGGATCGACCCCAGCGACGTCCGGCGTGAGGGCGCCGCGCTCGGTCGGCGGCAGTTCGACCAGGTCGCCGTCGAGGTGCGGCGCCTGCGCGGCTGACGGCGGCCCCGTCAGTCGGTGGCGCCGCCGTCGTCCCGCGAGGTGCGGGGACGCAGGTGGTAGACGCCCGCCGAGTCGGTCAGCGACCGCAGGTCGTACCGGTGCACGACCTTCGGCCCGCCGTGCAGGTGGGTGTGGGTGATCGTCGGCAGCGGCTCACCGTGCCGGGCCTCGCGGATCTCCACCCGGCCGTCGAGCGGCCCACCCACGAACTGCAGCACGGCAGCCTGGTCCTCACCGGTGGCGGTGGTGTCGTCCTCGGACAGCGCGGTCCTCCTGGGTCGGTGCCGGTGCCGCGCCGGATGGCGGCCCCGACCAGGGTAGGCACCGCAGCGCCGTCCGTCCCGCACTGCCGACCCTCAACCGCCGGCGATCGGGCGTGACCCGTGCCGCGTCCAGACCTCGTGGCCGGCCGCGGAGACCGCCGCGACCAGGGGCACGAACAGCAGTGCGCCCGCCAGACCCCACAGCAGCCCTCCGGCCGTCACGGCGATCAGGACCACCGCGGCGTTGATCGGCAGCCGGTTCTTCATCACGTAGGGCTCGACCACGTCGTTGCCGATCTGCTGGACGAGCACGACCAGCCCCAGCACCAGCGCGGCGGTGCCCAGCCCCGAAGCGCCGTAGGCGACGAGCACGGCCACCGCGCCGGCGAGGAAGGCCCCGATGGTGGGGATGTAGGACGCGACGAACTGGAGTGCGGCCAGGGTGAGCGCCAGCGGGACGCCGAGCAGCAGCAGACCGAGCCCGATGCCGACCGCGTCGAACAGCGCGACCAGGGTCAGCCCCCGCACGTAGGCGCCCACCGTGCCCCACGCCGCCCGGCCGCCGGCGTCGACGTCCTCCCGGACCGTGCCGCCGAACTTGCCGAGCAGCCACCGCCACATGCCCGGGCCGCTGGTGAGGAAGAGGAACGCCAGCGCCAGGGCGAGGAAGACGCCGAGGGCGACCTCCAGGAGAGTCCGGGCCGGCCCGATCAGCTCGGTGACGCCCGCACCACCCTGCCCGCCCACCACGTCGCCGAGCGAGGGCATCGAGGTGCCGAACCGTTCGGAGAGCTGGGTGGAGACCCGGTCCAGGGCGTCGCGGAGCTGGGGCAGCTGGGAGGCGATGCGGGCGGCCAGGCCGAGCCCCGCACCGACCAGCACGACCAGGAGCAGCAGCACGGCCGCACCGGCCGAGACCCACCGTGGCACGCCCCGGCGGCTCGCCCAGCCCACCGCCGGTGCCGCCACGCCGGCCAGCAGCAGCCCGGTCAGCACGGCGACGAGCACCAGGGTCAGCTTCACGGCGAAGCCGGCGAGCAACCAGACGAGGACGGCGAGCACGAGCAACCGCCCGCCGACGGCGGCGGCGCGGACCAGCCAGGCAGGGGCCGCCCGGTCGTCCAGGTCCGGTCGGGGCACGGCGCCCGAGGGGAGACCGCGGTCGGCCGGGGGCACGAGGTCTGCTCGGGGCTCCCGGTCCGGCCGGGGTCCGAGGCCTGATCGGGCGTCGTCGGTTGCCATGCCCTGGGGGATGCCACGACTGCGCCGCCTGACACATGACGATCGTGGATCGTCAGGTGTCAGACCGGCTGCTGGCCCCTCCCCAGCCAGCGGGCCAGCAGCGGGGCGGAGAAGAGCATCACGAACAGCCGCAGCACCTGGACCGCGAGCACGAAGGTCGCGTCGGCACCGCTGCCCGTGGCCGTGGCCAGCACCGCGTACAGCCCGCCCGGCGTGGTGGCCAGGTAGCCGTCGAGCGCGCTCACCCCGGCGGTGCGGGACAGCAACACCCCCAGGCCGGCGCAGGCCGCGACCGCACCGACGATGAGCACGACGGCCAGCGGCAGCGCCCGGCCGACCAACCGCAGGCTCGCCCGGGTGAAGCCGAGGCCCACCTGCAGCCCGATCGCCAGGAAGCCGGCCGCCTCCACCAGCGGCGGCACGGTCGCCCCCTGCGCCAGCCCGGTCACGTCCAGGACGGCGGCCACGGCCAGCGGCCCCAGCAGCGCACCCACCGGCAGCCGGCTCAGCCGGCCGAGCAGCACCCCGGTGACCACGCAGACCACGGTGAACAGCAGCCCGGCCGGCCAGCCGGGGCCGTCGTCGGCCGGCACGGCGCCCTCGCCGCCGGAGGCGCCGTAGACCGTGGTGGCCACGATCGGCATCGCGGTCACGATGAGCAGCACCCGCAGGTACTGCAGGACGGCGACCACCTGCTCGTCGGCGCCGAGGTCCCGCGCCATCGCGGTGATGCCGGACGCACCACCGGCGATCATCGCGAAGGCCCCGGTGACCGGGCTGATGCCCGGTTGCAGGCGCATCAACTGCCCGGCGACCAGGCTGACGCCGAGGGTGGCGACCGTGATCAGCAGCACCGGCAGCCAGTGCTCGGCGACCGTGCGCAGGGTCTCGGCCTGGACCAGCGCGCCGATCGACACCCCGATGACCGCCTGCGCCCCGGTGCTCGCCGGCCTCGGGAGCGCCAGCGGCGTGCTGCCGATCAGCGCCCGCCCCAGCCCGGCCACCAGCCCGCCGAACAACGCGGCGGAGGGGACGGCGAGGAGGTCGAGCGCCAGCGTCGCACCGATCCCGACGACGAGGACCACGGCCCAGTCGAGGAACCGCCGCCCTCGCCCTCGTGCCACGCCGGGCACTCTGCCCGACCCCGTGCGTGGCCCCGTCCAGCGGCCGTGCCACGGACCCGTCCAGGGGCTCGTCGCGAGCTCGCGAGCGAGGAGGAGGAGGAGGACGGGGTCCTCCGTCAGAGACCGGCGATGCGGCGGAGCTCGGCGACGTGCGCGCCGAACGCCGCCCGCCCCGCCCTGGTGAGCGCCAGGCTGGTGCGCTGCCGGGAGGCGATCGTCGCCTTGCGCACCTGCACGTAGCCCGCCTCCTCCAGCTGCTTGACGTGCTTGGAGAGCACCGAGTCGCTCACCGACACCGCGTCCCGGACGGCGGCGAACTCCATCGTGTCGACGGCGGCCAGCAGCCCGCAGATCTGCAGCCGCGGCGGGGCGTGGACGACGGCGTCGAACCGCGGCTCGACCGCGGTCACCGCCCGGCTCGCAGCGCAGCGACGTAGATCCGGGTCACCCACCTGCTGAGCAGCCCCGCCGACGTCCCCAGCACCGCGCCCGCCACGACCATCGCACCACGCAGGTCGAGCAGGAACTCGGCTGCGGCACCGAGCGCGAACAGCGAGAAGTAGCCGATCGCCCAGTTGCGGATGGCCCGTTGGACGCGCTCCTGGACCGGCCCCACCTTCCGGGCGTCCCACCAGACCCCGGTGATCCGTCGGTACGCCGCCACGAGCGCTGCGGCCCCGGCGAGGAAGAGCGCCAGAGCTGCCGCGATCACCCAGCCGCTGCGGGACGAGTAGCTGCTGAAGAACCCGAAGAGGAGCAGCCCGAGGGTCACGTCGTACCACCACGGCTGCATCAGGCGGTCGGCCAACCCGGCCCGGTCCGACTGCAGTGCCGCCAGCTGCGCAGCCGCCACCTGCGGGTCGGTCACCGCCGCACCCTCGGCGGGCACCGGCCCCGTCACCGCTCGCCCCGCAGCTCGGCGATCCAGCGACGGGTCCACCGGCGGCTGAGCAGGGCGAGCGCGGTGCCGAGGACGGCGCCGGCGACGGGCATCGCCCACCGCTGGCCGTGGTCCTCCGCCAGCACGAGCGCCGGCACGGAGACGACCAGGGCCAGGGGCACCCAGGTGAGCCACGCCCGGCCGTCCGGGTACACCCAGACGCCGGTGCGCCGCTGGTAGCTCCACGCGAGCCCGCCGAGACCGAGCGCGAAGACCAGCAGCGCCAGCGCGCGCACCCAGGAGGTCTCGATCGCGTAGGAGGCCAGGAGGCCGAACAGCAGCAGCCCGCCCGCCACGTCGTGCCACCACGGCTGCATCACCCGGTCCGCCAGCGCGGTGCGATCCGCCTCCAGGGCGGCCAGCTGGGCCACCGCCGCGTCCCGGTCGATCCCGTCGCTTTCCATGCTGGAAAGAGTGCCGCACCACTTTCCACCTCGTCAAGAGACACGCCCCTGTCCTCACCCGGGGTGCCCGTGGTCGAATGGCGCTCCAACTGCGACGGCAGTGGAGGAAGCCCGGTGCGACTCCGGCGCGGTCCCGCCACTGTGACCTGGCCACTCGCCTCGGTGAGCTGTCGGGGAGTCAGGAACTCCCGCCGTCGCTTCCTGCCACCTCCGGGCGTGGACACCCGGGGAGAGGACCTGTGGTCTGCTGATGACCTATCCCTTCGGCGCCGTCGTCGGCATGGACGACATGCGACTGGCGCTGCTGCTCAACGCCGTCTCCCCCGCCGTGGGTGGCGTGCTGGTGCGCGGGGAGAAGGGCACGGCGAAGTCGACGACGGTGCGCGCCCTGGCCGCCGTCCTGCCCCCGGTCGACGTCGTCGCCGGCTGCCGCTTCGCCTGCGACCCCGCCGCCCCCGACCCGGAGTGCCCGGACGGCCCGCACTCCGCCGACGACCGCCCGGTCACCCGTCCGGCCCGCCTGGTCGAGCTGCCGGTCGGCGCCTCGGAGGACCGGCTGGTCGGCTCGCTGGACCTCGAGCGGGCGCTCACCGAGGGCGTGAAGTCCTTCGAGCCCGGGCTGCTGGCCGGCGCGCACCGCGGCGTCCTGTACGTCGACGAGGTCAACCTGCTGCACGACCACCTGGTCGACCTGCTGCTGGACGCCGCCGCGCTGGGCCGGGCCTACGTCGAGCGCGAGGGCGTCTCGGTGCGGCACGCGGCCCGGTTCCTGCTGGTCGGCACCATGAACCCGGAGGAGGGCGAGCTCCGCCCCCAGTTGCTGGACCGGTTCGGCCTCACCGTCGAGGTGGCCGCCCCCCGGGACGCCGACCTGCGCGCCGAGGTGGTCCGCCGCCGGTTCGGCTACGACGCCGACCCGGCCGGCTTCGCCGCCGCCTGGGCCACCTCCGAGCGGGAGCTGGCCGACCAGATCGCCGCGGCCCGCGCGCTGCTGCCGCAGGTGGTGCTCAGCGACGCCGCGCTCCGCCAGGTCACCAGCGTCTGCGCCGCCTTCGACGTCGACGGCCTGCGCGCCGACCTGGTCACCGCCCGCGCCGCCATCGCGCACGCTGCCTGGTCCAGGCGCACCGAGGTCACCGAGGACGACGTCCGGGTCGCCGCCCGCCTGGCCCTCCCCCACCGCCGCCGGCGCAACCCCTTCGACGCCCCCGGCCTGGACGAGGAGACCCTCGACCGGGCGCTGGAGGACTCCCGCCCCGACTCCCCACCCGACGACGACCCGACCCCACCCGAGGGCACTGACCCCACCGACGGCGACCCCACCGACGACGGGGGCGGCCCCAACGGGGGCGGGACCCCGCCCTCCGGCGGGCCCACCGACCACCAAGATGGCCATTTTGGTGGCGCTGAGGACGAGCCGGTCGACGCCGCAGGTGCCGGCGGTGCAGGTCAGGACGGGCAGGAGCCGACGACGGCGCCGCGCGGTGAGGGCGGCGGGCAC
This sequence comes from Modestobacter marinus, assembly GCF_011758655.1. Lineage (NCBI taxonomy): Bacteria > Bacillati > Actinomycetota > Actinomycetes > Geodermatophilales > Geodermatophilaceae > Modestobacter > Modestobacter marinus. The sequence continues at coordinate 681,542 of NZ_JAAMPA010000001.1, forward strand.
ACCGACGCCGCGCCCGCCCCGGAGCAGGCGGCCGTGACCCCCGACGCCCCGTTCCGGGTGCAGCGGCTGGAGGTCGGCGGCATCGGCGCCGGTGCGGCCGGCCGGCGGTCCCGGGCCCGCAGCGAGCGCGGCCGGGTGGTCGGCTCGACCCGCCCCGCGGGCAGCGTCACCAGGCTGCACCTGGTCGACACCGTGCTCGCCGCCGCACCCCACCAGCGAGCCCGCGGGCGCAGCGGCACCGGCCTGCGGGTCGAGCGCGCCGACCTGCGCCAGGCCACGCTGGAGGGCCGGGAGGGCAACCTCGTCCTCTTCGTCGTCGACGCCAGCGGCTCGATGGGCGCCCGCTCCCGGATGGCCGCGGTGAAGGGCGCCGTCCTCTCGCTGCTGATGGACGCCTACCAGCGCCGGGACAAGGTCGGGCTGATCACCTTCCGCGGCGGGGACGCCGAGCTGGCCCTGCCGCCCACCTGGTCGGTGGAGGCGGCGGCCGCCCGGCTGACCAGCCTGCCCACCGGCGGCCGCACCCCGCTGGCCGCCGGGCTGCTGCGGGCGCACGAGACGCTGCGGCTGGAGCGGGTGCGCGACCCGCAACGGCGTCCGCTGCTCGTCGTCGTCACCGACGGCCGGGCGACCGGCCCGCGGGGCGGCGACCACCTCGCCGACGCCCGCCGGGCCGCCGGGCTGCTGGCCACGGCCGGGACGGCGAGCGTCGTCGTCGACTGCGAGTCCGGGCCGGTGCGGCTGGGCCTGGCCGCGGCGCTCGGTCAGCAGCTGGGCGCGCAGACGCTGCGGCTCGAGGAGTTGGGCGCCGAGGCGCTGTCCGGCGTCGTCCGCTCGGTGCGAGAGGCGGCCTGACATGCCCCAGGGACAGGTGACCGCGGTCCCGGTCGACGGGCTGACCACCCGCCAGCGCCGCAACCGGCCGCTGCTCGCGGTGCACACCGGGGAGATGAAGGGCAAGTCCACCGCCGCCTTCGGGATGGCGATGCGGGCGTGGAACCAGGGCTGGTCGATCGCGGTCTACCAGTTCGTCAAGAGCGCCAAGTGGAAGGTCGGCGAGGAGAACGCGCTGACCGCGCTGGGCCGGGTGCACGAGACCACCGGCGAGGGCGGCCCGGTCGTCTGGCACAAGATGGGCTCGGGCTGGTCGTGGTCCCGACGGGCCGGCACCGAGACCGACCACGCCGCCGACGCGGCCGAGGGCTGGGCGCAGATCAAGCGCGACCTGGCCGCCGAGGCGCACCGCTTCTACGTGCTCGACGAGTTCACCTACCCGCTGAAGTGGGGCTGGGTGGACGTCGACGACGTCGTGGCGACCCTGACGGACCGGCCGGGCAACCAGCACGTCGTCATCACCGGGCGCGACGCCCCACCGGCGCTGATCGAGGCCGCCGACCTGGTCGTGGAGATGACCAAGGTCAAGCACCCGATGGACGCCGGCCAGAAGGGCCAGCGGGGGATCGAGTGGTGACCCCCTCCCGGGCAGAAATGGCCATTTCTGCCTCTCGTCGCGGACCGTCACGTCCCTGCGCCCGGGCAGAAATGGCCATTTCTGCCCTCCCGGGGGCCGGGCGATGAGCGTCCGGATGCCGCGGATCGTGGTCGCGGCGCCGTCCTCCAACGCGGGGAAGACGTCGATCACGACCGGGCTGATCGCGGCGCTGACCGCACGCGGGCTGACCGTGAGCCCGCACAAGGTCGGGCCGGACTACATCGACCCGGGTTACCACGGGCTCGCCGCCGGCCGGCCCGGGCGCAACCTGGACATGTGGCTGGTCGGCGACGACCGGATCACCCCGCTGTTCCTGCACGGCTCGCGGGGCGCCGACGTCGCGGTGGTCGAGGGCGTGATGGGGCTGTTCGACGGCGCCGCGCACGCCAGCGTCGAGCCCGGTTACGGCTCCACCGCCCAGGTCGCCGCGCACCTGCAGGCCCCGGTCGTTCTCGTGGTCGACGCCGCCTCGCAGGCCCGCAGCGTGGCCGCGCTGGTGCACGGGTTCGCCACCTTCGACCCGACGGTGCGGATCGGCGGCGTCGTCCTCAACCGGGTCGGCAGCGACCGGCACGAGGCGATCCTGCGCGAGGCGCTGGGCGCGGCCGGGGTACCGGTGCTGGGTGCGGTCCGCCGGATCGCGGAGCTGCAGACGCCGTCCCGCCACCTGGGGCTGGTGCCGGCCGCCGAGCGGTCGGCGGAGGCGGTGCGGACGGTGCGCGCGCTGGGCGCGGTGGTCGAGTCCAGCATCGACCTGGACGCCGTCCTGCGCCTGGCCCGCACCGCGCCGGACCTCGCCGGGGAGCCCTGGGACCCGGCCGCCGAGGTCACCCGGGTCGAGGGCCGGCCGGTCGTAGCCGTGGCCGGCGGCCCCGCGTTCACCTTCGGCTACGCCGAGACCACCGAGCTGCTCACCGCCGCCGGCGCTCAGGTGGTGACCGTCGACCCGCTGCGGGACGACGCGCTGCCCGAGGGCACCCGGGCGCTGGTCGTCGGCGGCGGCTTCCCGGAGGTGCACGCCAGCGCGCTGAGCGCGAACGTCGGCCTGCGGACGGCGATCGCCGACCTGGCCGCCCGCGGGGGCCCGATCGCCGCGGAGTGCGCCGGGCTGCTGTACCTCTCCCGGGAGCTGGACGGCGAGCCGATGTGCGGGGTGCTGCCCACGACGACCGCGATGCACCCCCGGCTCACGCTGGGCTACCGGGCCGCGGTGGCGCTCACCGACAGCGTGCTCGCCCCGGCCGGCACCCGGGTGCGCGGGCACGAGTTCCACCGCACCACCGCCGGCCCCGCCGCCGGGGCGACCCCCGCCTGGCAGTGGAACGCCGACGGGCCGGAGGGCTTCGTGACCGGGAACGTGCACGCCTCCTACCTGCACCTGAACTGGGCCGGGTCCCCCGGGATGGCCACCCGCTTCGTCGCCGCCGCCGCGCGGGTCCCCCAGGAGGTCGGACATGCACATCGCTGAGGGGTTCCTGCCGCCCGCGCACGCCATCGGCTGGACCATCGCCGCCGCCCCGTTCGTCGTCCACGGCGCCCGGGCGGTGGTCAAGGAGGTACGGGAGAACCCGGAGTCGACCCTGCTGCTCGGCGCCGCCGGGGCGTTCACCTTCGTGCTGAGCGCGATCAAGCTGCCCTCGATCACCGGCAGCTCCAGCCACCCGACCGGCACCGGGCTCGGCGCCGTGCTCTTCCGGCCGCCGGTGATGGCCTTGCTGGGCACCGTCGTGCTGCTGTTCCAGGCGCTGCTGCTGGCCCACGGCGGGCTGACCACCCTGGGCGCCAACGCCTTCTCCATGGCGGTCGTCGGTCCGTGGGCCGGCTACGCCGCCTACCGGCTGGTCCGGCGCAGCGGCGGCGGGCTGCTCCCCGGGGTCTTCGCCGCGATGGCGATCGCCGACCTGGCCACCTACGTCACGACGGCGCTGCAGCTGGCCTGGGCACACCCCGACGCGGCCAGCGGCTTCGCCGGCGCGGCGGCGAAGTTCCTGTCCGTCTTCGCGTTCACCCAGGTGCCGCTGGCGATCGGCGAGGGCCTGCTCGGCGTCCTGCTGTTCCGGGTGCTGACGGTCAACGCCCGCCCGGAGCTGGAGCGCCTCGGCGTCCTCCGGCCGGATCCGGGGCCGGTGGACACCGAGGCCCCGGTGCGCGCGCCCGCCCCGGGCGGCGAGCGATGAGGCGGCACCTGGTCACCGCCCTGCTGGTGCTGGCCGTGATCGCGCTGTTCGCCACCCCGCTGCTGCTCGACGGGGGCAGCGAGTACGCCGGCACGGACAGCCAGGCCACCGAGCTGATCGAGGAGTCCGACGCCGGCTACGAGCCGTGGTTCGAGTCGGTCTTCTCCCCCGGCTCGTCGGAGATCGAGTCCGGCCTGTTCGCGCTGCAGGCGGCGCTCGGCGGCGGGGTGCTGGGCTACGTGCTCGGCCGCCTGAAGGGCCGACGGACGGCGGAGCAGACCAGCCGGCGGACGGCGGAGCAGACCAGCCGGCGGACGGCGGAGCAGACCGGCCGGCGGACGGCGGAGCAGACCCGCCGGGAGACGGGCGAGCAGCCGGCCCGGCGGACCGTGGAGCCGGCACGCACGGAGCCCACGACGCCGTGACCGGGCTGGCGATCGACGACGCCGCCTGGGCCAGCGCCTGGCGGCTGCGCTCCCCCGCCGACAAGTTGCTGCTCAGCGGCGGGCTGGTGCTCGCCGCGCTGGTCCTCCCCGCCTGGCCCGGCAGCGTGCTGGTCGGGCTGGCCGCCGTCGTCCTGGCGCTGGGCCCGGCCCGGGTGCCGGCGCGCACCTTCGGCCGCGCGGTGCGGCTGCCGCTGGCGTTCATCCTCATCGGGGCGCTGACCGCCGTCGTCCAGGTCGGGGACGGCGGCCTCGGCTGGGCACCGGACGCGGCCGCGCAGGCGGGCGGGCTGGTCGCCCACGCGGTCGCCGGCAGCGCCGCGGTGCTGCTGCTGGCCACGACGACGCCGATGTCGGACCTGCTGCCGGCGCTGCACCGGCTGCGGGTGCCCGACGCCGTGGTGGAAGTGGCCTCGGTGACCTACCGGATGCTGTTCGTGCTGCTCACCAGCCTGTCGACCATCCGCGAGGCGCAGGCCGCCCGGATGGGGCACGCGGGCCTGCGCAACACCTACCGCTCCTCGGGGATGCTGGCCGCCGCCGTGCTGACCCGCTCCTGGGACCGGGCCCGCCGGCTGTCCGACGGGCTGGCCGGGCGGGGCATGGAGACCGGGCTGCGGGTGCTGCCGGAGGTGCTGCCCTCCTCGGCGCGGTTCGTGGCGACGACCGTCGTCGGCCTGGCCGCCCTGGTCACCGTGAGCCTGGTGGCGGCATGAGCCACCTGACGCTGGCCGCCGAGGGCCTGGACGCGGGGTACGAGCGGGGTGCGCGGGTGCTGGACGGCGCCTCGCTGACCGTGCCGCCCGGCCGCCGGCTCGCACTGCTGGGCGCGAACGGGTCGGGCAAGACGACGCTGCTGCGCTGCCTGTCCGGGGCCCTGGCGCCCGCCCGCGGCCGGGTCACCCTGGACGGCGCCGAGCTGCGCCCCACCCGGTCGGGCCTGCGCGCCCACCGCCAGGCGGTGCAGCTGGTGCTGCAGGACCCCGACGACCAGCTGTTCAGCGCCTCCGTCGCCCAGGACGTCTCCTTCGGTCCGGTGAACCTGGGGCTGCCCGAGGCCGAGGTCCGTGCCCGGGTCGCCGAGGCGCTGGAGCTGCTCGCCGTGGCGCACCTCGCCGGCCGCCCGACCCACCAGCTCTCCTACGGCGAGCGGAAGCGGGTCGCCATCGCCGGCGCGGTCGCCATGCGGCCCTGCGTGCTGATGCTCGACGAGCCCACCGCCGGGCTCGACCCCACCGCGGTCGGCGAGGCGCTGGCCGCGCTCGCCCGGTTGCAGGAGGCCGACTCGACAGTCGTGATGAGCACCCACGACGTCGACCTGGCGCTGCGCTGGGCCGACGAGGTCGCCGTCGTGGTGGACGGCGGGGTGGTGCAGGGCGCACCGGACGTCGTCCTCGGCGACGACGTGCTGCTGGCCCGGGCCCGGCTGGACCGGCCGTGGGCGCTCAGCGTCGGCGCCCGGCTGCAGGCGCTCGGGCTGCTGCCCGACGGCGCACTCCCCCGCGACGCCGACGCGCTGCTGGCCGCGCTCCCCGACCGCCCCGGGGTCACGGCGTGATCGTCGTGGGCATCGGGGCACGCGCCGGGGTGACCGCCGACGAGGTGCTGGCCGCCGTGGACGCGGTGCTGCCGGCGCCGGAGGGCCCCGTCCGGCTGGCCTCGCTGGACAGCCGGGCCGCCGAACCGGGGCTGCGCCAGGCCGCCGCGCGCCGCGGCTGGCCGCTGACCGGGCACCCGGCGGCCACCCTGGCCGGCGTCCCGGTGCCCACCCCGTCGGCGCGGGTCGCCGCCGCTGTCGGCACGGCGTCGGTCGCCGAGGCGGCGGCGCTGCTGGCGGGTGGGCGGCTCGTCGTGGCAAAGACGGTGCACGGCCGGGTGACCGTGGCGGTGGCCCTCGACCCCGCCCCGCGGCCCCACGACGCCGACATCTCTCAGCACGACGTGGACCTCCGCCACCACGACATCGACCTCCGGCACCACGACACCGACCTCCGGCACCACGACACCGACCTCCGGCACCACGACACCGACCTCCGGCACCACGACACCGACCTCCGGCACCACGACACCGACCTCTGGCACCACGACACCGACCTCCGGCACCACGACACCGACCTCCGGCACCACGACATTGACCTCCGGCACCACGACATCGACCTCCGGCACCATGGCGACGCCGAGGTCGGACCCGGCCTGGTGGACCTGGTGGTGAACGTCCGTGCCGACGCGCCCCCGGCCTGGCTGCGCACCGTGCTGCACGAGGCGGTCGAGGCCAGCGCCGCCTACCCCGACCCGCGCCCGGCCCGGGCAGCGGTCGCCGCCGCGCACCGCCGCGACCCGGCCGAGGTGCTGCTCACCGCGGGGGCCGCCGAGACGTTCACGCTGGTCGCGCGGGCGCTGCGTCCGCGCCGCGCGGTCGTCGTCCACCCCTCCTTCACCGAGCCCGAGGCCGCACTGCGCGCTGCCGGCCACCCGGTGGAGCGGCTGCTGCTGCCCGGTCCGGGGTACCGGCTGGACCCGGCGGCGGTGCCGGCCGACGCCGACCTCGTCGTCGTCGGCAACCCGACGAACCCGACGTCGGTGCTGCACCCCGCCGCCGACCTCGCAGCCCTGGCCCGCCCCGGGCGGGTGCTGCTGGTCGACGAGGCGTTCGCCGACACGGTGCCCGGTGAGCCGGAGTCGCTGGCCGGCCGCAGCGACCTGCCCGGGCTGCTCGTGGTGCGCAGCCTGACCAAGACCTGGGGGCTGGCCGGGCTGCGCGTCGGCTACGCGCTCGGCCCCGCCGACCTGGTCGCCGCACTGGCCGCGCAGCAACCGCACTGGCCGGTCTCCACTCCCGCGCTGGCCGCGCTGTCCGCCTGCACCGGTCCGGCCGCCCGGGCCGAGGCCGAGGAGGTGGCGCACCAGCTCACCGAGCACCGGGCCGCGCTGCTCGCCGCGCTCCCACGCACCGTCGAGGTGCTGGCCGAGCCGCGGTCGTCGTTCGTGCTGCTGCGCGTGCCGGGCGGTGCCCGGGTGCGCGAGCGGCTGCGGGAGCGGGGCTGGGCGGTGCGCCGGGGCGACACGTTCCCCGGCCTGACCGGCGACCACCTGCGGGTGGCCGTACGCGACCCGGGGACCTCCCGTGCGTTCGCTGCGGCGCTGGCTGAGACCCTTGACCCGATCGACACGACCGAGGAGGTCCGCTGAGCACCGACCCGACCCCCTTCGCCGGAACGCTGCTGGGCGCGACCATCGCCGCCATCGCCCCGCGGGACACCGCCGCCGAGCGGGCCGCCCGGGAGCGGCTGGACCGGATGACCAAGCCCCCCGGCTCCCTCGGGGTGCTCGAGGACGTCGCCGCGCAGCTGGCCGGCACCGCCGGGGCGTGCCCGCCTCCGCTGCCCGAGCCGGCCGTGGTCGCGGTCTTCGCCGGCGACCACGGGGTGCACGCCCAGGGGGTCACCCCCTGGCCGCAGGAGGTCACCGCCCAGATGGTCGCGAACCTCGCCGGCGGCGGCGCCGTGGTCAACGCCTTCGCCGCCCAGCTGGGCGCCGAGGTGGTCGTGGTCGACGTCGGGGTGGCCACCCCGGTGGGTCCCGCCGCGGGCCTGCTGGAACGCACCGTCCGCCGCGGCACCGCCGACCTCTCGGTCGGTCCGGCGATGACCCTCGCCGAGGCCCGGCAGGCGGTGGAGGTCGGCATCGAGGTGGCGACGACGCTCGCCGCCGGGCACGGCTGCCTGGTCACCGGCGACATGGGGATCGGCAACACCACCGCGTCGGCGGCCCTGGTCTGCGCGTTCACCGGCGCGGCCCCGGCCGCGGCGACCGGCCGCGGCACCGGCATCGACGACCCCACGCTGGCCCGCAAGGTCGAGGTGGTCACCCGCGCGGTGGCGCGGGTGCCGGGTCGCCCGGCCACGCCCGAGGCGGCGCTCGCCGCACTGGCCGAGCTCGGCGGGCTGGAGCACGCCGCGCTGGCCGGCTTCGTGCTCGGCGCCGCGGCCGCCCGGGTGCCGGTGCTGCTGGACGGGGTGATCGCCGGCGCGGCCGCGCTCGTCGCCGCCGCGCTGTGCCCCGCCGCCCTGGAGCACGCCCTCGCCGGTCACACGTCGGCCGAGCCGGGACACGGCCTGGCCCTGCACGCCCTGGGCCTGCGCCCGCTGCTCGGGCTGGACCTGCGCCTCGGCGAGGGCACCGGTGCCCTGCTCAGCCTGCCCCTGGTGGCCAGCGCGGCCCGGGCGCTGCGCGACGTCGCCACCTTCGACTCCGCGGGTGTGACCGAGAAGTGACCGCCTCTCCGAGCCCGGGCACCGTCTACCCGGTGGGGCTGCGCCTGGCCGGGCGCCGCGTCGTCGTCGTCGGCGGGGGCCAGGTCGCGCACCGCCGGGTCGCCGGCCTGCTGGAGGCCGGCGCTGAGGTCACCGTGGTCAGCCCCGAGGTCACCCCGGCCCTGGAGGCGCTGGTCGCGCCCGGTTCGGTCACCTGGCACCCGCGGCGCTGGGTCGACGGCGACCTGGCCGGCGCCTGGTACGCCGTGGCCGCCACCGACGACCCGGACGTGAACGCGGCCGTCGCCGCCGAGGCCGAGCGCGACCGGGTCTTCTGCGCCCGCGCCGACGACCGCGGCGCCTCCAGCGTCTGGACCCCGGCGGTCGGCCGGCAGGGCGACCTGGTCATCGGCGTGCACGGCGGCGGCGACCCGCAGCGGGCCGTCGGCGTGCGGGACGCGGTGCTGACCGGGCTGACCGACGGCTCCATCGCCGACCGCGCCTCCCGCACCCCCTCGGTGGCCGCCGGCAGCGTCGTCCTGGTCGGTGGCGGGCCGGGCGACCCCGGCCTGGTGACGGTCCGCGGCCGGCAGGCGGTCGCCACGGCCGACGTCGTCGTCGCCGACCACCTCGCCCCGCAGGGGCTGCTGGCCTCGCTGCCCGCCGACGTGCTGGTCATCGACGCCTCGAAGCTGCCGCGCGGGCGCTCGATGGCGCAGGAGCAGATCAACGAGCTGCTGGTGTCGCACGCGCTGGCCGGTCGCCGGGTGGTGCGGCTCAAGGGCGGCGACCCGTTCGTCTTCGGCCGTGGCTTCGAGGAGCTCGAGGCGTGCGCCGCGGCGGGCGTCCCGGTCGAGGTCGTGCCCGGGGTGACCAGTGCGATCGCCGTGCCCGGCCTGGCCGGGGTCCCGGTCACCCACCGCGGGATGACCCACGAGTTCGTCGTCGTCTCCGGGCACGTGCCGCCGGGGCACCCGGCGTCGCTGGTCGACTGGGCGGCGCTCGGGCGCCTGCGCGGCACGGTCGTGGTGCTGATGGGGGTCGACACCGCCCCGGCGATCTCCGCCGCCCTGGTCGAGCACGGCCGGTCGCCGGAGACGCCGGTCGCCGTGGTCAGCGACGGCGCCACCCCGGCCCAGCGCACGCTGCGCACCACCCTCGCCGGGCTGGCCCGGACCATCGCCGACGAGGGCGTCCGACCGCCCGCCGTCTGGGTGGTCGGGGACGTCGTCGGGCTGTCGGCCCCGGCGGTGCCCGCCCAGGAGGTCCCGGGGGTCCCCGCTCAGAACGCATCGGGGGTGCCCGCTCAGGAGGTCCCGGGGGCGCCCGCTCAGGAGGCCACGGCGCCTCCCGCTTAGACGCCGCCGGCCCCGGATACCCCGGTGCCCATGAGCTCCCCGCGCACCGTCGCCCGCTGGGTGTTCGACGTCGCCGTCGTCGTCGCCCTGGTCAGCGCCGTCGTCATGGCCGTCTCCGGCAACTGGGACGCCACCATCCGGTTCGGCCTCATCGCCGCGGTCATGGTCGCGGTGCGCACCAGCGACGTCCCGCTGCCCTTCGCCGGGGCGTTCGCCGTCCTGCTGCTGCTGTCGACGTGGGCAGCCGTCCGGCACTGGTACCGCCAGATCGACCAGTTCGACCTCCTGGTCCACTTCCTGACCCCCGGGAGCCTGGCCGCGGTCGTCTACTTCGCCCTCGTCCACCAGCGGCTGCTCCCCGACGTCCGCCGGCAGACCCCGCGCCTGCGCTCCGCGGCACCGGTGCTGTGGGTGGTGCTCGTCGGCACCACCGCGGCCGTGGTCTGGGAGTTCTACGAGCTGGTGATGGAGCGGCTGTCCCCCTCCTCGATGAACGTCGGCTACACCGACACGGTGCTCGACCTGCTCGCCGGGATGCTCGGCTCGGCCGTCGCGGGCGGGCTGGTGCTGGCCTGGGGCCGGCGCGCCGACACGCACCCGCAGCACGACGGCAGGTGAGCCTCGGGCCGCCCGGCGTCACCGGGCCACCGGCCCGCTGCGCGGTTACGTTGGTCCGATGCCGTACGTCGTCTCCTCGGATGCCACCGTCCTCACCCTGCGCACCCAGGGCCCGGCCGACGGGCCGGTCGTCGTCCTCGTCAACGGCCTGGGCATGACGACCGACTCCTGGGGCCGGGTCCCCGAGCTGCTCGCCGACCGCCACCGGGTGGTCCGGTACGACCTCCGGGGCCACGGGCGCAGCGGCAACGCCCCCGCCGACGACTACAGCCTCGAGGCGCACGCCCAGGACCTGGCGGCCGTGCTCGCTGAGGTCGTGCCCGACGGGCAGCAGGCGGTCGTGGTCGGCAACAGCCTCGGCGGCGGCATCATCGTCGTGCACGCCCGCGACCTCGGGCTGGACCGGATCAGCGGGGTGGTGTTCGCCGGCTCCGGTGGCTCGGGCGTCACCGCCCCCGGGCTCGCCCGCGACCTGCCGCCGGTGGCTCGCCGACTGGTCCGCCGGGTCTGGCTGTACACGCTGCGCCTGGTGGCCGTGGTCGCCAACCGGGTGCGGCCGATCGAGCCGCTGGCCGACTGGCTGGTGCGGCAGTTCGCCTTCGAGCCGGGCGCGCCGGCGGACGCGGTCGCCCAGGTGCGGGAGGACTTCATGGGCAGCCGTCGGGTGCCGCTGGCCCGCACGACGCTGGCCAGCGTGAGCACCAACGGCGTCCGGTACGCCTCGGCGCTGACCGTGCCCACCCTGGTCGTGCACGGCGACCACGACCCGGAGGTGCCGCAGGAGGAGATCGACGAGCTCATGCCGGAGCTGGCCGACGGTGAGCTCGTCCAGCTGCCCGGCGCCGGGCACATGGTGGCCCTGACCCGCACCGAGGAGACCGCCGAGCAGATCGCCCGCTGGGTCCGCCGGGTCGGGGCCGGCTGACGGGACGACCGGCGCGCAGAGCACTGGTGCTCTCGATGTAGCAGCCCTACTATCACCGCCGTCAGCTCCTCCCTGCTCCAGGAGTGGTGCGTCATGGCCGCGGTCCCCCCCTCCCCCGCCTTCCCCGAGCCTCCCCAGCTGGGCCCACCGGGCGATCTGCCCGCCGTCCGGGTCCGGGGCCTGCGGATGGCCTACGGCACCCACGAGGTGCTGAGCGGGGTCGACTTCGACGTCCGGCAGGGCGAGGTGGTCTGCCTGCTCGGCCCCAACGGCGCCGGGAAGACGACCACGATCGAGGTGCTGGAGGGCTTCCGGCTGCCCTCGGCCGGCTCGGTGGAGGTGCTGGGCGCCGACCCGGCCCGTGGCGACGACGCCTGGCGGGCCCGGGTCGGGGTGGTGCTGCAGTCCTGGCGGGACCACCCCCGGTGGACCCCGCGACGGCTGCTCAGCTACCTGGGGGGCTACTACGAGCCGTACTCGACGCCCGAGCGCCCGCGTCCCTGGGACGTCGAGGACCTGCTGTCCACGGTCGGGCTGACCGAGGAGGCCGACCGGAAGATCGCCACCCTCTCCGGCGGGCGCCGCCGACGGCTGGACGTCGCCGTCGGGCTGATCGGCCGGCCGGAGCTGCTCTTCCTGGACGAGCCGACCGCCGGGTTCGACCCGCAGGCCCGCCGCGACTTCCACGACCTGGTGCACCGGCTCTCCGACCTCGAGGGCACCTCCATCCTGCTCACCACCCACGACCTGGGTGAGGCCGAACGGCTCGCCGACCGGATCCTCATCCTCACCGACGGGCGGATCGTCGCCGACGGCAGCGCGGCGGCGCTCACCCGGCAGGTGGCCGGCACCAGCGAGGTGCGGTGGGTGCGGGACGGCGAGCAGTTCGTGCACGCCACCGACGACATCGTCCCGTTCGTCCGCCGGCTGCTCGACCAGCACGGCGACGAGCTCACCGACCTGGAGGTGCGGCGGGCCGACCTGGAGGACACCTACATCGCGATGGTGCAGCGCTTCGAGTCCCGGCCGCAGCGGCACCTGGCGGAGGTGGCCCGGTGAGCGCCTCCCGCCAGGCCGTGCGCCAGGGCCTGCGCCGCGGCTGGACGGAGTTCGTGCAGAGCCTGCGCAGCCCGCAGGACCAGGGCTTCTACCTCTTCCTCGGCGTGATCACCCTCGCCGTCCTGTGGTTCAACCGGGACAACGAGGTGGGCGACACCGGCCTGCTCTACCCGACGTTCGCGCTGCCCAGCATCCTGGGCGGGCTGCTCACCTTCGGCCTGGTGATCGGGCCGGGCTACTCCCTGGCGATGGAGCGGGAGGACGGCACGCTGCTGCGGCACAAGGCGCTGCCGCACGGGATGGAGGGCTACGTCACCGGGCAGCTGACCCTGCAGTCGCTGACCCTGCTGCCCAGCCTGCTGGTCGTCCTCGTCCCGAGCATGCTGCTCTTCGACGGCGTGGTGCCCGGCGGCGCGGGCAGCTGGCTCGCCGTCCTCGGCCTGATCGCGCTCGGCGTGCTCGCCACGATGCCGTGGGGCATGGTGCTGGGCTCGGTGGTGCCCGGCGTCCAGAAGATGGGCACCTGGGGGATGCTGCCGGTCCTGCTGATCACCGCCATCTCCGGCATCGTCGTCCCGATCCAGGCGATGTGGGGCTGGGTGCAGGCCGTCGCCCAGGTCTTCCCGGTCTACTGGCTCGGGCTCGGGCTGCGCTCGGCCTTCCTCCCCCCGGAGGCGGTCACCGGCGAGCTGGGAGACTCCTGGCGGACCGGCCCGATGCTGCTGGTCCTCGGCGCCTGGACGGTGGCCGGCCTGGTGGTCGCACCGCGGGTGCTGCGCCGGATGGCCCGGCGGCAGTCCGGGTCGACGGTCGAGGCGGCACGGGAGACGGCTCTGCAGTGGGTGCGGTGAGCGGGTGAACGAGGGCGTCTTCAACCGGATCGCCCTGCTCCGGGCCGAGCAGGGGGTCAGCCGGCGCGAGCTCGCCGACGCCCTCGGCGTGCACTACCAGACGATCGGCTACCTCGAGCGCGGCGAGTACAACCCCAGCCTGAACCTGGCGCTGCGGATCGCGGAGTTCTTCCAGCTGCCGGTCGAGACGGTCTTCTCCACCACGCCCTTCCCCCGGATCAGCGACACCACCGCGCCCCGGTCCGCCTCGGGCTGACCGTCGTCGGCTCAGCTCCCGGGCGTCGTCGCCGACTCCGCACCGGCCGGCACCGGGTCGACGACGGCGGTCTCGGCCGGCGAGCGGTCCTCGCCCAGCCGGACCAGCACGATCCCCGCCAGGACGACGACCCCGCCGACGAGCTGGACGGCGTTCGGCTGCTGCCCCAGCGCCAGCCAGGCCGCCACCACCGCGAACAGCACCTCGCTCAGCCCGACGAAGGAGCTGAGCCGGGAGCCGAGCCGGCGGACGGCGGCGACCCCGGTGGCGTAGGCCAGCGCCGCGGACACCAGCGCCACCCCGAGCACCGGGACCACCCAGCTGGTCGACCGGCCGGCCAGCTCGACGTCCGCGGCGACGGTGCGCCACGGGAGGACGCCGACGAGCGCGGCCGCGCCGAGCACCAGGGCACCCGTGGCGAGCCCGGCCCAGGCGGTGACCAGCGGCGGCAGCGCGTCGTCGGAGTGCGCGGAGAGGACGAAGTAGGAGGCCAGCCCGACCGCGGCGATCAGCCCCCACATCACGCCCAGCGGGTCGATCTGCGCGCCGCTGAGCACGTCGAGGACCAGCACCAGGCCGCCGACGGCCACCACGACCCCGGCGCCGGTGACGCGGCTGGGCCGCTGCCCCAGCCGCGCCCAGGTCCAGAGCACGACGAGCAGCACGCCGGAGTACTCCAGCAGCAGCGCCACGCCGACCGACAGCCGGGAGACGGCGAGGAAGTAGGCCAGCTGGGGCAGCGCGACGGCCAGCGTGCCGAAGGCCAGGACGGCGCCGGCGTTGGCCCGCAGCAGCGACCACCTGCCCCGCAGCTGGGCCAGGGCGGGGACGGCGAGCGCCAGCGACGCGACCGCGATCCGCGCGGTCACCGCGGCCCCGGCGGTCCAGCCGGCGTCCAGCAGCGCGGTGGCGAACACCCCCGAGGTGCCGAACGCGGCCGCGGAGACCACGGCCAGCAGCAGTCCGATCAGCCCGGTCCGGCGGTCGAGCACGGCAGACACCTCCTTGTCAGGAGTCAACGGACGTACGCTCCTGTACCGGGGACGCTAGCAGAGGAGTACAGGAGTCACATGCTGTTTGCCCATGACACCGAGATGGGGATCGCCTGCGCCGCCGCGCTGGTGAACACCACCGGGGACGGCGAGGAGCGACTGCCCGACCCGGCGGCACTGGCCGCGTTCCTCGACGACTGGCAGTTCACCGGCAGCCGGGCCGGCGACGCCGCCGAGCTGGCCGCGGTGCACGAGCTGCGGTCGGTGCTGGCCGGGGTCTGGGACGCCGACGAGGACGGCGTGGTCGCCGTCGTCAACCGGCTGCTGCGCGAGGGCAACGCCCTGCCGCAGCTGGTCCGGCACGACGACTGGGGCTACCACGTGCACGCCACCGGGCCGGAGGCCCCGGTCGCCGACCGGTGGGGGGTGGAGGCCGCCATGGCCCTGGCCGACCTGGTGCGCGCCGGCGCCCTCGACCGGTTGCGCCGTTGCGCCGCCGCCGGCTGCGACGACGTCCTGGTCGACCTCACCAAGAACGCCAGCCGGCGGTTCTGCGACAGCACGTGCGCCAACCGCGAGCACGTGGCCGCCTACCGGGCCCGCCGCGCCGCCGACTGAGCCGCACACCCCGTGCCGCGCACAGCCGGCCCGCTCACGTCCGCTCGGCGAGGTCCTCGAGGAGCACCTGGCGCTCGGCCGGGTCCCGGCGCGGGCACGAGGTGCACAGCACCTCGTGCGGCACCCGGTAGAGCAGGCAGCAGGACGCCCGCCGGGTGAACCGGGCCGCGCTGCCGTCGGGCCGGCCGACGTCGACGTAGCGCGGCGCGGGCAGCGGCGCACCGATCGCCGCGGCCAGCGGCCCGGCCAGCGCGGTCACCGTGGCGACGTCGCCGACCGCGCGGCCGAGGGCGAGCAGCCGGTTGGCCAGCGAGTCGGTGGCGATCGCCCACAGCGGCCGCTCCCGGGCCCCGCCGGCCTCGGCCACCGCGGCCACGACCGCGCCGATCGTCGTCCGCAGGTCACCGGCCAGGTCCGGGCCGGCGCCGCCGCGGGTGGTCGCCGCGACGGGCACGCCGCCGGCCAGCGCGTGCACCGTGGTGTCCGCCAGCCGCGCCGACAGCCCCACCCCGGTCACCAGCCCGGCCAGCACCGGGGTGAGGAGCACGCTGGACACCGAGTACCACCACACGGTGGCCAGCACCCGCCGGTCGTCGGTCCGCTGCCGGACGGCGCGGGTGGCGAGCACCTGCGCCGTCCACGCCGGGTCGGCCAGCAGCGGCCCCGGGACGGGCGTCGCCGACGGCGGGGCGAGCAGCCCCAGCGCGGCGGCTCCGGGCAACCGGGACACCACGAGCGCCTGGGCACCGTCGTCCGTCACCCGACCAGTCTGCCCAGCCGGCGCCGACCGCGTGGGACGGACCTGACGGGAGCGTGACCGGGGCCATAGGTTGTGCACCGAGGCAGCGCCGCGCAGACCAGGCGGCGCCCGACCACGGAGGTGCGCATGAGCGAGACGACCGGCCAGCCAGAGGGCAACCAGGCCCTGTCCGACCAGCTGCCCGAGGGGGGCTTCCCGCCCCCGGCCGAGCTGGCCGCGGCCGCCAACGCCGGACCCGACGTCCACGAGCGCGCAGCCGCCGACCGGGTCGGCTTCTGGGAGGACGCAGCGCGCCGGCTCGACTGGGCCGAGCCCTGGGAGCAGGCGCTGGACTGGAGCAACCCCCCGTTCGCGAAGTGGTTCGTCGGCGGCAAGCTCAACGTCGCGGTCAACTGCGTCGACCGGCACGTCGACGCCGGGCACGGCGACCAGGTCGCCTACCACTGGGTCGGCGAGCCCGGTGACACCCGCACGCTGACCTACGCCGAGCTCAAGGACGAGGTCTGCCGCACGGCCAACGCGCTCACCGAGCTCGGCGTGACCGCCGGCGACCGCGTCGCGATCTACCTGCCGATGATCCCGGAGGCGGTGATCTCGATGCTCGCGTGCGCCCGCATCGGCGCCGTCCACATGGTCGTCTTCGGCGGCTTCTCCCCCGACGCCCTCGCCAGCCGGATCACCGACGCCGACGCGAAGGTCGTCATCACCGCCGACGGCGGCTACCGGCGCGGCGCACCCAGCCCGCTCAAGCCGAACGTCGACGAGGCGCTGACCAAGACCGAGGGCGTGCGCAGCGTGCTCGTCGTCAAGCGCACCGAGACCGACGTCGAGTGGACCGAGGGCCGCGACGTCTGGTGGCACGAGCTGGTCGCCGGCCAGTCGGCCGAGCACGAGGCGCAGGCCTTCGACGCCGAGCACCCGCTCTACATCATGTACACCTCGGGCACGACGGCGAAGCCCAAGGGGATCCTGCACACCTCCGGCGGCTACCTCACCCAGGTCTCCTACACCCACTGGGCGACCTTCGACCTCAAGCCCGACACCGACGTCTTCTGGACCGCGGCCGACGTCGGCTGGGTCACCGGGCACAGCTACATCGTCTACGGGCCGCTGGCCAACCGGGCGACCTCGGTCATGTACGAGGGCACCCCGGAGACCCCGCACCGGGGCCGCTGGTGGGAGATCGTGCAGCAGTACGGGGTGACGATCCTCTACACCGCACCGACCACGATCCGCACGTTCATGAAGTGGGGCGACGACGTCCCGGCCGGCTTCGACCTCTCCTCGCTGCGGCTGCTCGGCTCGGTCGGTGAGCCGATCAACCCCGAGGCGTGGCTCTGGTACCACAAGAACATCGGCGGCGGCCGCTGCCCGATCGTGGACACCTGGTGGCAGACCGAGACCGGCGCGCACATGATCACCCCGCTGCCGGGCACGACCACCCTCAAGCCCGGCTCGGCCCAGCGCCCCTTCCCCGGCATCGCGGCCAGCGTGGTCGACGAGGAGGGCAAGCCGATCGAGCCCGGCGCCACCGGCTACCTGGTGCTCACCGAGCCCTGGCCGTCGATGCTGCGCACCATCTGGGGCGACGACGAGCGGTACGTCGACACCTACTGGAGCCGGTACGGCCAGGGCGTCTACTTCGCCGGCGACGGCGCCAAGCTCGACGAGGACGGCGACATCTGGCTGCTCGGCCGGGTCGACGACGTCATGAACGTCTCCGGGCACCGCATCTCCACCACCGAGGTCGAGTCCGCCCTGGTCAGCCACCCGACGGTGGCCGAGGCGGCGGTCGTCGGCGCCACCGACCCGACCACCGGACAGGGCATCGTGGCGTTCGTCATCCTGCGCGGGGACGCCGTGGACTCCGGCGAGGACCTGGTGAAGGCGCTGCGCCAGCACGTCCGCAAGGAGATCGGGCCGATCGCCAGCCCGCGGCAGATCATGGTCGTCGCCGAGCTGCCCAAGACGCGCTCGGGGAAGATCATGCGCCGGCTGCTGCGGGACATCGCGGAGAACCGCGAGCTGGGCGACGTCAGCACCCTGACCGACTCCTCGGTCATGGACCTGATCAGCTCCAAGCTCCCGGCCGCGCCCAGCGAGGACTGACGAAGGACCCCGTCCTCCCCGACCCTCGCAAGCTCGGGCCGGGCCCCTGGACGGGGCCTGACCTCGCCACGTGCACGCTCGCGGCGGGCCCCTGCGAGGGGCCTGACCGCACCACGTGAACGCTCGCAGCGGGCCCTGCGAGGGGCCTGACCGTGCCACGTGGCGAGGTCGGGGCGGGCGGCTGCGACGGGGCAGTCCAGGGACGGACCTGACGGGGTCTCCGGGGGTGCGTCACGCACCCCCGGAGACCCCTTCGGGGCATCCGGGACGGCGGCCGGGACGCGCATGCGGCACGATCACCGGGACAACAACGTGCCGCGTCGTCCGATCGGCACCGACCAGGGAGGAGCCATTCGTGGCCCACAGTGTCTCGACGACTCCGCCGGTGAGTCGTCCCGCCGGGGCAACTCCGCTGGCGGGGCGTCCCGCCGGGCCCGCCGAGCCCTCGGTCGGCACGCTCGCCAAGAGCGCGATGGCCGACGTGTCGACCCTCGTGCGCGGCGAGATCGAGCTCGCCAAGGCCGAGGTCGGTGCCTCCGTCAAGCGCGGAGGAGCCGGCGCCGCGGCGTTCGCCGCAGCCGGCGTGATGCTGGCCTTCGCCGGGTTCTTCTTCTTCTTCTTCCTCGCCGAGCTGCTCGCCGAGTGGCTCCCCCGGTGGGCGGCGTTCCTCATCGTGTTCGCGCTGCTGGTGCTGATCGCGGCGATCGTCGGCTTCGTCGGGTGGCGACTGGTCAAGAAGATCAAGAAGCCCGAGCGCACCATCGAGACGCTGCAGGACCTCCCCGACGTCATGCGTCGTGAGGCCCCCGGCAAGCGGACCCACGACCTGCCCACCGTGCGGAACGGCCAGGTCGTCCGCCAGGACGCGCACGCCCCCCTGCGCTGAACCTGCGCGACGGGGCCCGCCGGCTCACCGGGCGCGGGGCGCCCCGGGCCGACGAGCCCCGGCCAGGGATCGCCGCGACGGTCCCCGCGGAGCGGCCCGACGCCACCAGCGTCCTGCTCCCGGGGCCGTGGGCGCACCGGGACGTCTCGGCCAACGGCGTCCGACTGCACGCCGCCGAGGCCGGCAGCGGCCCGCTGGTGCTGCTGCTGCACGGGTTCCCGCAGTTCTGGTGGTCATGGCGGCACCAGCTGACCGGGCTGGCCGCCGCCGGGTTCCGGGTGGTCGCCCCCGACCTGCGGGGCTACGGCGCCAGCGACAAGCCGCCCCGCGGGTACGACCTGCCGACCGCCGCCGCCGACGCGGCCGCGGTCGTGCGGGCGCTCGGCGAGGAGGACGCGGTCGTCGTCGGCGCCGACTGGGGCGGCCTGGTCGCCTGGACGATGGCCGCGCTGCACCCCCGGAGCGTGCGCAGTCTCGTCGTCGTCTCGGCGGCACACCCCCGCCGGCTGCGCAGCTCGGTCTCCGACCCCCGGCAGCGGCGGGCCCTGGCCCACGCCCTGCCCTTCCAGCTCCCCCGGTTGCCCGAACGGCGCCTGACCCGGCCCGACGACGACCCGGTGGCCGAGTGGATGCGCCGCTGGGCCGGCCCCTCCTGGGTGCACACCGCCGACTTCGCCGAGGCCGTGAGCCGGTACCGGTCGGCCAGCCGCATCCCCCAGGCGGCCTACGGGGCGATGGAGTACCACCGCTGGGCCGGGCGCTCGCAGCTGCGCCCGGACGGGTGGCGCTTCGCCCGGCGGATGGCCGCCCCCGTCACCGCGCCCACCCTGCAGCTCCACGGGGCACTCGACCCGGTGGTTCTGACCTCGACCGCCCAGGGGTCGGGCCGCTACGTGGCCGGCGCCTACGAGTGGCGGGAGCTGCCCGGCGTGGGGCACTTCCCGCACGAAGAGGCCCCGGACGAGGTGACCGCCGCCATCGCCGCCTGGGCCCACTGACGCACCGAGCCCCCCGCGCTGGGGCCCGGCCGCCCCTGGCCCCGTCCAGAGGCTCGTCCCGAGCTCGCGAGGGATGAGGAGGGCGGGGTCCTCCTACTCGCAGGCGCCGGTGTCGACCTCGGCGACCGCCGCCCCACCGACCGTCACGGCCTCGGCCACCTCCTGGGCGGTCAGCGCGTAGCCGGTCTCCGGGTCGTCGATCGCCGAGGCGAAGACCACGCCGAGCACCGACCCGTCGGAGGCGAGCAGCGGGCCACCGGAGTTGCCCGCCCGCACCTGCCCGTAGAGGGCGTACACGTCGCGCTGCACGGTGCGGGTGGTCCGGAAGTCCGGGCCGCTGATGTCCCCGCGGTCGCGCACCCGGGCCGGTCCGACGTAGAAGGGCCCGCCGCCGGGGTAGCCCATGACGATCGCGTCGGCGCCGGTGTCGACGGGCGTGGCGGCGAACTCCAGCGGCTCCTGCGGCAGCCCGGGGACGGCGAGCACGGCCACGTCGGTGGCCTCGTCGACGTACACCGTGACGGCGTCGTAGGCCTCACCCTCGGCGATGACCGTGGGGTCGGTGACGCCGGCCAGCACGTGCGCGTTGGTCATCACCCGGTCGTCGGCGAAGACGAAGCCGGAGCCGTCGATCTGCCGGGAGCAGGAGGCCGCGATCCCCCGGATCTGCACCACCGAGTCGCGCACCTGGTCGACCACCGGGCTGGCCAGCAGCGCCTGGTCCGGCGCCGGGACGTCGCGCGCCTGGGTGGGGGTCAGGGGGTCCAGGACGTCGGGCAGGCCCTGCCGGTCGATCGCCTCGCGGAGCGAGTCGTAGAGCGTGCGCACCTGGTCGGGCACGGTGCGGTCCACGGCCTGGACGAGGGAGGACTGGCGGACCTGCCCGGCCACGCCGGGGAACGGGGAGCTGGCCAGCGGGATGGCCACCATCCACGCCACCAGCAGGACGGCGAGGGCGGAGACCACCGCCCCGGCCACCGAGTCGACGACCTTGGCCGGTTCCCAGGTGATCCACCTGCGCACGGCCCTGCCGATCAGCCCGGCCAGCAGCTGGCCGAGCAGCGCGCCGGCCAGGACCACGACCAGGGCGACGAACACCCGGGTCACCGAGGAGTTGGCCAGGTCGTCGGCGATCGGCCCGGAGAGCTGGGCGCCGACGACGGCACCGCCGAAGAACCCCACGAACGAGGTGGCGGAGATGATCAGGCCCTGCCGGAAGCCGGAGAGGGCGAAGACGAGCGCGAGCACGATGAGGGTGAGGTCGACGAGGGACATGGTCAGCGCCCCCGGTCGATCGCGGGCCCGCCCGCTCCCTGCGCCGTCATCCCGGGGAGCTCACCGTCATCGTGCCGACCTGCCCCAGTGCCACGTGGAAGCTGCACTCGAAGGGGTACTCACCGGGCTCGGTGACGGTGAACTCGATCGTCTCGCTCTTCCCCGGGCCGAGCACCGGGATCTGCTCGGTGATCTCGGCCGGGCCTGCTCCCTCGGTGAAGAGGAGGTTGTGGGTCATCTGCTCCCCGGAGTTGAGCAGCGTCAGCCGCACCTCGCCGGGGGCCACGGTGAAGGTGGCGGGGGTGAAGACGTAGTCGTCGCCGGTCTCCACGGTGATCTCCTGGACGCCGTCCGCGGCGGTCTGCACCTGACCGGCCTCGGCGCCGGCGACGCGCTCCACCTCGGGGAGCGCCGGCTCGGAGCTGCACCCCGCGAGCAGCGCCGAGGCGAGGGTGAGGGCCAGCAGCGGGCCGGCCAGCGGACGGGCGGGCCGGTGGCGTCGGGCGCCTCCGGCAGCGGAGCGGGCCGTGGTCATCGCCCTGGAACGGTACGCGCGGAGCTGCTCAGGCCGGTGTCCTCGGCCACCGTCGGCGCGGCGCGGTCGGCGACGTCGGAGTCGACGGGCTCCGCCGGCACGTCACCGGGCCGCACCGGCGGGACGGCCAGGGGACGCACGTCACGGTCGTCCCACGGCTGGTGCAGCCCGGCGGCCTCCAGGACGGCGTCCAGCAGGGCTGCCGTGAAGCCCCACACCACCATGTCGGCCACCCCGAACGCCGGGCCGACGTAACCGGCGGGGTGCCGGACGCGGAACCGGTTGCCCGGGTCGACCAGCTCGCTCAGCGGCACCCGGGCGACCCGCGCCACCTCCCGCGGGTCGCCGGTGGTCACGTCGCGGGGGTCGTCCCACCAGCCCAGCACCGGGACGACGAGGTTGTCCGACGGCCCGAGGAACAGCGCGGGCAGGGTGGCGAGCACCCGCACGCCGGACGGGTCGACGCCGGCCTCCTCGTGGGCCTCGCGCAGCGCCGTGCCGACCGGGTAGTCGTCGCCGGGGTCGGCGCCACCGCCGGGGAAGGCCGGCTGACCGGCGTGGCTGCGCAGGTGCGCCGACTTCTCGATCAGCAGCACGTCGGGCCCGGCCGGGCCCTCGCCGAAGAGGATGAGCACCGCCGAGCGCCGGGCGCTGTCGGAGGCCTGGCCGTGCCGGTGCCACAGCGGCAGCTGGCCGGCGTTGGCGACCAGCCGCTGCAGGTGCTCGGGCAGCTCCGGGAGCTCCTCGGCGGAGACGGTCACAGCTGCACCCCGAGGTGCTCGGCCACGAGCCCCTGGAACTCCTCGAGCGAGTGCACCGGGCCGACCTGGACGTGGGCGACCGACCCGTCGGCGGCCAGGAAGAAGGTGTACGGGAGGTTGTTGACCCCCATCCCGGTCATCACCTCGCCGTCGGCGTCGAACGCGCTCGGGAAGGTCACCCCTGCGTCGTCGGCGAAGGAGGCCGCCGCGGGCACGCGGTCGACCGAGACCACGCCCAGCACCCGCACCTGGTCACCGGCGGTGTCGGCGAGCTGCTGGACCAGCGGCAGCTCCTCCCGGCAGGGGGCGCACCAGCTGGCCCACAGGTTGAGCACGGTGGGCACCCCGGGGGCCCGGCTGAGGTCGAGGGTGCCGCCGCCGAAGCACTCGAAGACGGTGGCCGGCAGGTCGCTCTCGGCCGCCGGGACCTCGGGCTGCTCCGGGCACGGCTCGAGGTCGGTCTCCACCGAGCCCACGTCGCTGCCCGCCGGTGACGCGACGGTCTCCTCGGGCGCCGCCTCCTCGGACGAGCAGCCGGTGAGCACGCCCGCCAGGAGACCGATGGCGCCCAGGGCGCGCAGTGCCCGGCTCACTCGGTGTCCGAGGCGGCCGGGGTCTTGACCAGCTTGGCCGCGGCCTCGGGGTCGAGCGGGCCGATCCCGTAGGACGGGCACCAGGCCGTCAGGCCACAGGCCCCGCAGGCCGGCTTCTTGGCGTGACAGACCCGCCGCCCGTGGAAGATCACCCGGTGGGAGAACATCGTCCACTCCTTCTTCGGGATCACCTCCGCGATCTCGGCCTCGACCTTGACCGGGTCCTCCTCCGCGGTCCAGCCGAACCGGCGGACCAGCCGGCCGAAGTGGGTGTCGACGGTGAGGCCCGGCACGCCGAAGGCGTTGCCGAGGACCACGTTGGCGGTCTTGCGGCCGACCCCCGGCAGGGTGACCAGGTCGGCGAGCCGGCCGGGCACCTCGCCGTCGAACCGCTCGACCAGCGCCTGCCCCAGGCCGATCACCGAGTTGGCCTTGGCCCGGAAGAAGCCGGTGGGCTTCAGCACCTCCTCCAGCTCGGCCCGGTCGGCCCCCGCGTAGGCGGCGGCGTCGGGGTAGCGGGCGAACAGCACCGGGGTGACCTTGTTGACCGTCTTGTCGGTGGTCTGCGCCGACAGGACGGTGGCCACCAGCAGCTCCAGCGGGGTGGTGAAGTCCAGCTCGCAGTGCGCGTCGGGGTGGATGACCGTCAGCTCGCGGGCCATCCGCCGGGCCCGGCGGGTGCGGGCCAACGGGCTCTCCTCCGGGTCGAACGGGGACACGCCCAGCCGGGCCGCGCGGGCAGGACGGCGGGCGCGCGCCGGCCGGGTGTAGGCCGGCGGGACGTCGGGAGAGGTGGCGGGCCGGGACACGCGTGTGAGGGTAGGCGTCCCGTCTGACAGCCACCGCCCGTCATACTCGGTGCTGACGTCCACCCGGTCGGTGACCGCGGACGTCCCCGGCCGCTCGACGACCTGGTCCCCCACCCGGCCTCCCCGCCGGGGTCGTCCTCCCGAGGAGGTGCACGTGGTCGCCCTCATCGTCATCCTCTTCCCGCCCCTGCTGATCGCGTTCCTGCTGGTGATGGAACGGGTCGAGGAGCCCTTGCGGCGCCCGACCTCCCAGCGCGAGGTCGAGGACTTCCTCGGCTCCGCCACCCCCGGCGAGGTGGGCACGCTGGCCAACTCCGGCATCCGCCGGGCGATGAGCCGCTGGCGGAGTCGCCGCCGCGGCCGCGCGCGCAGCGCCCCCCGCCCGGCGCTGACCGAGTCGGCCCACGGACCGGCCGACGAGGACGTCGACCCGCTCGACGAGGACT
The DNA here is from genome assembly GCF_011758655.1 of Modestobacter marinus. Classification (NCBI taxonomy): domain Bacteria; kingdom Bacillati; phylum Actinomycetota; class Actinomycetes; order Geodermatophilales; family Geodermatophilaceae; genus Modestobacter; species Modestobacter marinus. Next base: position 705,756 of record NZ_JAAMPA010000001.1, read on the forward strand.
GAGCTCCAGGCACACGAAGTGCACGTCAGGAAGCCGTCGGCGCTCCGCTGCCACTCAGAGTGGGCAGGCTCGTGACGGAGTGCACTGGTGAGGCGGGCCACAGGCCCTAGACTCTCCGAGTAACGCGGGTCGCCATCGCACCCGTGAGGACGTTGCGAGAGGTGCACGTGGACGAGGTCCTTGCCCAGTCCGGTCTCTTCCAGGGGCTGTCGGAGGAGGCTGCCGAGCCGGTCGCGAGCGCGCTGGAGACGGTGACGCTCCCCCGCGGTCGCGTGGTCTTCAACGAGGGCGAGTCGGGCGACAGCCTCTACGTCGTCCTGTCCGGCAAGGTGAAGATCTCCCGCCGGGCGCCCGACGGCCGGGAGAACGTGCTGGCCGTGATGGGTCCCTCCGACCAGTTCGGTGAGCTGTCGGTGTTCGACCCCGGCCCGCGCACCGCGACGGCCACCGCCGTCACCGACGTGCGCCTGGCGAAGATGCCCAACCAGATGCTGCGCCCGTGGATCACCGCGCACCCGGAGATCGGTGAGCAGCTGCTGCGGGTGCTGGCCCGTCGGCTGCGGCGCACCAACGACTCGGTCGCCGACCTGATCTTCACCGACGTCCCCGGCCGGGTGGCCAAGGCGCTGCTGCAGATGGCCGACCGCTTCGGCAGCCGGGAGACCGACGGCCTCCGCGTCAAGCACGACCTGACGCAGGAGGAGCTGGCCCAGCTGGTCGGCGCCTCCCGCGAGACGGTGAACAAGGCGCTGGCCGACTTCGTGCACCGCGGCTGGATCCAGCTGCAGGGCAAGTCGGTCGTCGTCCTCGACGAGGAACGCCTCCGCCGCCGCGCCCGCTGACCCCACAGCGCTGACGAGGGCCCCGTCCGGTTCCCCGGACGGGGCCCTCGCACGTCGCGGACCGGGCGACCACAGCCGACCTGAACAGACCCCAGCGACGGGATCACGAGGGAAGCGGCGTGACCATCCGGATCCGGGTGCCGTCGGGCAGCACCGCGTAGTTGCCGTCCGGCCCCTGTTCGAAGGTGGGGCTGATCGGCTCGAGCGGCGCCGGCGGGGAGCCGGCCAGGGTCGCGGCGGCGTCGGCGAAGGGCGTCAGCTGGCCGAGCGTGTGGATCGTCGGCGGCAGCATCGGCCGGGTGCCGGCGGCGTGCTCGGCGAGCGCGGCGGCCGGCGTCGTCCACACCGCCTCGTCCGCCTCGCCGGAGACGTCCCGCGCCTCCTGGCCGACGGGCAGCAGGGCGGCGAAGAACTTGGTGTCGTACCGCCGCCGTTCCGGGGGCGGGGTGATCCAGTGCGCGAAGGGCCGCAGCAGGTCCGCCCGCAGCGCCAGCCCCCGCCCGGCCAGCAGCTCGGCGAGGGAGAGCTCGTGGCCCAGCAGGGCCTGCCGCTGGGCCTCCCAGTCGTCACCGGAGACGTCGGGCACCACGGCTCCGGAGCCGTCCGCCGGACCGGCCAGCAGGACGCCGGCCTCCTCGAACGTCTCCCGGACGGCGGCGCACACCAGCTCCCGGGCCAGTCGTTCGTCGCAGCCGAAGGCGCTCGCCCAGTGGGCCGGGGGCGGCCCCACCCAGGCCAGCTCGGTGTCGCCGTCCCGGTCGTCGACCCCACCACCGGGGTAGGCGGTCATCCCACCGGCGAACGGCATCCCCCGCGTGCGCCGGAGCAGGTACACCTCCAGCCCGGGTGCGCCGTCCCGCAGCAACAGCACCGTCGCCGCCTGCCGGATCGCAACAGGGGCAGGCGAGCTCACGGCGTCATCTCAGTTCGACGGTGAGCTCGACCTCGACGGGGGCGTTCATCGGGAGCTCGGCGACGCCGACGGCGCTGCGGGCGTGCTGGCCGGCCTCGCCGAAGACGCGGCCGAGGAACTCGCTGGCGCCGTTGACGACCCGCGGCTGGCCGGAGAACCCCTCCGCGCTGGCCACGTAGCCGACGACCCGCACGACCCGGGCCACGGAGTCCAGGCCGACGAGGTCGTCGATCGCGGCCAGCCCGTTCAGCGCGCACACCTTCGCGTCGGCTGCGGCGTCCTCGATGTCCACGGCGCCGCCGACCTTGCCGGTGCGGCGGAGCCCGCCGTCGACGAACGGCAGCTGGCCGGAGGTGAAGACCAGCTGGCCGGTGCGGATGGCCGGCACGTAGGCGGCGACCGGGGCGGCCACCGGGGGCAGCCGGACGCCGAGCTCGGCGAGCCGCGCGTGCCAGGAGACGGGGGCGGTCATCGGTGCCTCAGCTGTTCGGGCGCTTGAGGTAGGCCACCAGCTGGTCGCCACCGCCCGGTCCGGGGACGACGGTCACCAGCTCCCAGCCGTCGACGCCCCAGGAGTCCAGGATCGCCTTGGTGTTGTGGGTCAGCAGCGGGATGGTGGCGTACTCCCAGGTACGACGGGCCTGATCACTCATGCCGCGACGCTAGCGCAGCCGGGACGCGCCGGAGTGCGTCACCGCTCGTAGGCTGGTGCGGGTGAGCCCAGAGCCCGTGCACCGGGAACCGTCGCGCGCAGGATCGGTGCCCGTGCGGTGCCACGTCGTCACCGGCAAGGGAGGCACCGGGAAGACGACCGTCGCCGCGGCCCTCGCCCTCTCGCTGGCCGCCGACGGCGGCCACGTGCTGCTGGTGGAGACCGAGGGACGGCAGGGCATCGCCCAGCTCTTCGACACCCCGCCGCTGCCCTACGAGGAGCGGCGGGTCGCCGTCGCCCGGGGTGGCGGGGAGGTGAAGGCGCTGGCGATCGACGTCGAGGCGGCCTTCCTCGAGTACCTGGACATGTTCTACAACCTGAAGCGGGCCGGCCGGGCGCTGCGCAAGATGGGCGCGATCGACTTCGCCACCGCCATCGCGCCCGGGCTCCGCGACGTGCTGCTCACCGGCAAGATCAAGGAGGCGGTGACCCGGCGGGAGAACGGCCGCCCGGTCTACGACGCCGTCGTCGTCGACGCACCGCCGACCGGCCGGATCACCCGGTTCCTGAACGTGACCAACGAGGTGTCGGGGCTGGCCCGGTCGGGCCCGATCCGGGCGCAGAGCGACGGGGTGATGGCGGTGTTCCGCTCGCCGCAGACGGCGGTGCACGTGGTGACGCTGCTGGAGGACATGCCGGTCCAGGAGACCGCGGACGCGATCGCCGAGCTGACCGCGGCCCGGCTGCCGGTCGGGTCGGTGATCGTCAACATGGCGACGGAACCGCTCCTGCCGGCGTCCAGCATCGCCCGCACCGCCGAGGGCCGGCTGACCGGCGCCGACCTGCAGCCCGCGCTCACCGCGGCCCAGCTGGCCGGGATCGACGGGCTGGCGGACGGGCTGGTGGCCGAGGCGGTCGAGCACGCCCGCCGGTGGATCTCCCAGGACGCACTGCGCGGGGACGTCGAGGCGCTGGGCCGCCCGCTGGTGGAGCTGCCGCTGTCGTCGTCCCCGATCGACCTGGGCTGCCTGTTCGAGCTGGCCGACCGGCTGGACGGGCACCTGCGCACCGAGGTCGCGGCGTGACCGCCGCCCAGCCGCCACGGCGGCCCACCCCGGCACCGCCGCTGGACCTGGCGGCCCTGGTCAGCGACCGGGAGACGCGGATCATCGTCTGCTGCGGTTCCGGCGGTGTCGGCAAGACGACCACCTCGGCGGCGCTCGCGCTGGCCGCGGCCGAGGCGGGGCGGGAGGTCGTCGTCCTGACCATCGACCCGGCCCGCCGGCTGGCCCAGTCGCTGGGCCTGGTCGAGCTGGACAACGAACCGCGGCTGGTCGAGACGCCCGGTGCCCCGGGTGAGCTGCACGCGATGATGCTGGACATGAAGCGGACGTTCGACGACGTCGTCGCCGCGCACTCGACGCCCGAGCGGGCGCAGGTGATCTTCGACAACCCCTTCTACCAGGCGCTCTCCTCCTCCTTCGCCGGCACGCAGGAGTACATGGCGATGGAGAAGCTCGGGCAGCTGCGGGCCAGCGACCGCTGGGACCTGGTCATCGTCGACACCCCGCCGTCCCGGTCGGCGCTGGACTTCCTGGACGCCCCGAACCGGATGAGCCGGTTCCTCGACGGCACGATGATCCGGCTGCTGACCGCCCCCGCGCGGGCCGGCGGCCGGGCCGGGGTGCGGTTCGTGGGGGCCGGCTTCCTGCTGTTCAGCCGGATCATCAGCAAGATCCTCGGCGGCCAGCTGCTCAACGACATCTCCGCCTTCGTCTCCGCGCTGGACACCATGTTCGGGGGCTTCCGGGAGCGCGCCAACGCGACCTACGAGCTGCTCCGCCAGCCCGGGACGTCGTTCGTCGTCGTCGCCGCCCCCGAGCCGGACGCGCTGCGGGAGGCCTCGTACTTCGTCGACCGGCTCTCCACCGAGGGCATGCCGCTGGCCGGGCTGGTGCTCAACCGCACCCACCCGCCGGCCACCACGGCCCTGTCGGCCACCCGCGCCGAGGGCGCCGCCGAGGCGGTCGCGGAGGCCGGGGGCCCGGGCTCGAAGCTGGCCGCGGGGGCGCTGCGGGTGCACGCCGAGCGGATGACGGTCGCCACCCGCGAGCAGCGGCTGGCCGACCGGTTCACCAGCGCCCACCCGGAGGTGCCGGTCCGGACGGTGCCAGCCGCCGCCGGGGACGTGCACGACCTGGACGGGCTGCGGGTGATGGGCGAGGCGCTGCTCGCCGAGGAGGGCGACACCGGGACCGGGACGCCGCGCAGCCGGGTGCTGCCGATCCGCCCCCAGGCCGGCTGACCCCGCCCCTCCCGCGGGGCGGGAGGGGCAGGAGAGACGGCCGGGTCACCCGTTCGTGCGCACGTCATCCCCGGGCCTGGTCGCGGTCGTCACGCTCCGTTAGCGTCCGCCCGACCGTTCCGTCGGAGGGATGACACACCAGGCATGAGCACCGCACCCGAGCTCGACCGCACCACCGCGACGACGTCGCCGGAGCCGGCCGGCCTCTTCGGCACCGGCACCGCCGTCCCCGCCGCCGACCTCCCCGTCGAGATCCCGGTCGACACCGCCGGGCTCTCCCCCGACGACAAGGCCCGCACCCGGGTCATCACCAGCGCCATCCGTCGCCGGTCGCAGGAGCTTCGGCGCGAGCACCCGGTGCTGCGGCACCAGGACGCCCTCGGGCTGACCGCCTTCGCCGTCGCCGTCCTCGGCTTCACCGGCAGCGGTGCGCTGTACCTGACCGGGGTGCTGCCCTGGTACGTGACCCTGCTGCTGTCGGCGGCCTTCGCCGCCGTCGGGCACGAGGTGGAGCACGACCTGATCCACGCGCTCTACTTCCGCCGCCGCAAGGCCGTGCGGTACGCGCTGCTCTTCGGCGTCTGGGCGATCCGCCCCTACACGATCAACCCCGTCTACCGGATCCGGCTGCACCTGCGGCACCACGCGTACTCGGGCCTGCCCGACGACATCGAGGAGGTGTCGATCACCAACGGCAAGCCGTGGGGCGCCGTCCGGCTCTACAGCCTGCTCGACCCGTACGTGCCGGCGCTGATCCGGATCGTCACCACCAGGCCGAAGGACGCCGAGGACGCGCTCTGGCGGCGGACCATCCTCAAGGCCAGCCTCGGCCTGACGCCGGTGGCGATCACCATCTGGTACGCGTTCCTCGGCCTGCACCTGGCCAGCTGGCTGGGCGCCGAGGTGCCCGCGACCTGGCTGCACGCGCTGACCGTGCTGACCGTGGTGTGGGTCGGCCCCAACGTCTGGCGGGGCTTCTGCCTGCACTTCATCAGCAGCAACATGCACTACCAGGGGGACGTCGAGCAGGGCAACGTCCTACAGCAGACCCAGGTCTTCAACCGCTGGTACCTGGTCCCCTTCCAGGTCTTCTGCCTGAACTTCGGCAGCACCCACCCGATCCACCACTTCTACGTGGCCGACCCGTTCTACGTCCGGCAGCTCATGGAGCGGGACATCCACCCGGTCCTGGCCGCCAACGGCGTGCGGTTCAACGACATGGGCACGTTCAAGCGGGCGAACCGCTACCAGACCTCCTGACGGCCGCGCGGAGCGGCCTGCCGACGTCCTCGGCAGGCCGCTCCGCGCGTCGTCCTCAGGTGCTCCGCGAGTTGCGTCCGAGGCAGGGGACGCAGGCCCGCCGGACAGGTACCTTGGCCTGCGATGTCCGACTCTGCGCGTTCTCCGCTCGGTGCCCTGGTCAAGCTGGCCGCCACGATCGTCGTGGCCGGCGCCCTGGTCGCTGCCATGTTGCTGCCCTGGGTCGGGGGGACCGGGCTCGCCGCCCGGAACTCCGCCAGCCTGCTCGACGCCCTCCCGGTCGAGCTCACCGACGAGACGCCGAACGGCAACGCCACCATGGTGGCCGCCGACGGGCAGCCGATCACGCAGTTCTACGACAACAACCGCACGCCGGTGACGCACGACCAGATCTCCGACGTGATGAAGCAGGCGATCGTCGACATCGAGGACTCGCGCTTCTACCAGCACAACGGGCTGGACGTGGAGGGCACGGCCCGCGCGCTGGCGAAGAACGTCGCCGCCGGGGCCGTCCTCGAGGGCGGGTCCACGCTCACCCAGCAGCTGGTCAAGCAGACCCTGCTGCAGACCGCGGACAACGCGGAGGAGCGGGCTGCCGCCGAGGAGGAGTCGGTCGGCCGCAAGCTCAAGGAGGCCCGCCTCGCCCTCGCGCTGGAGGAGGAGTACTCCAAGGACGAGATCCTCACCCGCTACCTGAACATCGCCTACTTCGGCCAGGGCGCCTACGGCATCCAGGCGGCCGCGCAGAAGTACTTCAGCGTGAACGCCATCGACCTGACGCTGCCGCAGGCATCGGTGCTCGCCGGGCTGGTGCAGAGCCCCAAGTTCGACCCGATCTCCTACCCGGCGGAGGCGACCGAGCGGCGCAACCAGGTGCTGAACCGGATGCACCAGCTCGGGCACATCACCGACCAGGAGCTGGCCGACACCACGGCCGCGCCGATCCCGCTGGCCCCCGGCGGCAACGCCCCGAACGGGTGCATCGACGCCGCGATCGGCGGCTTCTTCTGCGACTACGTCATGAGCTACCTGACCCAGGCCCTCGGGCTCAGCATGGACGACATCAAGGACAACGGCTGGACGATCCAGACCACCCTGCGTCCGGACATGCAGGTCGCCGGCGACCAGGCCGTGCTCGCGACCCAGGGCATGGGCGACCCGATCGTCGGGGTCTACGACGCGATCGAGCCCGGCACCGGGCACGTGATGGCGATGAGCGTGAACCGGCGGTTCGGCTGCGGCGACCCGGCCGCGGGCTGCGAGTCGGTCAACTTCGCCACCATCCCCACCAAGGGCTCCGGGTCGACGTTCAAGACCTTCGTCGCCGCGGCCGCCCTGGAGCAGGGGCTGCCGGCCAGTCACACGATCACCACCAGCGAGCCCTACCGGAGCCGCGTCTACCAGGGCTTCAACACCGATACGGCGGAGTACGAGCCCTACGAGGTCGAGAACGTCGGGAACAACTACCCGAACACGCTGACCATGACGCAGGCGCTCTACATGTCCTCCAACACCTACTTCCTGGCGCTGGAGGACGCGCTGGGCCGCATCGAGCCGGCCGTCCGGATGGCCGAGCGGCTGGGCATGAACTTCGACTACTCGGTGACCCAGACGCCGGCGCAGAAGATCATCGACGAGAACCGGCCCTCCTTCGCCTTCGGCACCGACGGGGTCAGCCCGCTCGACCTGGCCAACGCCTACGCGACGATCGCGGCCAGCGGGGTGAAGTGCGCGCCGAAGCCGGTCCTGCAGATCGTCGACCGCAACGGCGAGCCGGTCACCGACGACGAGGGCCAGCCCGTGGTCCCCGGGGACCAGTGCGAGCAGGTGGTCGAGCCCGGCCTCGCCAACACCCTGGCCCAGATGCTGCGCAAGGACGTCGAGCCGGGCAACCCGATGCAGACCGGCGCACGCGCCTACGTCCCCGGCCACCAGATCGCCGGCAAGACCGGCACGGTGAACAACAACGACTCGGTGACCTTCGTCGGGTTCACCCCGGAGTACGCCGCCAGCGTCATGGTGTTCCGCCCGACCGGCATCGACAGCGTCGGCGGCTACGGCGGCGGGCGCCCGGCGACCATCTGGCACGACGCGATGCTGCCGATCCTCTCGGGGCAGCCCACCGCCGCCTTCCCGGCGGCCGACCCGAAGTACGCCGGGAGCGGGGTGGACGCACCGCCCACGAGCGCCCGGCCCTCGTCCTCGTCCTCGTCCTCGAACGACGGCGACGACCGCGAGTCGCGGCGCTGGAACCGGTCGTCGAGCCGGGACACCAGCCCGGCGAGCTCGCCGGCCCCGGCCCCCGCGCCGGTCGTCGAGCCGGCACCGTCGACCGCCGCGGCGCCGACCACCGAGGCGGCTCCCCCGGCCGACCCGGCGGCTCCGCAGCCCGACCTGAACGGGGACGGGCAGCCGGGCTGACCGGACGAACGGCAGAGGGGCCGGGCCTGCGGGCCCGGCCCCTCTGCCGTTCCGGGGCGCTGCCCGCGCCCTGCCTCACCGCTCACCCGGACTGCCAGGCCCCTCCGCTCAGCCGAGCTGGCCCGGTCTCCTCGCTCAGCCGAGCTGGCCCGGTCTCCTCGCTCAGCCGAGCTGGGCCTGCCCCTTCGCTCAGCCGAGCTGTCGGCGCACCTCGGCGGCCACCCGGCCGCCCTCGGCCCGACCGGCCACCCGGCCCTGCACGGCGCCCATGACCTTGCCCATGTCCTTCATGCCGGCCGCACCGGTCGTGGTGATCACGTCGGCGACGAGCGCGGTCAGGTCGGCGTCCTCGAGCTGGGCGGGCAGGTAGGTGGCCAGCACCCCCTCCTCGGCCTTCTCCCGCTCGGCCTGGTCGGCGCGGCCGGCGCCGCCGAATGCCTCGGCGGCCTCACGGCGCTTCTTCGCCTCCCGGCGCAGCACCGTCTGCACCTCCTCGTCGCTCAGCTCGCGGGCCTCCTTGCCAGAGACCTCCTCGGCGGTCACGGCGGCGAGCACCATGCGCAGCGTCGCGGTGCGCAGCTCGTCGCGGCCCTCCATGGCGGTGGTCAGGTCGGCGCGCAGTCGGTCCTTCAGCTCAGGCACGGTGCAGAGCCTGCCACCTCCGCCCGGGCCGGGACGACACAGTTCCCCTCCCCCTAGGCTCAGGGGATGCGCGCGACCACCGCCGTCCCTGCCGCCCTGCTGGCCACCGGCGCCGCGACCGTCGCCTACGCGGGCCTCGTCGAGCGCACCCACTGGACGCTGCGGCGCTTCGACGTCCCGGTGCTGCCACCGGGCTCACGGCCGCTCCGCGTCCTGCAGCTGTCGGACCTGCACATGACCGCCGGCCAGCACAGCAAGCAGGCCTGGGTCGCCGGGCTCGCCGCCCTGCACCCGGACGTCGTCATCACCACCGGGGACAACCTGGCCGGCATGGACGCCGTCCCCGCGACGCTGCGGGCGCTGGAGCCGCTGATGGAGCTCCCCGGCGCGTTCGTGCTGGCGAGCAACGACTACTTCGCGCCCCGGCCGAAGAACCCGTTGAAGTACTTCAAGACCGAGCACAAGCGGGTGCACGGTGACGAGCTCCCGTGGCGGGAGCTCCGCGACGGGATGACCGCCCGGGGCTGGCTGGACCTCACCAACCACACCGGGACGCTGACCGTGCGCGGGGTGCGGATCGCGCTGGCCGGCGTCGACGACCCGCACCTGAAGCTGGACCGCTACGACGACGTCGCCGGCCCGGCGGACCCCACCGCCGACGTGCGGATCGGGCTGGTGCACTCCCCCGAGCCGCGGGTGCTCGACCGGTTCACCGCCGACGGGTACGACCTGCTGCTGTGCGGGCACACGCACGGCGGGCAGCTGCGGGTGCCGTTCTACGGGGCCCTGGTCACCAACTGCGGCATCGACCGCGAGCACGTGCGCTGGCTGCACCGGTGGGCGGAGCCCTCCGCCGCCGCCCCGAACGGCACCTGGCTGCACGTCTCGGCCGGGCTGGGCACCAGTCCGTACGCGCCGGTGCGGTTCGCCTGCCCGCCAGAGGCCACCCTGCTGACCCTGGTCGCCCGGACCGCCGGCTGAAGGCCCCGCCCAGCCGCCCTCGACAGGGTCTCCACCCACTCACGGTGGGCCCCTACGAGGAGCCCGTGGGCGTCGAGTACAGTTCTCGACGCACCTCGGGGTGTGGCGCAGCTTGGTAGCGCGCGTCGTTCGGGACGACGAGGCCGCAGGTTCAAATCCTGTCACCCCGACCATCCACTCAGGGACCGCCGACCCGGCGGTCCCTGAGTGCGTTCCAGGGGTCCACGTCACTCACGCGCACGGTTTCCGCCGGGGCCGGCGAGGGCACCTGCCCCACGGTGACCGAATGGCTGCTCCTGCTGGCGGCCGTGGTGCTGACCGCGCTCACCGGGTTCTTCGTCGCGGCCGAGTTCTCCCTCACCACGGTGGACCGAGGCAAGGCCCAGGAGGCGGCAGCGGCCGGGGACACCGGCGCGGCCGGCGTCGTGACGGCCCTGCGGGGCCTGTCCACCCAGCTGTCCGCCGCGCAACTGGGCATCACGCTGACCACCCTGGTCGTGGGCTTCCTCGCCGAGCCCGCACTGGGCGGCCTGCTCGAGCCGGTGCTGGAGGCGATCGGCCTCCCGGAGAACGCCACGAGCCCGATCGCCATCGCGCTGGCCATCTTCCTGGCCACGTTCCTGCAGATGATCATCGGCGAGCTGGGGCCCAAGAACCTGGCGATCGCCCGGCCGCTGCCCACCGCCTCGCTGGTCGCGCCCGGCATGCGGCTGTTCACCACGGTCGCCGGGCCGGTCGTGCGCTCCCTGCAGCGGCTGGCCAACGCGATCGTGCGCCGGCTGGGATTCGAGCCCCGCGAGGAGCTCGACGACACCCGTGACGCGCAGGGTCTGGCCGCGGTCGCCCGCCGTTCGGCCGAGGAGGGCGACCTCTCCCCCGTCGCCGCCCGGCTGCTGGCCCGCTCCCTGGGTCTCCGCGAGAAGTTCGCCACCGACGTGATGACGCCGCGCACCCGGCTGTGGACGCTGAGCTCGACGGCGACCGCGGCCGACGTCATCGACGCCGCCATCCGGTCGGGCAACTCCCGCTTCCCGGTCTACGGTGCCGACCTCGACGAGGTGACCGGCGTGGTGCACGTCAAGCACGCGGTCTCCGTCCCCGACGAGGAGCGGCTCGAGCGCACGGCGGGCGAGCTGGCCGAGCCGGTGCTCGCCGTCCCCTCCTCCCTGCACCTGGACCCGCTGCTGGACCTGCTGCGCGAGCAGGGGCTCCAGCTGGCCCTGGTCGTCGACGAGTGGGGTGCCACCCACGGCATCGTGACGCTGGAGGACATCGTGGAGGAGCTGGTCGGCGAGATCACCGACGAGACCGACCGGCCCCTGCGCCAGCTGCGCCGCGACGCCGACGACTGGGTGCTCTCCGGCCTGCTGCGCCCGGACGAGCTGCGGGAGCGCACGGGGGTCTCGGTGCCCGAGGGCCGGTACGAGACGGTCGCCGGGTTCGTCGTGGAGCGGCTGGCCCGCCTGCCGGAGCGGGGTGAGTCGGTGGAGATCGAGGGCTGGCGGCTCACCGTCGACGAGATCGAGGGACGGCGCGTCTCGCGGCTGCGGGCCACGCCCGTCCCGGCCGAGGACGACGAGGCACCGCCCGACGACACGACCCGACCGGCCGGCGCCACCGCCGTCCACCCCGTACGAGAGGCGGCCCAGGCATGAGCGACGGGTTGGCGCTCTTCGTCCTGGTCCTCCTGCTGCTGGGCAACGCGTTCTTCGTCGCCGCCGAGTTCGCGCTCGTCTCCGCCCGGGCCGACCAGATCGAGCCGCGCGCGGAGGCCGGTTCGGCGCGCGCCCAGAAGACGCTGGTCGCGATGCGCAACGTCAGCCAGATGATGGCCGGCGCGCAGCTGGGGATCACGCTGTGCTCCCTGGGGCTCGGCGCGATCGGCGAGCCCGCGGTCGCGCACCTGATCGAGGTCCCGCTGGAGGCCGTCGGGGCGCCGGAGGCGCTGCTGCACCCGATCGCCCTGGTGATCGCCCTCTCGCTGGTCACCGTGCTGCACATGGTGCTGGGCGAGATGGTGCCGAAGAACATCACCATCGCCGGTCCCGACCGGGCCGCGATCGCCCTGGGCCCCCCGCTGGCCGTGGTGGTGCGGGTGCTGAAGCCGTTCATCTGGTTCTTCAACACCGTCGCCAACGGCTTCGTGCGGCTGTTCGGGGTCACGCCGACCGACGAGGTCTCGGCCAGCTTCGACCACGACGAGATCCAGTCGATGATCACCCAGTCGCGGCGGGAGGGGCTGCTGGGCAGCGAGGTCAGCGACCTCGCCGCCGGCGCCCTCACCTTCGAGCAGCACGACGTCAGCTCGGTCCTGCTGCCGCCGGACTCCCTGGTCACCGTGCCGCGGGACTCCACGCCCCGGCAGCTGGAGGGGGTCGTCGCCGAGTACGGCTACAGCCGCTACCCGATGCGCGACGACAGCGGCGCACTGGTCGGCTACGTCCACGTCAAGGACGTGCTGGGCAGCGGCCCGACGTACCGGGACCAGCCCGTGCCCGCCCAGGCGGTGATCGACTTCGTCGCGCTGACCCCGGCGGAGCCGCTGCCGGAGGTGCTGCGGGAGATGCGCCGCTCCGGCGCGCACCTGGGGCTGGTGCGGGACGGTGACCGGGTGCTCGGCCTGGTGGCGTTGGAGGACGTGCTGGAGCAGCTCATCGGCGACGTCCGCGACGCCGGGGTCGAGCGGCCGGCCGCCGGCCGGCCGCCCGCCGCGGAGGTCGGCGCCGGCGCAGGGGGAAGATGACCCGGTGACCGCCGAGCCCTCGTCGAAGCCGCCCGCACCCGCCCTCCCCGAGGAGGTCACCGCGCGCTGGCAGGCCCGGTTCCGCGCCCCCCGGGTCAGCCTGCCCGACTGGGCCGAGGACGCCCCGCAGCGCAGCCTGTACGCCTCCGACGCCAGCGGCGTCATGGAGCAGTACGCCTGGGACCGGGACACGGACGCGCACCGCCAGGTGACCGACCGGCCCAACGGCACCCTGGCCGCGACGCTGACCCCCGACGGCGAGACGATCTGGTGGTTCGCCGACACCGACGGCGACGAGTTCGGCGTCTGGATGACCCAGCCCTTCGCCGGCGGGCCGGACGCCGTGGCCCTGCCGGAGGTGGGCCCGGCCTACCCCGCCGGGCTGGAGCTCGGGCACACGGTCACCGCCGTGGGCCGCTCCACCGACGACGGCAGCGAGCTGTGGGTCGCCCCCGCCGGCGGCACGCCGACGGTCTTCTACTCCTCGCCGGACACCGCAGGGGTGGACGCGCTCTCCCGCGACGACTCGCTGCTGGTCTTCTCGCACTCCGAGCACGGCGACCCGCGCTACCCGGCGCTGCGCGTGCTGCGCACCGCCGACCTCTCCCTCGTCGCCGACAAGTGGGACGGCGAGGGCCGCGGACTGCACGCGCTGAGCTTCTCCCCCTCCGCCGGCGACCAGCGGCTGCTGGTGGGTCACGAGCGTCGCGGCCGCGAGGAGCTGCTGATCTGGGACATCGCCACCGATACCGAGACCGAGCTGGTCCTCGACCTGCCCGGCGACGTCACCGCCGGCTGGTACCCGGACGGCTCGGCGCTGCTGGTCGGGCACGACCACGCCGCGCGCAGCGAGCTGTACCGCTACGACCTGACCTCCGGGTCGCTGGAGCAGCTGGACACCCCCCGTGGCGTCGTCCGTGGTGCGACCGCCCGACCCGACGGCACCGTGGAGCTGGCCTGGTCGTCGGCCGAGCTGCCGCCGGTCATCCGCCGGGCCGATGGCCCGGTGGTGCTGGCCGCGCCCGGTGAGACGCCGCCGGCCGCCTACCCGGTCGAGGACCGCTGGGTGCCGGGCCCCGGTGGGGACGTGCACGCCCTGCTCGTCCGGCCCGCCGGGGAAGGCCCGTTCGCGACCGCCTTCCTGGTGCACGGTGGCCCGGAGTCCCAGGACGACGACTCCTACCGCGCCCGCCGGGCGGCCTACGTCGACGCCGGCTACGCGGTGGTGCACGTGAACTACCGGGGCTCCACCGGCTACGGCAGCGAGTGGCGCGACGCGCTCACCGGGCGACCGGGGCTGACCGAGCTGGAGGACGTCGGCGCCGTCTACGACGCCCTGGTCGCCGAGGGCGTGGTCGACCCGAACCGGACGATCCTCACCGGCGGCTCGTGGGGCGGCTTCCTCACGCTGCTCGGCCTGGGCACCCAGCCCGAGCGCTGGTCGGCCGGGATCGCCGAGGTACCGGTCGCGGACTACCTGGCTGCCTACGAGGACGAGATGGAGGGGCTCCGGGCCTACGACCGCGCGCTCTTCGGCGGCTCACCGGAGGAGGTGCGCGACGTCTACGTGCGCTTCTCGCCGATCACCTACGTCGACGCGGTCGCCGCTCCGGTGCTCGTCGTCGCCGGCGCGAACGACCCGCGCTGCCCCATCCGCCAGATCGACAACTACCTGGCCGCGCTGACCGAGCGCGGCAAGGACCACGAGGTCTACCGCTTCGACGCCGGCCACGGCTCCCTGGTGATCGAGGAGACGATCCGGCAGGTGGAGGTGGCGCTCTCCTTCGCGCTGCGCCACGTGGCGCCCTAGCGGCCCCTGCGCCGGCCGGCCACGCGGGGACGCGGCGGGGTGAGCAGCGCCTGGCGGGCGCTCTCCCCGCCGCCGCGTGACCGCGCGCCGGTACCGCCCCCGGCTGCCCCTCGGGTCGCCGGGGGCGTAGGCGTACCAGCCGAACTCCGCACCGGGCGGGTCGGGCGCCTCGTCGTCGGCGGCCATCCGGGCGTGGAGGAGTTCCAGGACCCGTTCGGCGAGCGGGTCGTCGGTCAGCACGACCGGCAACTCCGCCGGGTCCCGCCCCTCCGCGGCCAGCGCGTCGGTCAGCCACTCGTACCAGCGCGGTCCGAACGCGTGGACGGCGGCGTCGCTGAGCAGGGCGTGGGCGGCGTCGACCGGCACACCGTCGGCCAGCGCGAGCTCCACCTCGATCATCCCGCGCAGCGTGTAGAGGTCCGCCCCGGGCCGCGGCTGCCCCTCGGGCACGGGCAGCTCGGACGTCACCGCGCCATCCTGCCCGAGGAGACCGACCTCAGCGGGAGGCGGCGATGAGCTCCGCGATCTGGACGGTGTTGAGGGCGGCGCCCTTGCGCAGGTTGTCGTTGCTGATGAACAGCGCGAGTCCGCGGTCGCCGTCCTGGCGGATCCGGCCGACGTAGCTGGGGTCGGTGCCGGCGGCCTGCAGCGGGGTCGGGACGTCGGAGAGCTGGACGCCGGGTGCGCCGGCCAGGAGCTCGGTCGCCCGCGCCACGGACAGCGGCTCGGCGAACTCGACGTTCAGCGACAGCGAGTGCCCGGTGAAGACCGGCACCCGCACGCAGGTGCCGGAGACCCGCAGCTCGGGGATGCCGAGGATCTTGCGGCTCTCGTTGCGGAGCTTCTGCTCCTCGTCGGTCTCGAAGCTGCCGTCGTCCACGATCGAGCCGGCCATCGGCAGCACGTTGAACGCGATGGGGGCGACGTACACGGCGGGCGCGGGGAAGGCCACGGCCGACCCGTCGTAGGCCAGCTCGTCGGCCTTCTCCACGGTGCCGAGCGCCTGCCCGTGCAGCTCGCGGACGCCGGCCACACCGGAGCCGGAGACCGCCTGGTACGTGCTGGCCACGATGCGGGTCAGCCCGGCCTCGTCGTGCAGCGGCTTGAGCACCGGCATCGCGGCCATCGTGGTGCAGTTCGGGTTGGCGATGATCCGGCCCTCGGCGGCCAGCGCGATGTCACCGGGGTTGACCTCGCTGCAGACCAGCGGGATCGCCGGGTCGCGGCGGAACGCGGAGCTGTTGTCGATGACGGTGACCCCGGCGGCGGCGAACCGCGGCGCCTGCGCGCGTGAGGTGGTGGCACCGGCGGAGAAGAGCGCGACGTCCAGCCCGGTGGGGTCGGCGGTGGCGGCGTCCTCGACGACGACCTGCCCGTCTCCCCAGGGCAGGGTGCTGCCGGCGGAGCGGGCGGAGGCGAAGAACCGGATCGAGGCCAGCGGGAAGTCCCGCTCGGCCAGGATCGAGCGCATGGCCACGCCGACCTGACCGGTCGCGCCGACGATCCCCAGGTGCAGCGGGCGGCTCATCGTCCGGTCCCTCCGTAGACCACTGCCTCGGCCGCGTCGGAGCCGAGGTCGAAGGCGTCGTGCACGGCGCGGACGGCGAGGTCCACGTCGGTGTCCCGGCAGACCACGGAGATGCGGATCTCCGAGGTGCTGATCAGCTCCAGGTTCACCCCGGCGTCGGCGAGCGCGCCGAAGAACTTGGCCGAGACCCCCGGGTGCGAACGCATGCCGGCGCCCACCAGGGAGACCTTGCCGATGTGCTGGTCGAAGCTGACGCCGGTGTAGCCGACCGTGTGCTTGACCCGCTCCAGGGCGGCGATGGCCGTGGGGCCGTCGCTGACCGGCAGGGTGAAGGAGATGTCGGTCAGCTTCGCCTCGGTGGAGACGTTCTGCACGATCATGTCGATGTTGACCTCGGCGTCGGCGAGCACGCGGAAGATCTGTGCTGCCTCACCCGGCCGGTCGGGCACCCCGGAGACGGTGATCTTGCCCTCGCTCCGGTCGTGCGCGACGCCGGTGATGATCGCCTGTTCCACGGTGAGGTCCTCCATCGAGCCGGCCACGATCGTGCCGGGGAGCTGTGAGTAGGAGCTGCGGACGTGCACCGGGATGCCGTACCGGCGGGCGTACTCGACGCAGCGGAGCATGAGCACCTTCGCCCCGGAGGCGGCCAGCTCGAGCATCTCCTCGTAGGTGATGGTCTCCAGCCGCTTGGCGTTCGGGACGATCCGCGGGTCGGCGGTGAAGACGCCGTCGACGTCGGTGTAGATCTCGCAGACGTCGGCGCGCAGGGCCGCCGCGACGGCCACGGCGGTGGTGTCCGAGCCGCCGCGTCCGAGGGTGGTGACGTCCTTGGTGTCCTGGCTGACGCCCTGGAAGCCGGCGACGATGACGATCGAGCCGTCGTCGAGGGCGTCCCGCAGGCGCCCCGGCGTGACGTCGATGATCCGCGCCTTGCCGTGGCTGGAGGTGGTGATCACCCCGGCCTGCGAGCCGGTGAACGACCGGGCCTCGTACCCGTGGGTGGAGATCGCGATGGCCAGCAGGGCCATGGAGATGCGCTCACCGGCGGTCAGCAGCATGTCGAGCTCGCGACCCGGTGGGTCAGCAGTGATCTGACTGGCCTGGTCGAGGAGCTCGTCGGTCGTGTCACCCATGGCGGAGACGACGACGACCACGTCGTCACCGTTCTTCTTCGCCTCGACGATGCGCTCGGCCACGCGCTTGACGCGCTCGGCGTTCGCGACGGAGGAGCCGCCGTACTTCTGTACCACCAAGGCCACGGGCTCAGGCTACCGGCGGGACATGGCCGACCCACGCCCGCACGGCAGGTCGTCGGCGGCTCGTGGGCGGGACCTGCAAGCCGTGCGCCGGTTGCCCCCGTCCGCCGGACGAGACCGCCTCCGGAGGGGTCCGGCGCCGCAGGTCCTCCGCCGAGACGGCCCCGGGCAAGCGGCAGATCCCGATCCGCGCAGGCCTGCGACTCGCGGCGCGCTCCCGCGCAGCACGTTGGCGCCCACGGCGGGTCCGGACCGCACGGCAGGTCTGGACCGCACGGCAGGTCCGCGGCGGGCCACTGCAGATTTGAAGGACCCCGGCGGGCCCGAAGCCCACGGCAGGGCCGAAGCCCACGGCAGGGCCGAAGCCCACGGCAGGGCCGAAGCCCACGGCAGGCGAAGCCCACGGCAGGGCCGAAGCCCACGGCAGGGCCGAAGCCCACGGCAGGGCCGAAGCCCACGGCAGGGCCGAAGCCCACGGCAGGGCCGAAGCCCACGGCAGGGCCGAAGCCCACGGCAGGGCCGAAGCCCACGGCAGGGCCGAAGCCCACGGCAGGGCCGAAGCCCAACGGCAGGTCCGAATGCCCCCGGCAGGTCCAAGCGGCAGGTGCGATGCGGCAGGTCCCCTGCGCCACAGGCAGTCCCTGGCCAGTAGTGCTCTGGTGCAGCAGTGCAGCCAGAGCACTACTGCTCTGAACCCTTCTAACGCCACTCGCTCGGGAAGGGTCTGTCCACAGTTCTCGAGCGGGTGGTGTCAGCGGGCGGATGGGTCGCCACGCTCGGTCCGTGCCTGAGCCAGAGCCCTTGCCGGAGCCAGTACCGGTGCGAGTGCCGGAGTCGGAGCCCGTGCCGGAGCCCCTGCCGGAGCCAATACCGGTGCGAGTGCCGGAGTCGGAGCCTGTGCCGGAACCCTTGCCGGTGCGAGTGCCGGAGTCGGAGCCCGTGCCGGAGCCCCTGCCGGAGCCAGAACCGGTGCGAGTGCCGGAGTCGGGGCGGGGGCGGGAGTTGGAGCAGGTGAATGAACCTGCGGCTGCGGCTGCGCGGAGTGGCGGGGGCGTCGACGTGGCGGGGCTCCTGCGCCGGGTGCGGCGGCTGGCCGACATGTCGCAGCGGGAGCTGGCCGCGGCAGCCGGCGTGTCCCGGGATCGGCTCGGGCGGGCGGAGACCGGCCGCGGCGACCTGGGGGTCGGCGAGCTCAGCCGCATCGTCTCGCTCGCCCGGCTCCGACTGGTCTTGCTGGACGCGCAGGGGGCCGAGGTGACACCGATGTCCCCGGCCACCGTCCGGGATCGCGGCGGCCGTCACTTCCCCGCCCACCTGGACACCCGACACGGCGACGAAGGCTGGTGGTACGGCCCCCACCGGTACACCCGCGGCCAGCCCGACTTCACCTTCGACCGGGACCGTCGCACCCGCGACTCCTGGCGCAGGCAGCAGGGCACGGCCGACGACCACCACCAGCAGCGCCCCGGCGACTCCGTGGCCGAACGCGCCGCCGCACGGCGATGGGCGGCCCTCCGGCGTGAACAGGAACGACGGGAGGCCGTGTGGCGCGTGAGGCTCGCCGCCGGCGACCTGGGCGACCCCGACTGGGGCACCGGCTGCACCTGCCCGCCCGGCTGCGAGTACGCGGAGGGTTCCAACGAGCACCTCGGGCACGCACCGGCCTGCGCCTGCGGCTGCGACGTCGCCTGACCCGCTGCTACGGTTGCCCCGTGCGCGGCAGCCTCCTGCTTATCAGCCGCGGCGAGGCCCTCTCCTAGGTCGGCCCCCTCGCCGCGGTGATCGCGCGTCCCCGGGCGCCAGCTGACCGCATCCCGGAGCTGTCCGCAGCCCGCCAGAGGAGCCCCCGTGAACGAGAACCACCCGCACGCCCGCAACCCCCAGCGCCCCTCGCCGATGCCGATCGGCAAGTACGCGCCCTTCGCGCCCGTCCCGCTGCCCGATCGCACCTGGCCGGAGACGACCACGACGGCCGCCCCGCGCTGGTGCGCCGTCGACCTGCGCGACGGCAACCAGGCCCTGATCGACCCGATGACCCCCGAGCGCAAGCGGCGCATGTTCGAGCTGCTGGTGCGGATGGGCTACAAGGAGATCGAGGTCGGCTTCCCGGCGGCCAGCCAGACCGACTTCGACTTCATCCGCGAGCTGGTCGAGGAGGACCTGGTCCCCGACGACGTGACCGTCCAGGTGCTGACCCAGGCCCGGGACGAGCTGATCGAGCGGACCTTCGAGTCGCTGCGCGGCGCCAAGCAGGCGATCGTGCACCTCTACAACTCCACCTCCACGCTGCAGCGCCGGGTCGTCTTCGGCCAGGACCGCGCGGGCATCACCGACATCGCCGTCCACGGCGCGCAGCTGGTGCGCAAGCTGGCCGAGCAGGCCGGGGACACCGAGATCCGGTTCCAGTACTCCCCCGAGTCGTTCACCGGCACCGAGCTCGACTTCGCCGTCGAGGTCTGCAACGCCGTCACCGACGTCTGGGAGCCGACCCCGGACCGGCCGACCCTCCTCAACCTGCCGGCGACCGTGGAGATGGCCGAGCCGACCGTCTACGCCGACCAGATCGAGTGGATGCACCGCAACCTGGGCCGCCGCGACTCCGTCGTGCTGAGCCTGCACCCGCACAACGACCGGGGCACCGCGGTGGCCGCCGCCGAGCTGGGCCACCGCGCGGGCGCGGACCGGATCGAGGGCTGCCTCTTCGGCAACGGCGAGCGCACCGGCAACGTCGACCTGGTGACCCTCGGCCTGAACCTGTTCAGCCAGGGCATCGACCCGCAGATCGACTTCTCCGACATCGACGAGATCCGGCGCACCGTCGAGTTCTGCAACCAGCTGGGCGTGCACGAGCGGCACCCGTACGGCGGCGACCTCGTCTACACCGCCTTCTCCGGCTCCCACCAGGACGCGATCAACAAGGGCTTCGCCGTCATGAAGGCCGACGCCGAGGCAGCCGGCACGAGCGTCGACGGCATCCCGTGGGCGGTCCCCTACCTGCCGATCGACCCCAAGGACGTCGGCCGCAGCTACGAGGCCGTGATCCGGGTGAACAGCCAGTCCGGCAAGGGCGGCGTCGCCTACATCATGAAGACCGAGAACCACCTCGACCTGCCGCGCCGACTGCAGATCGAGTTCAGCGCCGTCGTCCAGCGGCACACCGAGGACGAGGGCGGCGAGGTGACCGCCGAGCAGATGTGGACGGCGTTCTCCAGCGAGTACCTGCCCGACGCCGACGCCCCGTGGGGCCGCTTCGCGCTCAGCGGGCACGAGCACACCGCGTCCGGCACCGGTCCCGACGAGCTCACCGCCCAGCTCACCGACGCCGGCGTGCCCACCACGGTCCACGGCCGCGGCAACGGCCCGATCGCCGCGTTCGTGGACGCGCTGGCCAGCGTGGACGTCGACGTCCGGGTGCTCGACTACGCCGAGCACGCGCTCTCCTCCGGCGGCGACGCGCGGGCGGCCGCCTACGTCGAGTGCGCGGTCGGCGAGCGGGTGCTGTGGGGCGTGGGGATCGACGCCAACATCGTCACCGCGTCGCTGCGCGCGGTCGTCTCCGCGGTGAACCGGGCCCAGCGGCAGGTGTAGTCCACCCTGCCCGTCCGGGTGCGGTGTCCACCGCACCCGGACGGGTCAGCCGCGCGGCCGCTCGGCCGGCTCGTCGCCGGCCACTCCAGCGCCGGCTCGCTCGTCCGGGGTCCGGTCGTCGGAGGCCCGGTCCGGGGAGGTCCCGTCGTCGGGGGCCCGGCCGTCGGGCACCTCGTCGTCCCTGGCCCCGGCGTCGCCGGCTCCGTCGTCCTCGACGACCTCGGGCTCGGCCTGGTACCCGGCCGGTGCATCGGCGGGGTGGTCGCCTTCCACGCCCTTCTGCCCGGCGCGGAGTTCGGCGCCCCGGGCCGCGTCGGCGAGCTCGTCGACGAACAGCTTGTCGCGGCGGACGTGCCGGCGCCGGTAGGCGATCCGGCTGACCATGTGCGCGTTGACCGGCGCGGTGATCAGCTGGAACGCCGCGACCAGCAGCAGCATCCAGGTCGCCGACCAGCCGGTCAGCCGGATGGCGCCGCCGGCCAGGATCAGCAGCACCCCCATGACCTGGGGCTTGGTGCCGGCGTGCATCCGGGAGAGGACGTCGGGGAAGCGGAGCACGCCCAGGCCCGCGGTGAGGCACAGGAAGGCCCCGACCAGCAGCAGGACGGCCGCGATCCAGTCGGGCACGGAGTCGAAGTCGTTCACGTGACGTCCTCCCCGCGCAACGGCGCGTTCCGCTCGGCGCCGGCGGGACCCAGCCCGGTCTCCTCGCTGTCGTCGTGCGAGGAGCGCAGCAGCATGCCGCCGATGTACCGCGCCACCGCGATGGACCCGACGAAGGCCAGCAGCGAGACGACCACGAGCACCGGGACGATCGTGGGGTCACGCTCCAGCGCCGCGTACAGCGCCAGACCGGCGGTGATGATCACCAGCACGGTGTCGGTGGCCACCACGCGGTCGAGCAGCGAGGGCCCGAGCATGAGCCGGACGACCGCCAGCACGGCACCCACCCCGAGCATCGTGTAGACCACGACCGAGAAGACCGTCACCGTGACACCTCCGCGCCGTCCGACCCGGACACGGGCTCCCCGACCGGGCCGTCGTCCCCCTGGCGGGGGGTGTCCTCGAGCCGGGCGATGTCCTCCTTGGTGCCGAACGCGCGCACGACCCGCTTCTCCATGGTCAGCACACCGGCCCGCTGTCGCTCCACGTCGTCCATGTCGTCCACGTGCAGCAGGTGGACCCCCAGCGTCCGCCGCGGCCGGTCCAGGTCCAGCACGATCGAACCCGGGACCAGCGTCAGCGACTCCGCGATCAGGGTGAGCAGCAGATCGGAGTCGGTGCGCAGCTGCACGGCGATGATCGCCCCCTGCTGCATGCCGCTGGGCCGGATCGCCTGCCAGGCGACCTGCGCGCTGGAGACGGTGAGGTCCTTGAGGAAGTAGCCGGCGAAGCGGAGCAGGGCCACCGGGTGCAGCCGTGCCCCGGCCATGACCGCGGGCAGGGGCAGCACGTTGGTCACCAGTACCGCGACCAGCAGCCCGGACAGCAGGTTGGCCCAGGACAGGGTGCCCCAGAGCAGGATCCAGATCAGCACCAGCCAGGTGAGCACCGGCAGCTGGTGCCGCAGTCGCATCGCACCGCTCATCAGGGGGCCTGCTCGCCGTAGACGGCCTCGATGTAGGGCAGCCGGTCCCGCAGGTCCTCCGCGGCCCGAGTCGTCAGCCCGTACAGCGGACCGGCGACCACGGTGAGGCCGACCGTGAGGGCCACCATCACCCCGGTGGCGGCGGTCATCACCGCCGGCAGCGGCTGCAGGGAGGGCTCCCGGTCCTCGTCACCACCGCGCGGCCGACCCTCGCCGCCCGCGGGCGCTGCCGTGGCCACGGCCACGTGCCGCGCCCAGGCGCCCCGGCGGCCCGTCTGCCGGGCCTCGGTCGTGGAGGTCGCACCGGCGGGCGCCTCGGTGACGAAGTCGTCGTCGGCCGGCTCGTCCGCCCCGGTGGGGTCGTCGTCAGGGCCGACGTCGGGGCCTGCGTCGTGGGCCGCCGCCGCGGCCGTGTCCGCGGACGCCGACTGCGCCCGCGGGCGCCAGAAGGCCCGGGTCCAGATCCGGGACATCGCCACGAGGGTCAGCAGGCTGGTGACCACCGCGCCGCCCACCAGCACGTAGGCGGCCCAGCCCCCGTCGGCGATCCCGGCGCCGAGCAGCCCCACCTTGCCGATGAAGCCGGAGAACGGCGGGATGCCGGCCAGGTTCATCGCCGGGATGAAGAAGAGCACGGCCAGCAGTGGGGAGGCCGTGGCCAGCCCGCCCAGCCGGCCGGTGGCCATCGTCCCGCCGCGCCGTTCGATCAGGCCGGCGACCAGGAACAGCGTCGTCTGGATGGCGATGTGGTGGACCACGTAGAAGATTGCACCGGCCAGGCCGGCGGCCGAGGCGAGGGCGATGCCGAAGACCATGTAGCCGATGTGGCTGACCAGCGTGAAGGACAGCGTCCGGCGGATGTCGCTCTGCGCGACGGCGCCGAGGATGCCGATCAGCATGGTGGCCAGCGCGGCCCACATCAGCAGGTCGTCC
The DNA here is from genome assembly GCF_011758655.1 of Modestobacter marinus. Taxonomy (NCBI): domain Bacteria; kingdom Bacillati; phylum Actinomycetota; class Actinomycetes; order Geodermatophilales; family Geodermatophilaceae; genus Modestobacter; species Modestobacter marinus. Next base: position 729,221 of record NZ_JAAMPA010000001.1, read on the forward strand.
AGGGCGCCGTCCGGGAACAGCAGGGTCTGGGTGCGGATGATCGCGTAGACCCCGACCTTGGTGAGCAGCCCGGCGAACACCGCGGTGACCGGGGCCGGGGCGGTGGGGTAGCTGTCGGGCAACCAGGCCGACAGCGGGAAGACCGCCGCCTTGATGCTGAAGGCGATGAGCAGGAGGCCGTGCAGCAGGAGCTGCGTCCCGTCGGGCAGCTCGGCGATCCGCAGCGACAGCTGGGCCATGTTCACCGTGCCGGTCGCCGCGTAGACGAGGGCGATGGAGGCCAGGAACAGCAGCGAGCTCAGCAGGCTGACCACCACGTAGGTGATGCCGGCCCGGATCCGCGGCGCCGAACCGCCCAGGGTCAGCAGCACGTAGCTGGAGGTCAGCAGCACCTCGAAGCCGACGTAGAGGTTGAACAGGTCGCCGGCCAGGAACGCGTAGCTCACGCCGGCGATGAGCACCAGGAACGTCGGGTGGAAGATCGACAGCGGGGTGTCCTCGTCGCCGTCGGCCGTGCCCTGGCCGACCGCGAACACCAGGACCCCGAGCCCCACGGTGCTGGCGACCACCAGCATCAGCGCCGAGAGCCGGTCGACCACCAGCATGATCGCCACCGGGACCGGCCAGTCGCCGACGGCGATCGCCGCGGCCCCGTTGGCGTCGGCGATGAACAGCAGGGCGACCGACACGGCCACCACGGCGGTGAGCACCAGGATGCTGACCGCCCGCTGCAGCTGGGGGTGGCGACCCACCAGCAGGGTGGCGGCCGCGCCGAGCAGCGGCAGCAGCACCGGCAACGGTGCGAGCACCTCGGTCACGACTGCGCCCCCCGGGTCGGCGGGAAGGTCACGTCGTCGGAGGGGATCCCCGCGTAGCGCTGGGCGAGCTGTGCCTCGACGTCCACGTCCGAGTGCAGGGTGTTGCCCTTCCCGGCCGGCCGGTCCTCCGGCGGGAGCTCGCCGGGGTCGATGTCGTCGGCGTCCTGCCCCTCCCGGCTGGCGACCCGGCGGTCCTCCTCGTCGATCTCGATGACCTCCTGGCGGACCAGCCGCCAGGAGCGGTGCACCATCGCCAGCAGGAAGGCGGTGACGCCGAAGGTGATGACGATGGCGGTGAGCACCAGCGCCTGCGGCAGCGGGTCGCTCATCTCCTCCGCCTCCGCGTACCCGAAGACCGGCGCCAGCGCCGCCGGCCCGCTCGCGGACAGCAGCAGCAGGTTCGTGGCGTTGCCCAGCAGGATGAAGCCGAGGATCACCCGGGTGAGGCTGCGGTCCAGCAGCAGGTAGACCCCTGCGGTGTAGAGGCCACCGATCACGATCGGCAGCACGATGGTGGGGGTCATCGCACGATCACCTCCTCGGGAGCGGCGTCGACCGGGTCCTCCTCGTCCTCCTGGCGGTCCTGCTCGGCACCGAGGCTGCGCAGGATGTCCAGGACGAGGCCGACCACGATCAGGTAGACGCCGATGTCGAAGAACAGCGCGGTCGGCAGGCTGGCGTGTCCCAGCACCGGCAGGTCGGCCTCCAGGTAGGCCGACTCCAGCACCGCGCCGCCGAGCACGAGCGCGGCGAGTCCGGTGCCGCCGGCGAACACCAGGCCGCCGCCCAGCAGCAGGCCCGGCGGCACCGGGGCGGCCTCACCGAGCTCGTAGCGACCGCCGGCGAGGTAGCGCAGGACGAGGGCGAGCCCGGCCACCAGCCCACCGGCGAAGCCGCCACCGGGGTCGTTGTGGCCGGAGAAGAGCAGGAACAGCGAGAAGACGACGATCGTGTGGAAGAGGAAACGGGTGGCGACCTCCAGCACCACCGACCGGCGCTGCGGCGCGAGCGTGGACGACGCCGACAGCCACTGCTCCCGCGGCGCCCGCCGCGCGTCGCCACCGTCGCCGGACGTCTCCTCGGCGGTCGCCCGGTCGACAGCCCCGGTGCGGTGCCGCAGGAAGACCAGGCTGGCCACCCCGGTCGCCGCCACGACCAGCACCGACAGCTCGCCCAGGGTGTCCCAGGCACGGATGTCCACGAGGATCACGTTGACCACGTTCTGCCCGTGGCCCTCCTCGAGAGCGAGCTCGGGGATCTCCGTCGACACCGGGGTGGCCGTCCGGGCGCCGAGCGCCGCCGCCCCCGCCCCGGCCATCACCAGGCCGACGCAGACGGCGATCACGGCACGCACGGTCCGCTCGGCGGGCCGGTGGCGCTCACCGATGTCCTTGGGCAGCTTGCGAAGCACGAGCACGAAGACGACGAGGCTCAACGTCTCGACCAGGAACTGGGTGAGCGCCAGGTCCGGGGCGCCGTGCAGCACGAACAGCAGGGCCAGCCCGTAGCCGGTGACCCCGACGGCGAGCACCGCGGACAGCCGCTGCCGGATCCGCACCGTCAGCACGGCCGCGCCCAGCACCACCGCGCCGACCAGCGCCTGCAGCGGGGTGTCCCAGGCGCGCCACTCGTCCGGCCACGGGGTGCGGGCCAGCAGCACCAGCCCCGGCACCAGCAGGACGACGACGAGGATCGTGCCCAGGTAGGTCGGCAGCGACCCGCGCTGCGTCGTCCCGGTCACCAGGACGGCGATCCGGTCCAGGCCCTGCAGGGTGTTCCAGTAGCTCTCGTCGGCGGAGGCGCCCACGGCCAGCCGGTGCTGCAGCCGGGTGAACTGCGACCGGAGCGCGAAGATCGCGGCGCCACCGAGCAGGGTGACCGCGGAGAGCGCGAGGGCCGGCTGCAGGCCGTGCCACAGCGCCAGGTGCTCGGACTCGGGGGCGATCAGCGGCAGCGTCTCGGCGTAGGCGGCCACCAGGTGGTCCAGCAACGGGCTGGCCGGGCCGGCCGCCAGCCCGGCGAGCGCCAGGACGGCCGGCGCCGCGAGGAACAGCGGCCCGGGGTGGTGCTCGAGCTCCGCCGGGGCGGTCTCGGGCAGCTCCGGCTTCCGCGCGAAGGCGCCCCACAGGTAGCGGGCGCAGTAGGCGGCGGTGAACACCGACCCGAGCACCAGGCCGACCAGGACGACGACGGCGCTGACCCGGTCGGGCAGGCCGCCCTCCCACAGTGCGGTGAACGCCGCCTCCTTGCCCACGAAGCCCAGGAACGGGGGCAACCCGACCAGGCTGGCGGCGGCGAGGGTGGCGATGACGGCGAGGGCGGGCATCCGCCGGCCGAGCCCGGAGAGCAACCGCAGGTCGCGCACCCCGGTCGCGTGGTCGATCACGCCGACGGAGAGGAACAGCGTCGACTTGCTCAGCGCGTGCGCGATGGTCATCGCCAGCCCGGCCGCGGCCAGCTCCTGGCTGCCGGCGCCGACCATGGTGATCAGGAAGCCGAGCTGGCTGACGGTGCTGAAGGCCAGCAGCAGCTTGAGGTCGTTCTGCCGCAGCGAGCGCCAGCCGCCGATCAGCATGGTGGCCACGCCGAGCCCGAGCACGACCGGCCGCCAGCCGGGGACGTCGGCCAGGCCGGGGGCGAGCCGGGCGACCAGGTAGATGCCGGCCTTCACCATGGCCGCGGCGTGCAGGTAGGCGCTGACCGGGGTGGGCGCCTCCATCGCGGCGGGCAGCCAGAAGTGGAAGGGCACCATCGCCGACTTGGTGACCGCGCCGGCCAGGACCAGCATCGTGCCGGCCACCATCACCGGGCCGCTGCCCGGGTCCAGGACGATCTCCGACAGCAGCCGGCTGCCGCTGGCCGCGGAGATCATCAGCAGCCCGACGAGCATCGCCAGGCCGCCGGCGGTGGTGAGCAGCAGCGCCTGGCTGGCCGCCCGCCGTCCGGCCAGCTTGGCCCCCGAGCCGCCGATCAGCAGGAACGAGAAGACGGTGGTGAGCTCCCAGAAGACGTAGAGCACCAGCACGTCGTCGGCCAGCACCAGGCCGAGCATCGACCCGGCGAAGGCGGTCATCACGCCGGCGAACCGGCCGACGCCCTCCTCGTCGTCCTCGAAGTAGCGCGCGCAGTAGACCAGCACGAGCGCGCCGACCCCGGTGACCAGGGCGGCGAAGGTCAACGCCAGCGCGTCCAGCCGCAGCGCGATCTGCAGGTCCAGCGCCGGGATCCAGGAGAGCGTCTCGCGGACCTCTCCCCCGCCGACGACGGTGCCCAGCCGGGTCAGCACCCACCCGAAGGCGGCCGCGGGCACCAGGGCGAGGGCCAGGAACGCCTGCCGTCCCCACCACCGCACGAGCAGCGGCGCGCCGACCGCGGCGAGCAGGTGGAGCAGGAGCAGCAGGCCCAACGGGTCCCTTCCGGTGGTCGCCGGCCGCGCGTGCGGGTGCACGCACCGACCCAGGCGCATCGAACAGTTGCGCCCCATCCTCCCGGCTGCCTTGCCGGGCGGCGACTCGGGCAGGCGTGCGGCCGGTCACCGGCCGGGGGTGACCAGGCCGCTCTCGTAGGCGAACGCGACCGCCTGCACCCGGTCGCGCAGGCCCAGCTTGAGCAGCACCCGGCTGACGTGCGTCTTCACCGTCGCCTCACCCAGGTACAGCCGGCCGGCGATCTCGGCGTTGGACAGGCCGGTGGCCAGCAGCTCCAGGACGTCGGTCTCCCGCTCCGTCAGCTGGGCCAGCTGCCCGGCCCGCACCGGGTCCGGGGCCGGCGCGGCCGCGAACGACTCGATGACGCGCAGGGTGACCGCGGGGTCCAGCAGCCCCTGTCCGGCCGCGACCGTGCGCACGGCGGCCACCAGGTCCTCCGGCGGGGCCACCTTGAGCAGGAAGCCGCTCACCCCGGCCCGCAGCGCGGCGGCCACGTACTCGTCCTGGTCGAAGGTGGTCAGGACGACCACCCTGGTCGGCAGCTGTTGGGCGAGGATCCGGCGGGCGGCCTCCAGCCCGTCCACCCCCGGCATCCGGACGTCCATCAGGACGACGTCGGGCCGCAGCTCGGCCACCACCCGCACCCCCTCGGCCCCGTCGGCCGCCTCCCCGACGACCTCGAGGTCGGGTTCGGCGGCCAGGACCATCCGCAGCCCGGTGCGGACCATGGCCTGGTCGTCGACGAGCACCACCCGGATCGTCATCGCACCTCCTGCGGCCGGGCCGAGCGGGGCACGGGGAACGTCGCCCGCACCCGGTAGCCGCCACCGCGCAGCGGTCCGACCTCCAGGCTCCCGCCGGCGACGGCGACCCGCTCCCGCATGTGCAGCTGCCCGTGCCCGCCCGGCGCGGGGTCGGGCCGGTCCGCCGAGGGCGCCACCCGCGGCCGGCCGTCGTCGGTCACCGTCACCGTGACCCGGTCGGCGCGGTGGGCGACCTCGACGCAGGTGGCGGCGCCGCCGGCGTGCCGGACCACGTTGGACAGCGCCTCCTGCACGACCCGGACGGCGGAGACGTCGACCAGCGGCGGCAGCTCCGCCGGCGCCCCGGTGACGGTCAGCTCGATCGGCACACCACCGGCCCGGAGCTCGTCCAGTACGGCGTCCAGCCGGGACAGCGACGGCTGCGGAGCGGGGGCGCCGTCCGGGTGCTCGCGGAGCACGCCGACCACCCGGCGCATCTCGTCCACCGCCTCCCGGCCGAGGCGTTCGAGGCCCAGCAGCACCTCCTGGGCCTGCGGCTGGTCGGGCAGCAGCCGGCGCAGGCCGCCCATCTGCAGCACCATCACGCTCACCGAGTGAGCCACCGAGTCGTGCACCTCCCGGGCGATCCGGGCCCGTTCGGCCACCGCCGCCGCCGTCGCCACCGTCTCCTGCTGGGCGGCCAGCCGGGCGGCCAGCACCTCCAGCTCCCGGGACCGCTGCCGGGACTGCCGGACGAGAGCCCCGACCCCCCAGGCGACGCCCGTGACCAGCAGGTAGAAGAAGCCCTCCCACGGCGACGGCGAGAACAGCAGGCCGGCCACCAGGACCAGCAGCGTCGCCGCCGCGGCGACCAGGGCGCCCCGCCGGGCCGAGAGCACCGCGGCGGCGTGGCCGACCAGCACGGCCATGCCGATGAGCTGGGCACCGCCCGGCCCCGGGGAGTCCAGCGCGAAGTTGCCGAGCACCGAGGCCGAGCCCAGCAGGGCGGCGGCGGCCGGCCAGCGCGGGCAGCAGACCAGCAGCAGCCCGACCGCCACGCCGGGCACCGCCAGCGCCATGCCCTGGCCGAGGAAGTCGTCGAGCGCCGACTCCAGCACGGCCATGCCGCCGATGAGGAGGCCGACACCCGGCCAGACCCAGCGGCCGGCGGAGCGGACGTCCCAGCGCGGCATGCGAGCACGGTAGGGGGCCGGGAGAGGGCCGGACATCCCCCGCACGACGGACCCGCCGCGGCCACCGCTCCGCCGTCCGGCGGACCCCGGTCGGTGCGTGCGGACGGACGCCGGGCACCCCCGTCCGTTCCTAGCGTCCTCGCCGACACCGCGACGAGCCGGTGCCCCACCGATCCGAGGACGACCATGACCACCCAGCTCACCCCGCCCACCGGCCGGCCGGCCACCGCCCCCGCCGTCGACCGGCCCACCCGCAGCGCCGCCGCCCGGCTGCTGCCGATCGCCGGCGGTGCGCTGATCGCCGGCCCGCTGCTCTACGTCGCTGGGATGGCGACCTCGCCGCCGGCGGACTCGATGGCCGCCGCCGACTACGTCGCGTCGCTGGCCCGGGACGAGGGTCAGACCGCGCTCTCGGCGCTGCTGCTGCACTACGGCAACCTGCTGCACGCACTCGCCTGGCTGGCCGCACCGGCGCTCGTCCGCGGCCGCCGCGGCGGCACCCTCACCGTCGTCGGCGCGCTGCTGTCGGCCCTCGGGCTGGTCAGCGTCACCGGCCTGGTGCTGTCGGACTTCTGGACCGGTGCCATCGGGCGCGAGCTGGACCCGGCGACGGCGGAGGCGCTGTTCACCACGGTCGAGAGCTCGGCCGGGATGGGGGTCGTCGGCACGCTGACCCTGCTCGGGCTGATCGGACCGGTCGTGGCCCTGGCCGGCCTGGCCCGGGACGGGGTCATCGGCTGGTGGCTGCTGGCCCCGGCGGTCGCCGCCCTGGTGCTGTCGATGGCGCTGCCGTTCCAGCCGCTGCTGTTCGCCGCGTTCGCGCTGGTCGGCGCCGCCCCCACCGTCGTCGTCGGGCTCCGGCTGCTGCAGCGGTCGCGGGCCGGTGCCGTCTGAGGCGCCGCCGTCCCCCTGCACCAACGACTGTCCCCCCGCATCAGCGTTGGTGCGGGGGGACAGTGTTCGATCAGGTGACCTGATCACTGCTGCGGGCCGGTCAGCCCTCGGCGATCTCCGCGGCGGCCAGCCAGTCGGTCTCGACCTGCTCCTTCTCCGCCTGCACCGCCCGCAGCTGCGCGTCCAGCTCGGCGGCCTTCCCGTAGTCCGTGGCGGCCGCGGCGAGCTGCTCGTGCAGCTTCTTCTCGTCGGCGTCCAGCTTGAGCATCCGGCGCTCCAGCCGCGAGGCCTCCTTGCGGGCCGCCCGGGAGTCCGCCGCACTGTGCGCCGACGCCGCGGAGCTGCCGACCGGGGCCGCAGCACCCGACCCGGGCAGCGCGGCCTCCCCGGCGGCGCGGCGCCGCAGGTACTCCTCCACCCCGCCGGGCAGCGCGGCCAGCGAGCCGTCGCCCATGAGCGCGACCACCGAGTCGCACACCCGGTCGACGAAGTACCGGTCGTGGCTGACCACCAGCACCGTGCCGGGGAAGTTGTCGAGCAGGTCCTCGAGCGCGGTGAGGGTGTCGATGTCCAGGTCGTTGGTCGGCTCGTCGAGCAGCAGCACGTTCGGCTCGGCCATCAGCAGGCGGAGCAGCTGCAGCCGCCGGCGCTCGCCGCCGGAGAGGTCGCCCACCGGCGTCCACTGCCGGTTCGCGGCGAAGCCGAACCGCTCGGCCAGCGTGGAGGCGGAGATCTCCTGGTTGCCGATCTTCGCGATCCGGGCGACGTCCTGCACCGCCTCGAGCACCCGCTGGCGCGGGTCGAGCTCGGTGACGTGCTGGGACAGGTAGGCCTGGGCGACCGTCTGACCGACGACGACCTTCCCGGCGTCCGGCTCCACCTCGCCGACCAGCAGCTTGAGCAGCGAGGTCTTGCCCGCGCCGTTCACCCCGACGACGCCGATCCGGTCGCCCGGGCCGACGTGCCAGGTCAGGTCGCGGAACAGCGTCCGCTCGCGCGGACCGTCCGGGTCGGCGGGACCGGCCGGGTCGTCGGCGTCGTCCACCGGGCCGTGGCCGCGCACCGTGTAGGTGACGTCCTCGACGTCGTAGACCGTCTTGCCCAGCCGCCGGGCGGCGAAGCCGGCCAGCGCCATCGTGTCCCGGGCGGGCGGCTCGTCGGCGATCAGCGCCTGGGCCGCCTCGATCCGGAACTTCGGCTTGCTGGTGCGGGCCGGGGGGCCCCGGCGCAGCCAGGCCAGTTCCTTGCGCACCAGGTTGAGCCGGCGCTCCTCGGTCACGTTGGCGATCCGGGCGCGCTCGGCGCGGGCCAGCGTGTAGGCGGAGTAGCCGCCCTCGTAGGCGTGCACGCTGCCGTCGGCGACCTCCCACGTGGTGGTGGAGACCTCGTCGAGGAACCAGCGGTCGTGGGTCACGACGATCAGCCCGCCGGTGCGGGCCTTCACGTACTCGGCCAGCCAGGCCACGCCCTCGACGTCGAGGTGGTTGGTCGGCTCGTCGAGCACCAGCAGGTCCAGCGGGCGGATCAGCTGGGCGGCCAGCGCGACCCGGCGACGCTCACCACCCGACATGGGGGCGACCGGGGAGTCCAGCCCGATCCGGTCCAGCTCCAGGCCGGTCAGCACCGAGCGGACGGCGGCGTCCCCGGCCCACTCGTGCTCGGCGGCGAACCGGGAGGCGGGCAGCACGACGTCGCGCACCGTCGTCCCCGGAGGGAGGGTGCCGGTCTGGTCGAGCACGCCCATGGCCAGGTCACCGCGGCGGGTGACCCGGCCGGAGTCGGGCTCCTGGGTGCCGGTGAGGACGCCGAGCAGGGTGGACTTGCCACCACCGTTGCGGCCGACCACACCGATCCGCTCACCGGCGGCGACCCCGAGGGAGACGTCGTCCAGGATCACCGTCGTCCCGTGGGCCTTCGACACCCGTTCCAGGTTGACCAGGTTCAGGGGTGCGCTCATCGCCGTCCAGCATCCCAGGTGCGCCGGCGGCGGCGATGAGCAGCCGGGTCAGCGCCGCCAGAACAGGTGGTGGATCACCCCGCTCGGGCTCGGCACGGCCTCGTGGTGGAACCGGTCGAGCAGCTCGTCGGGTGAGGTCCACAGCCGTGAGCCGGCGCCGAGCTCCACCGGCGCCACCGCCACGTGCAGGGTGTCCACGAGGTCTGCGTCCAGGAACTCCCGGACGGTCGTGGCTCCCCCACCGAGCCGGACGTCCCGGCCGTCGGCCGCCGCCTTCGCCTTCTCCAGCACCTCGGCGGGCTCCCCGCCGACGAAGTGGAACGTGGTGTCCGCCAGGGTGAACGAGGGCCGCTCGTGGTGCGTCAGCACGAACACCGGCGTGTGGAACGGCGGCTCGTCGCCCCACCAGCCCTGCCACTCGTGGTCGGTCCACGGTCCGCGCTGGGGCCCGAACTTGTTGCGGCCCATGATCTCGGCGCCGATGTTGCGCCCGAACTCGCGCATGAGGTGGTCGTCCAGGCCGCGGGTGCCGCCGGGCCCGCTCCGGTTGGGCCAGCTCGCGGTGGCGAAGGCCCAGGCGCCGAGCACCATCGGGTCGGCGTGGCCGAACGGTCGTTCCAGGCTCTGCCCCTCCCCCGCGCCGAACCCGTCGCTGGAGAGCATGAAGTTGTGGACCCTGAGCTCTTGGACCATGTCCGGCTCCTCGTCGCGATTGGCGGACCCGCTGGAACGGCCCCCTCGCAGGGTCCCACCGCGAGCTTGCGAGTGGTGGGGGGCGAGGGGGTCCTTCGTCAGGCCAGCCGGGTGACCTCCACGGTCACGGTCGAGCCCTCGCTGCGCGGGCCGGAGAAGATCCCCTTGAGCGGCGGGACGTCGGAGTAGTCCCGCCCCCGGGCCAGGGTGACGTGCCGGGGCCCGATCTCCACGGAGTTCGTCGGGTCGTGGCCGGACCACCCGCCGTCCCACCACTCCACCCAGGCGTGGCTCTCCCCGGTGACCGACTGCCCGATGGCCGCCGCGGGCGCGGGGTGCAGGTACCCGGAGACGTAGCGCGCGGGCAGGCCGAGGGCGCGGAGCAGACCGACGGAGACGTGCGAGATGTCCTGGCAGACGCCCTTGCGGTGGGTCCACGCCTGCATCGCGTTGGTCTTCACGTTGGTCGACCCGGTCAGGTACTCCATGTGCTCGTGCACGAAGGCGCAGACCAGGTGCCCGGCCTCCCGCGGGCCGGCGTCCCCGACGACGGCCCGCACCTCGTCGACCACCGGGGAGTCCATCGCGGTCAGCGGCGTGGGGCGGAGCATCTCCCCGAACCGGTCCCGCAGGTCCGGGACGGCCAGGTCGGCCCAGCTCACCGGGTCCGGGACGTGCGGTTCCGGGCCGGCCTCCACCTCCGAGGTGGCCTGCACGACCAGCTCGGTGTGCGGGCCGTGGGTGTCGAAGGCGGTGACCGTCGACCCCCAGTAGTCGCGGTAGGCGTGCACGGTGGCGGCCGGCTCGATCTCCACCCGGGACCGCAGGGTGGTCTGCCGGCTGCTGTTCTCCGGGGTCATCCGCGCCTCGTTGTAGGAGGAGCGGACCGGCCCGCCGTAGCGGAACGCGCTGCGGTGCACGACCCGCAGCCGCCAGCGGTCCCCGGGGACCCGCACGGAGCCGGACTGCACCTGCGACTGGCTCTGCCCATGGCCGTGCTGGGACTGGCCCTGCTGGGACTGGCTCTGACGCTGCGGCACCGCGCTCACCCCACGCCTTCCGGCACCCAGACCTGCGGCGCCTGCTCGGTGAAGAACCGGTTGGTGACCGCCTCGCTGGCCGCCGAGCAGGTGCGCTGCAGCTCGTCCAGCCGGGCCGGCAACCGCGCCAGGATCTCGTCGGTCTGCATGAACTCCAGCATCGTCCGGGCGCGGCCGACGATCCGGTGCGCCTCGCCGGCGACGCCGATCCGGTGGCCCTCCCGCACGTTGGCCCGCTCCAGCTCGGCCAGGCACCCCTCGGCGCGCTCGAGCGAGGCGAACACCGAGCGCGGGAAGAGCCGGTCCAGCAGCAGGAACTCCGCGGCCCGGCTGGAGTTCACCGCACCCCGATAGGTGCGCAGGTAGGGCTCGTAGGCACCGGTCGAGCGCAGCACCAGCGTCCAGGACGGCGCCGCGTCCCCGGCCAGCACGCGGGTGGAGAGCATCCGGGAGGTCATGTCGACCCGCTCCAGCGACCGGCCCAGGACGAGGAACAGCCAGCTCTCGTCGCGGCTCATCGTGGCGTCGGCCAGGCCGAAGACCATCGCCGAGCGCTCCCGGACGAACCGGAACAGCGAGTGCGGGCCGTACCGGCGGGCCATCGTGCGCTGCTGCGGCAGGGCGTTGTGGGTGACGTTGAGCGACTCCCAGATCTCCGCCGACAGCACCTCCCGGGCGCCGCGCGCGTTCTCCCGGGCGGCCGACAGCGCCCCGGTGATCGAGCTCGGGCTCGCCCGGTCGAAGGCCAGGGTGGCCAGCACCCGCTCGGTGTCGGCCTCCTCGGGCGGGCAGGGCGCACCCATCAGCGCGAGCAGGTTCGCGCAGGCCCGCTGCTCGTCGATCCACGGGTCCTCGACCAGCCGCTGGGTGTGCACGTCGAGGATCCGGGCGGTGTCGTCGGCCCGCTCGACGTAGCGCCCGATCCAGAACAGCGACTCCGCGATCCGGCTCAGCACGGCGGCACCTCCCCAGGGGCAGAGATGGCCATCCCTGCCCTGGGCGACGGACCGTCACCGTCCCGATGGACGGCAGAAATGGCCATTTCTGCCCCTTGTTGCTGTTGCTGGGACTGGGCGAGGGCGTTGTCGTTGGGCGGGCCCGGGTCCTGCGCCGGCGGCTCGACCGGCAGGTCCTCGGTGGTGAACTCGATCCGGGTGACGTCCTGCTCGGGCACCGGCTCGACCGCCGGGCGCGGCGCGCTGAGCACCCAGGTGTCCTTCGAGCCCCCGCCCTGGCTGGAGTTCACCACCAGCTCCCCCTCGGGCAGCGCCACCCGGGTCAGCCCACCGGGCAGCACCCAGACGTCGGTGCCGTCGTTGACCGCGAACGGCCGCAGGTCGACGTGCCGCGGGGCGATCCGGCCGTTGATCAGCGTCGGGGACGTCGACAGGCCGATCGGCGCCTGGGCGATCCAGTCCCGCGGGCTGCTGCGCACCTTCACCGCGAGCTCCTCCAGGGTCCGCTCGTCGGCCCGCGGCCCGATGACGATGCCCTTACCGCCCGAGCCGTCGACCGGCTTGAGCACCAGCTGGTCGAGCGAGGAGAGCACCCACTCGACGGTGTCGGGCTCGTCGAGCCGGTGGGTCTCGGCGTTGGCGAGCACCGGTTCCTCGCCCAGGTAGTAGCGGATGAGGTCGGGCACCCAGGTGTAGAGCAGCTTGTCGTCGGCGACGCCGTTGCCCACCGCGTTGGCGATGGTCACCCGGCCGGCGCGGGCGGCGTTGAGCACCCCGGCGCAGCCGATCACCGAGTCGGAGCGGAAGTGCACCGGGTCGAGGAACTCGTCGTCGATCCGGCGGTAGATGACGTCGACCCGTTGCTGGCCGTCCGTCGTCCGCATGCTGACCTGCCCGCCGGAGCAGACCAGGTCCCGGCCCTCGACCAGCTCGACGCCCATCTGCCGGGCCAGCAGGGCGTGCTCGAAGTAGGCGGAGTTGTAGACGCCGGGGGTGAGCAGCACGACCGTGGGGTCGCTGACGCCGGCCGGCGCCGACGCCTTCAGCGCGGCGAGCAGCCGGCCCGGGTACTCCGCGACCGGCTGGACCCGGTGGTCACCGAACAGCTCCGGCAGCACCGACGTCATCGCCGCCCGGTTGGTGATCACGTAGCTGACGCCCGACGGCGAGCGGAGGTTGTCCTCCAGCACCCGGAAGTCGCCGGCCTCGTCCCGCACCAGGTCGATGCCGCTGACGTGCACCCGGACGCCGTTGGGTGGCACCAGCCCGTGCGCGGCCCGGTGGAAGTGCGCGCTGGTGGTGACCACGCTGCGCGGCACGATCCGGTCGGTGAAGACCTCCCCGGCGCCGTAGACGTCCGCCAGGAATGCCTCCAGCGCCCACACCCGCTGGGCCACCCCGCGCTCGATCACCGACCACTCCTGGTGGCCGATCACCCGGGGGACGATGTCCAGCGGGAAGGGCTGCTCCTCGCCGGCGTGCGCGAAGGTCACCCCGGCGTCGCGGTAGGTCTGCGAGAGGACGTCGGCCCGGGCGGCCAGCTCCTCCCCCGACATCGGCTGCAGCGAGCTGAACAGGCCGGTGTAGGGGGTGCGGGGCCGGCCGGGGGCCGCGAACATCTCGTCCCACTGCCGCCCGAGCGGGTAGCCGTCGAAGAGGTCCGCCATGCGACGAACCTAGACAGGCCGTGTGTCCCGCGCGTTTCGACACCACCGGACCGTGACCTGGTGGTGACCCCGGAGCCGCGCGTGGCGGCACGCCTCCGTCATGGCACACGGACGACGCCGTCCGACCGCACCTGCGGCTGGCCCGCTGCACCAACGCTGGTGCGGGCGGACAGCCGGTGATCAGGTGACCTGATCACCGCTGTGGACGGCGCGGGTCTCCGTCAGGCCGAGGCGCGCCGGACCAGCGACGTGCGGCACACCCGGGACTCCACCGGCCCCCCGACGCCGTCGATCTGGCGCAGCAGCAGCTCGGTGAGCAGCGGGGTCATGTCGGCCAGCGGCTGGGCGACCGTGGTCAGCGGCGGGTCGCACCGGGTGGCGACGGCGGCGTCGTCGAAGCCGACCACGGCGACGTCCTCGGGCACCCGCCGGCCGGCGCGGCGCAGGGCACCCAGCGCCCCCACCGCCATGGGGTCCGAGGCCACGAAGACGGCGTCGAGCTCGGGGTCGCGACCCAGCAGCGACTCCATCGCCCGGGCGCCGCCGGCCTCGGTGAAGTCGCCCTCCGCCTCCAGTTCCGGGAACGTCCGCAGCCCGGCCGCGGCCAGCGCCGCCCGGTGACCGGACAGCCGGTCGACCCCGGCGATCATGTCCAGCGGCCCGGTGATGGTGGCGATCCGGCGGTGCCCGGTGGCGATCAGGTGCGACGTGGCGACCTCGGCGCCGCCGCGGTTGTCGGCGTCGACGTAGGCGACCGCCCGGTCGTCGAAGGGCCGCCCGCACATCACCAGGGGCACCCCGGCGTCGGCGAGGATGTCCGGCAGCGGGTCGTCGCTGTGCACCGACATCAGGATGACGCCGTCGACGTGGCCCTGGCGGGCGTACCGGCCGATCTTCTGCTGCTCGCGTTCGTCCTGGGCGGTCAGCAGCACCAGGTTCAGGTCGGTGTCGGCCAGGGTCGCGGACACCCCCCGCACGATGCTGGCGAAGAACGGGTCGGAGAACACCTGGGTGTTGGGCTCGTTGAGCACCAGGGCGATGGTGTCGGTGCGCCGGGTGACCAGGCTCCGGGCCATCCGGTTGGGCACGTAGCGCAGCTCGGCGATCGCCGACCGGACGGCCTCCCGGGCCTCCGGGCTCACCCGCGGTGAGTCGTTGACCACCCGGGACACCGTGGCGCGGGACACGCCGGCCAGCACGGCGACCTCGTCCAGCGTCGGCACCGCGGCACGCGGGGTCGTGTCGGTCATGTGTCTCCAGTGTTCGGGGCGGGGTGTCCATGGTGCACCGTGAGAGCGCTCTCGCCTAGTACCCGCCCGGCCCCGAACCGTTACTCAGCCGTTACTTGACAGCCTCCTGTGGCCCAGACCACTCTGTGCGCCACGGCCGTGAGAGCGTTCTCACGCCCCCGGTGGACGATGCAGTGGAGCACGCGTCCCGGGACGACCCAGGAGGTCCGATGTTCCATTCCTCGAAGAGCAGGGCGGCGTGGGGCGCGGCCCTGGCCGCGGTGCTGCTGACCGCCGGCTGCGGCGGTTCGGACGACGCGAGCGCCGACGCCGCCGCCGAGTACGACCCGGACGCGCCGGTCACCCTGACCGTCGGCACGTTCGGCACCATGGACTTCGACAACGCGGGGCTCTACGAGGAGTACATGGAGCTCCACCCGAACGTCACGATCGAGCAGAACAACGTCGCCCAGTCCGCCGCGTACTACAAGTCGCTGCAGACCCGGCTGGCCGCGAACTCCGGCCTCGACGACATCCAGGCCCTGGAGATCGGCTTCATCGCCGACGTCGTGCGCAACCACGCCGACGCGTTCGTCGACTTCGCCGCGGAGGAGAACGGCGACGAGCTCGAGGGCAACTTCTACGACTGGAAGTGGGGCCAGGCCACCACCGCGGACGGCAAGACCATCGGCCTCGGCACGGACACCGGCCCGCAGGCCATGTGCTACCGCAAGGACCTCTTCGAGCAGGCCGGGCTGCCCACCGACCGCGCCCAGGTGGCCGAGCTGTGGCCGACCTGGGACGCGTACCTGGACACCGCGCGCCAGTACCAGTCCTCGTCGGACGCCGCCTTCGTCGACAGCCCGGCGAGCATCTTCTCCTCCTCGGTCTACCAGGGCGACGTCGCCTACAACGACGAGGAGGGCAACCCGATCCCCGAGGAGAGCGACGGCGTCGAGCGGGCGTGGGAGTACGCCAGCACGGCCGCCGACGAGGGCCTGACCGCCAACCTCAGCCAGTTCGGTGACGAGTGGAACGCCGCCTTCTCCAACGGCGCCTTCGCCACCATCGCCTGCCCGGCCTGGATGCTCGGCTACATCAACTCCCAGATGGGTGACGGCGGCGCCGGCCTGTGGGACATCGCGCCGCTGCCGGGCTCCGACGAGAGCGCCAGCAACTGGGGTGGCTCCTTCCTCGGCGTCCCGGCCGACGGGGAGAACGTCGAGGCCGCCAAGGACCTCGCCGAGTGGCTGACCGCCCCGGAGCAGCAGGTCAAGATGTTCACCGAGGCCGCGCACTTCCCCTCCAGCCCGCAGGCCGCGGAGGACCCCGGCGTCATGGGCGCGACCAACGAGTACTTCAGCGGCGCCCCGACCGGCGAGATCTTCGGTGAGTCGGCGGCGAACATCCAGCGCACCCCGATCGGCCCGTACGACACGCAGATCCAGGAGGCGTTCACCACGGCGCTGACCGACATCGCCTCCGGCGGTGCGACGCCCGACGAGGGCTGGGAGAACGCGCTGAAGGCGGCTCGCCAGGCCACCGGCGGCTGACCCCAGGTCCAGCAGCCGCCGACCGGACGCGGTGCCCGGGGGCGTCGAACGCCCCCGGGCACCTGCCCGGTCCGCCGTCCCGGCCCGCTCGAGCCCCCGGGACCCTTCCGGCCCGATCCGCGCACCGATCCGTCGAGGACCCTGCATGACCATCGCCAGTGGCACCGTCCGTGAGGCGGCGATCGCCGCACCACCCCCGACCTCCGCCGCCACCTCCCCCGCCCGCCCGCGCAAGCGCCGGCAGCTGACCCGCAACCGCTGGGGCTACGCCTACGTCGCACCGTTCTTCCTGGTGTTCACGGCGTTCAGCCTCTACCCGTTCATGTACACCGCCTGGGTCTCGCTGCACGAGACGAGCCTGTCCAACATCAACGGCGGCACCTGGGTCGGGCTGGAGAACTACCGGGAGCTGCTGCAGAGCGAGTTCTTCTGGAACGCCGCCCGCAACACCCTCACCATCGGGATCCTGGCCACGGTCCCCCAGCTGTGCATGGCCCTGGGGCTGGCGCACCTGCTGAACTACAAGCTCCGCGGCCGCACCTTCTTCCGCACCGTGATGCTGATGCCCTACGCGACCAGCATCGCCGCCGCGACCCTGGTGTTCTCCCAGCTCTTCGGCCGCGACTACGGGCTGATCAACACCATGCTGGAGGCCGTCGGCCTGGACCGGATCGACTGGGAGGCCGGGACGGTCAGCAGCCAGGTCGCCATCGCGGTCATCGTCACCTGGCGCTGGACCGGCTACAACGCGCTCATCTACCTCGCCGCGATGCAGTCGATCCCCGGGGAGCTCTACGAGGCCGCGGAGATCGACGGCGCGAGCAAGTGGAAGCAGTTCCTCCACGTGACGATCCCGTCGCTGCGCCCGACGATCCTGTTCACGATCGTCGTGTCGACCATCGGCGCGGTCCAGCTGTTCGGTGAGCCGCTGCTGTTCGCCGGCAACGGCACCACCTCCGGCGGCGCCTCCGGGCAGTACCAGACGCTCGGCCTGCTGATGTACCAGCAGGGCTGGAGCAACTTCCACATCGGGCAGGCAGCCACCACCGCCTGGGCGATGTTCATGATCATCCTGGTGATCGTGGGGGTCAACGCCGTCATCGGCCGCCTCCGCGCCCGGGCCGACCGGTAGGAGACCGGCATGGCCACTCTCGCTCCCCCCGTCACCGAGACCGGCCGGCGCACCACGCCGGCCGCGTCCCCGGCCCGCCGGCGCGGCCGCCGCGGCGGCAGCAGGGCCGGCAGGCCCGGCCCGGTCGCCTACACGCTGCTGACCCTCGTGGCACTGGTGTCGATCTTCCCGCTCTACTGGACCCTGGTCGCGGGGTCGCACACCAACGCCGAGATCGCCGCCACCCCGCCGCCGTTCCTGCCGAACGCCAGCCTGTTCGAGAACTTCCAGCTGGCCCTCGAGCAGGCGCCGATCGGCAAGGCGATCCTCAACTCGGTGCTGGTCTCCGGGGCCATCACCGTGGGCACCGTGCTGTTCTGCACGCTGGCCGGGTTCGCCTTCGCCAAGCTCGCGTTCCGCGGCAAGGGCCTGCTCCTGGCCCTGGTGATCGGCACGATGATGGTGCCGACCCAGCTCTCGGTCATCCCGCTGTTCATGATGATCGCCGAGCTCCAGTGGGTGAACCAGCTCCAGGCGGTCATCCTGCCCACGCTGGTCAGCGCCTTCGGCGTCTTCTTCATGCGGCAGTACCTGATCTCCGCGCTGCCCAACGAGCTGCTGGAGGCCGGCCGGGTCGACGGCGCCTCGACCTTCCGGATCTTCTGGTCGATCGTCGTCCCGGTCGCCCGGCCGGCCATGGCCGTGCTGGCCATGCTGACGTTCCTCACCGCCTGGAACGAGTTCTTCTGGCCGCTCATCGCCCTGACCACCGCCAACCCGACCGTGCAGGTGGCGCTGGCCGGGCTGGGCTCGGGCTACGTGCCCCAGCGCTCGGTGATCATGGCCGGCACGCTGCTGGGCACCCTGCCCGTCCTGATCGTCTTCACGATCCTGGGCAAGCAGATCGTCGGCGGCATCATGCAGGGCGCGGTGAAGGGATGACCCGCCGCGCGACCCCGTCGTCCCCGTCCCTTCCCCCGAGAAGTGCCTGACCATGGCCACCGTGTCCTTCCAGCAGGCCAGCCGGGTGTACCCGAAGGCCGAACGGCCGGCGGTCGACGCCCTGGACCTGGAGATCGCCGACGGCGAGTTCCTGGTGCTGGTCGGCCCCTCCGGCTGCGGCAAGTCCACCTCGCTGCGGATGCTCGCCGGGCTGGAGGAGGTGGACTCCGGGTCGATCGTGATCGGCGACCGGGACGTCACCGACTCCCCGCCCAAGGAGCGCGACATCGCGATGGTGTTCCAGAACTACGCCCTCTACCCGCACATGACGGTGGAGGAGAACATGGGCTTCGCGCTCAAGCTCGCCGGCATCGGCAAGGACGAGCGGGCCACCCGGGTGCGGGAGGCGGCCAGGATCCTGGACCTCGAGGACTACCTGTCCCGCCGGCCCAAGGCGCTGTCGGGTGGTCAGCGTCAGCGCGTGGCGATGGGCCGGGCGATCGTGCGCAACCCGCAGGTCTTCCTGATGGACGAGCCGCTGTCCAACCTCGACGCCAAGCTGCGCGTCCAGACCCGCACCCAGATCGCCGCCCTGCAGCGCCGGCTGGGCACCACCACCGTCTACGTCACCCACGACCAGGTCGAGGCGATGACCATGGGCGACCGGGTCGCGGTGCTCAAGGACGGCGTCCTGCAGCAGTGCGACACCCCCGGGGTGCTCTACGACCGCCCGGCCAACGTGTTCGTCGCCGGGTTCATCGGCTCCCCGGCGATGAACCTGGTCACCGGCGACGCCGTGGACGGCGGCGTCCGGGTGGGCGCCGCGGTGCTGCCGGTGCCCCGCGACCAGCTGACCCGGGCCGCGGCCGGCAACGGGCGGGTGACCGTCGGGTTCCGCCCCGAGTCGGTGCGCCTGGCCGACGCCGGCGAGGGCTTGCCGGTGCGGGTGGACGTGGTGGAGCAGCTGGGCTCCGACGCCTTCCTCTACACCTCGCTGGCCGACGCCCCCGACGACGTCCTGCACTCCGCGGACCTGGTGGTGCGCACCGAACCCCGCACCGCCATCGCCACCGGGCAGCAGCTGTGGCTGAGCGCGGATCCTGGTTCCCTGCACGTGTTCGACGCCCAGACCCAGCAGCGGGTCGACTAGAGCAGGACCCCCTGCCCGCGGGCAGGGGGCCGCCCCCCACCTCCCGGAGCGTGCCGGTCCCGGCCGCGCCGGTCAGCCACGACCAGATCCCGAGCTAGGAGCAGCACCGCCATGACCTCCACCGACGTGCGCCCGGACACCGCCTCCGGGCTGTCCTTCCCGCCCGGCTTCACCTTCGGCGCCGCCACCGCCGCCTACCAGATCGAGGGCGCGGTCGACGTCGACGGCCGCGGGCCGTCGATCTGGGACACCTTCAGTCACACCCCGGGCAAGACCCACCTGGGCCACACCGGCGACGTCGCCGTCGAGCACTACGTCCGCTACCCGGCCGACGTCGCGCTGATGAAGGACCTCGGCCTGGACGCCTACCGCTTCTCCGTCTCCTGGCCGCGGGTGCTCCCGGCCGGCGCGGGCGCGATCGAGCAGCGCGGGCTGGACTTCTACCGCCGGCTGGTCGACGAGCTGCTCGAGGCCGGCATCGCGCCGTGGCTGACGCTGTACCACTGGGACCTGCCGCAGGCGCTGCAGGACCAGGGCGGCTGGACGAACCGGGACACCGCCTACCGCTTCGCCGAGTACGCCGGGGTGGTCTACGACGCCCTCGGCGACCGGGTGCCGCACTGGTCGACGCTGAACGAGCCGATGTGCAGCTCGCTGCTGGGCTACATGGCCGGCCAGCACGCCCCCGGCCACCAGAACCCGGTCGAGGCCTCCCGCGCGGTGCACCACCTGCTGCTCGGCCACGGCCTGGCCACCCAGGTGATGCGCGACAAGGGCGCCGACCACCTGGGCATCACGCTGAACTTCACCCCGATGAAGCCGGCCACCGACTCCGCGGCCGACGTCGACGCCGCCCGCCGGCTCGACGGCCAGCAGAACCGGATGTTCCTGGTGCCGATCGCCACCGGCGAGTACCCGGCCGACGTCGTCGACGACCTGGCCGCGGCCGGGGCGCCGCTGCCGGTCGAGGACGGCGACCTGGAGATCATCTCCACGCCGGTCGACTGGCTGGGCATCAACTACTACTTCCAGTCCACCGTGCGCGCGCTCAGCGAGCCCAGCGGCAAGCACCCGACCTTCATCGGTGCCGAGCTGGTCGAGGACCTGCCGCCGGAGGGCCCGACCACCACGATGGGCTGGGGCATCGACCCCGAGGCGTTCACCGAGCTGCTGACCTGGATCAGCGGGGTCGCGCCGGGCCTGCCGATGTTCATCACCGAGAACGGGTCGGCCTGGCCGGACCAGGTCTCCGCCGACGGGCAGGTGCACGACCCCGAGCGGGTCGACTACCTGCTCCGCCACCTGGCCGCGATGACCGAGGCCATGGAGGCCGGCGCCGACGTGCGCGGGTACTTCGCCTGGTCGCTGCTGGACAACTACGAGTGGGCCCGCGGCTACGACCAGCGGTTCGGGATCGTGCACGTGGACTACGAGACCCAGGTCCGGACGCCGAAGGACAGCGCCCGCACCTACGCCGACGTCATCCGCGCCGCCAAGGACGGCGCGTGACGGCCGACGTGTCCAGCGCCGACCTCGCGGGACGCCGGGTGCTGCTCACCGGCGCCTCCCGCGGGGTCGGCGCCGCCGTCGCCCGGGCGCTGGTCGCGGCCGGCGCCGACGTGCTCGGCACCGGCCGGGACGCCGCGTCCCTCGACCGGCTGACCGCCGAGCTGGCCGACGGACCGGGCTCGTTCGCCGCGGTCGTCGCCGAGCTCACCGACGAGGCCACGCCCCAGCGGCTGGCCGAGGCGGTCGGGGAACGGTGGGGCGCGCTGGACGTGCTGCTGAACAACGCCGGGGTCATGCTCGCCCGCGAGCCGCGCTTCGAGGACGAGCCGGCCGGCACGCTGGAGGAGAGCCTGCTGGTCAACTGCGTCGTCCCGCACCGGCTGGTGCTGGCGCTGCTGCCTGCCCTGCGCAAGGGCACCGATCCCCGGGTGGTGCACGTCAGCTCCGGCGCGGGCACCACCGAGCTGATCCGGGACGCCGGGATCGGCAGCTACCGGGTGAGCAAGTGGGCGCTCAACGGGCTGGTGCTCATGCAGGCCGCCCAGCTCGACGGCGAGGTGGCGGTCAACGCCCTCGACCCCGGCTGGGTGCGCACCGACCTCGGCGGCGACCAGGCGCCGGGGACCCCGGAGGAGAGCGCGGCGGGCGCCCTGGCGCTGCTGCGCGAGCCACCGACGGTGACCGGCCGGATCTTCAAGGACGGCGCCGAGATCTCGTTCTGAGCTCCTTCGCTGACACGGGCGGCAGCGGACGAGGGAGGAGGAGGGGCCCGTGCTGGACGACGACGTCCGCCGCCGGGTGCTGGACTGCCTGCTGGTCTCCCAGCGCCACTCGTGGGACCAGGGGCTCACGGCGGCCGTGCTCGAGGAGTCGGGCGCGGCCGCCGCACTGCACGCGCTGGTCGACGACGCGGTGGCCCGCCAGCTGCCCGACGGCCGGCTGGCCGAGCTGGACCCCGCCTGCGCGGTGAACGGCGCGGCGCTGGGTGAGTTCGTGGACGCGCTGGCGCACCGGCACGGCGACCCGCGGCTGGCCGCAGCCGCCACCCGCCAGCACGACTGGGTGCTGTCCGGCGCGCCGCGGGCTGCGGACGGCACCCTGTTCCACCTGCTGGGCAGCCGCCAGGTGTGGGCGGACACCGTCCACATGGTGGTGCCCTTCCTGGCCTGCCGAGGCCACGGCGCCGCGGCGGTCGCCCAGCTGACGGGCCACCGCAGCCGGTTGCGCGACCCGGTCAGCGGGCTGTGGGCCGCCCGCTGGGACGAGGACGCCGGCTCCTTCGCCGACGCGCGGGCCTGGGGCACCGGCAACGGCTGGGTCGCCGCCGGCGCCGCCCGGGCGGTGCGGTGGCTGCCGGGGTCGGCCGGCACCGCGGTCGCCGCGGAGGTGCGCGGCCTGCTGGACGCCGTCCTGCCGCTGCGCCGTCCCGACGGGCTGTTCGGCGACGTGCTGGACGACCCGGCGGCGCCGGCGGACACCAACGTGGCCGCGATGCTCGGCTGCGCGGCGCTGACCGGGGCGGCCGACGGCTGGCTCCCCGGCTCCTACGGGGCCGTCGGGGAGTCGCTGCTCGCCTCCGTGGTCGAGCGGGTCGACGACCTCGGCCGGGTCACCGGCGCGAGCGCCGCGCCGCACTTCGACCGGCCCGGCCACTCCCCCGAGGCCCAGGCGTTCCTGCTGCTGGCCGACGCAGCCTGCCGGCGCTGGCGCGCCCGACGCTGAGCCCGCTCCCGGGCGCGGGCGGCAGGCACCTGCCCGATGACGGGGTGGGGACGACGGTCCGGCCGTGCCGCCGTGAGCACGGCAGCAGACGAATCGGTGTGCAGGACTTCCGAGACGTCGGGAGCAGGAGGACGCTCCCCGCATGTCGTCGTCCACCTTCAGGTGCACGCCGCTCGACGAGTCGACGTGGCCGGCGTTCGCGGCGCTCGTCGAGCGCAACAACGGCGTCTTCGGTGGTTGCTAGTGCATGGGCTTCCACCCCGAGGAGGTGGGCGGGCACTCGGCGCCGACCCCCAAGCGCGAGCGCAAGCTGAGCCGCGTCCGGGCGGGGACGGCACACGCCGCACTCGTCCTCGACGGGGAGGACTGCCTCGGCTGGTGCCAGTTCGGCACTCCGGACGAGCTGCCCAGGATCAAGAGCCGAGCCGCCTACGAGAAGGGGCTGACCGACCTGCCGGACTGGCGCATCGCCTGCTGCTTCGTCGGCAAGGGACACCGCCGCCAGAGTGTGGCGACCGCGGCCCTGGCCGGCGCGCTCGACCTGATCGCGCGCCTGGGCGGTGGCACGGTCGAGGGCTACCCCGAAGCCGCGGATGCGGTGCCGGCGGGCTTCCTCTTCAACGGTGCCCTGTCCACCTACGAGGAGCTCGGCTTCACCAGGAGCCGCCAGATCGGCAAGCACCGGTGGGTCGTCACCCGGGTCGTCGAGCCGCTGGGGACGGACGGGCACCGGGGCGCCGCGTCGTCCTGACGCGACGCCCCGGGCGGTCCGGGGCCGCACCGGCCCGCGGACGGGCCGGTGCGGCGGGGTGGTCGGCCGAGCCTGCTGGTCAGCCGACGGTGCTGGTCAGCGCAACGGCGGGACGGCGAGCTGGGCCAGCTCGAGCGCCTGCTCCGGGAACCACGCCCCGGCGGCCGGGTCGGTGATCCCGCCCCACTCCGGGTCCGTGGTGCTGCCGGCGATGCCGCGGTTGCAGGAGCCGTCGGACTGCCCCGGCGTCTTGACCCACAGGTAGGCGTCGACCAGCGGGAACGCGGCGTCGGGAGCCGCCTGCGGACGCGGGCCGAGGCCCCGGCCGGGCGGGTTGCACCAGGTCTGCGGGTCCGGGTAGGTGCCCTCGGCCGGCGCCCACGGGCCCTGGCCGTTCCGACTGGTGTCGATCACCACGTGGGCGGTCGGCTCGACGTCACCGAGGAGCTCGTCGTAGCGCTGGTTGATCCCGAGGGTGTTGGCCAGGGGGTCGGTGGCCGTGTCGCTCCACTGCTGGAACGGGTCGAGGGCGTCACCGACGTACCCGTTGGCCGGGCCGCCGTTCCAGTACTGGTTCGGGCAGGGGTCGGCGTCGACGCCGTGCACGTAGGTGGCCGGGAGCACGGCCAGGCACTCGGAGATCCAGGTGCCGTACTGCGCCAGGTTCGGCGTGTACTGGTAGTTCGAGGTGTTCAGCGCCAGGCCCTGGAACTCCGCGACGCCGGCGTCCTGCAGCCGGTCGGCGATGCTGCCGACGTTGTGCCAGCCGGTGTGGCCGGCGTCCAGGTAGACCAGGGCGTTCGGGTTGGCCCGCTCGATCGCCTCGCCGGCGTAGGCGATGTCGGCCAGCCGTCCGGCGTCGGTGGGCGCCGTCCCCTCCGGGTAGGTGCCCGGCGGGCAGTCGCCGGGCATGAGCGCCAGCCCGTCCGGCTCGACCACCACGACGACCTGCTGGTCGCGCATCAACCCGGCGGCGAACCCGTCGATCCAGGCGCGGTACGCGGCGTCGTCGGCCGCCCCGCCGGCGGAGTACTGCGAGCAGTCGCGGCCGGGCACGTTGTAGACCACGAAGGTCGGCACCGACCGGGTCGCCCTGGCCAGCGCCGACGCCCGCCGGACCTCCTGCCGCACCTCCTTCGGCGTCCCGTCGGTGAACCACATCGCCTGCGGGGTGGCGGCCTCCCGGGCGATCAGTGCCGCGTCCCGGAAGCGGTCGGCCCGGGCGAGGTCGATGGTCTGCTGGACGGCGCCGGGGTCGGGCACCGGCGTGGTGAAGCGGGTGCCCGGGGCGAGCGGCTGGGCCTCGGTCACCGGGGCCGGGGCGGGGGCCGGGGCTGGGGCGGCGGTCGCGGCCGGGGCGAGGGCCACCTGCCCCACGGTGACGGTCGCGGTGACCGCCAGCAGCGCCGCGCGTCCGCGGCGGAGGGAACTCGAGAACATCGTCGTCCTGTCGGTCGATGGGCTGCACGGAGACGCACCGCTCCGCAGTGAGAGCGCTCTCACACGTGGCCGGACGAGTACGGACAGTCAGGTGTGGGAGCGGTCACACTCTGCCCCGACGGCGTGACGCCTGGCAAGCCCCCACCGTTCCGGATCCACGACGAGCAGGACGCGAGCGCCCCGGCGGTCTAGAGTCGCGACTAGTTGAGTTCTCAACCGGAGTGAGGTCACCATGCCCGCCGTCACCGTCGAGGACACCACCGTCCTCGCCCGCGTACCCCTGCCCGCGCCCCGCACCGTCCGCCGCCGGGTCCGCTCGGTGACGACCGCGCCGTCCGGCTTCGAGGGCGAGGGCTTCCCGGTGCGGCGCGCCTT
Source organism: Modestobacter marinus (assembly GCF_011758655.1). Lineage (NCBI taxonomy): Bacteria > Bacillati > Actinomycetota > Actinomycetes > Geodermatophilales > Geodermatophilaceae > Modestobacter > Modestobacter marinus. The sequence goes on from NZ_JAAMPA010000001.1 coordinate 754,392, forward strand.
CGCCGGCGTCGACCTGCGCGCCCTCGACCCGTTCCTGCACATGGACCAGATGGGCGCGGTCGAGTACGCCCCCGGCGAGCCCAAGGGCACCTCCTGGCACCCGCACCGCGGCTTCGAGACCGTCACCTACCTGCTCGACGGCACCTTCGAGCACGCCGACAGCCACGGGGGCGGCGGCACGATCAGCGACGGCGACACCCAGTGGATGACCGCCGGCGGCGGCGTCCTGCACATCGAGCGGCCGCCGGAGTCGCTGGTGCTCAGCGGCGGGCTGTTCCACGGCCTGCAGCTGTGGGTGAACCTGCCCGCGGCGCAGAAGTGGGTGGAGCCGCGGTACCAGGACCTGCGGGCGCGCCAGTCGGTGCTGCTGGCCAGCCCGGACGGCGGTGCGCTGCTGCGGGTGATCGCCGGCGACGTCGGCGGGCACCGCGGCCCGGGCAGCACGTACACGCCGATGGCGATGGTGCACGCCACCGTCTCCCCCGGCGCCTCGCTGGACCTGCCCTGGCGTCCGGACTTCAACGCGCTGGTCTACGTGCTCTCCGGCTCCGGGGCAGTGGGCATCGACGGCGCCCCGGTGCACACCGGGCAGCTCGCCGTCCTCGGCCCCGGCGACACGGTGACCGTGCACGGCACCCGGCCCGGCGACCGGCACGCCGAGGCGCGCACGCCCGACCTGGACGTCGTCGTCCTCGGCGGCCTGCCGATCCGCGAGCCGATCGCGATGTACGGGCCGTTCGTGATGAACACCCGGCAGGAGGTGCTGGACGCGATGTCCGACGCCTCCGCCGGCCGGCTCGGCACGATCCCGGCCGCCCGGGTCGCCCACGGCGACGTGCGCGGCCAGAGCGAGTAGGAAGACCGCCATGAGCAACCTCGAGCCCCGGCCCCCGGCGCACGAGCTGGGCGGGCGCGCCCAGGCGTCGGCCGGCCCCGCACTGGACCTGCTCCCGGGCAAGGAGGTGCTGCTCGGGGAGGGCACGCACGTCCGCCGGCTGCTGCCCACCCTCGGCCGGCGGCTGGTCGGCGCCTGGGCCTTCGTCGACCACTACGGCCCGGACGACGTGTTCGGCTCCGAGGGCATGCAGGTGCTCCCGCACCCGCACACCGGGCTACAGACGGTCTCCTGGCTGCTGGACGGCGAGGTGCGCCATCGCGACTCCCTCGGCAGCGACGTGCTGATCCGACCCCGGGAGCTGGCCCTGATGACCGCCGGGCACGCGATCGCGCACGCCGAGCAGTCGCCCGCCGTGCACCCGCGCCACCTGCACGGCGCGCAGCTGTGGGTGGCGCTGCCCGACGCCGTCCGCGACGTCGCCCCGGACTTCGAGCACCACACCGCGCTGCCCGGCTTCGACTCCGACGGCGTCCGGGCGACCGTGCTCATGGGCGAGATGGCCGGCGCGACGTCACCCGGGACGGCGCACAGCCCGCTGGTCGGCGTCGACCTGGCGCTCTCCGCCGGCGCCGACGTGGAGCTGCCGCTGGAGCCGGACTTCGAGTACGCGGTGCTCACCGCCTCGGGGTCCGCCGACGTCGAGGGCGTGCCGCTCACCCCCGGGGCGATGCTCTACCTCGGGTCGGGGCGGCGGACCGTGCGGCTGCGCGCCGACGACGCCGCCCAGCTCCTGCTGCTGGGCGGCGAGCCGTTCGAGGAGCGGATCGTCATGTGGTGGAACTTCGTCGGCCGCTCGGGCGAGGAGATCGCCGAGTACGCCGCTCAGTGGGCCGAGGGCGACCGGTTCGCCGACGTCCCCGGTTTCGACGGCTACCGGCTCGGCGCCCCCGCCCTGCCCCCGCTCCCCCTCAAGCCCCGCGGCCGCACCCGCTGAAGAAGGCCCCCCCTGCCCCCCACCACTCGCACGCTCGCGGCGGGCCCCTGCAGGGGGGCCGAGGGATGCCCTTCTACTCAGTGGCGCGCAGGGACTGGAGCTGGGTGCGGCGGGTGGCCTGCTCGTCCGGGTCCGGGACCGGCAGGGAGGCGAGCAGCCGCTGCGTGTACGGGTGCTTCGGGGCGCCGAGCACCTCGGCGCCCGTCCCCTCCTCGACCAGCCGGCCGCGGTAGAGCACCGCGATCCGGTCGGCCAGCAGGTCGACCACGGCGAGGTCGTGGCTGATGAACAGCGCCGCGAACCCCAGCTCCCGCTGCAGCTCGTCGAAGAGCTCCAGCACCCGGGCCTGCACCGAGACGTCCAGCGCCGAGGTCGGCTCGTCGGCGATGAGCAGCTCCGGCTCCAGGGCCAGCCCGCGGGCCAGGCTGGCGCGCTGCCGCTGACCACCGGAGAGCTCGTGCGGGTACCGGTCGCCGAACGCCTTCGGCAGCTGCACCGCCTCCAGCAGCTCGTCGACCCGGGCCCGCGCCGCGGCCGGGTCCTTGGCGCGCTTGTGCACCACCAGCGGCTCGGCCACCGCCTCGGCGATGGTGAGCAGCGGGTTGAAGCTGGACGCCGGGTCCTGGAAGACGAACCCGATGCGCTCGCGCACCGGCCGGAACGCGCGCTCCTTCATGCCGTTCATCTCGGTGCCCAGCACCTGCAGCGATCCGCCGCCGACCTTGGTCAACCCGGCGATGGCCCGGCCGATCGTGGTCTTGCCACTGCCGGACTCGCCCACCAGGCCGAGCACCTCACCCGGGCGGATGGCGAAGCTGACCCCGTCGACGGCGACGAAGTCGGGCTGGCGCAGCCGGCCGGGGTAGACGATCCGCAGGTCGCGCGCCTCGACCACCGGGGTGGCCGTCTCCCAGCCCGGCGTCCGGCCGGCGGCCCGCTCCCGGGTGCGCTCCACGCCCTGCCCCAGCCGCGGGACGGCGGCCAGCAGCTGCTGGGTGTAGGGGTCCCGCGGGGCGGAGAACAGCGTGCGGACGTCGGCCTGCTCGACGATCCGGCCCTGGTACATGACCGCGACCCGGTCGGCGAGGTCGGCGACGACCCCCATGTTGTGCGTGATCAGCACGATCGCGGCACCGAACTCGTCCCGGCAGCGGCGCAGCAGGTCGAGGATCTCGGCCTGCACGGTCACGTCGAGGGCCGTCGTCGGCTCGTCGGCGATGATCACGCCGGGGTCGAGCACGAGCGCCTGCGCGATGACGATGCGCTGCTTCTGCCCGCCGGAGAACTGGTGCGGGTAGTGGTCGACGCGCTCCTCCGGGTCGGGGATGCCGACCCGGCGCAGCACGTCGATCGCCTTGACCCGCGCCTCCTTCTTGCTCAGCTTCCCGTGCGCCCGCAGCCCCTCGGCGATCTGCCAGCCGACGGTGTAGACCGGGTTCAGCGAGGTCGAGGGCTCCTGGAACACCATGGCGGCGTCCTGGCCGCGCACCTCCCGCAGCTGCGCCCCCCGCAGCGGGACGACGTCGTGCTCGCCGGTGCCGTCCTTGGTGCCGAGCACCACCGCGCCGCGCACCCGGGCGGTCTCGGGGAGCAGGCCGAGGATGCTGCGCGCGGTCACGGTCTTGCCGCTGCCGCTCTCCCCGACGATCGCCAGCACCTCACCGGCCTGCACCTGGAGGCTGACGTCCTTGACCGCGGCGACGCTGCCGGCGTCCGTGGCGAAGGAGACCTGCAGGTCCTTGATGTCGACGACGCTCATGCTCGGGTCCCTCCGGTGTGCGGGGCGCCGACACCGTCGGGGCCGGACAGGGTGCCGCCGGGCACGGCCGCCACCTCGGGCGTGCCGGCCGGGGCGTCCTCCGGCACGTCCTCGGGGACGTCGGCGACGCGGCGGCGGGTGCGCAGCCGGGGGTCGGCGAGGTCGTTGAGGCTCTCGCCGACCAGGGTCAGCCCCAGCACGGTCAGCACGATCGCCGCACCGGGGAAGACCGACGTCCACCAGATGCCGCTGGAGACGTCCGACAGCGCCCGGTTGAGGTCGTAGCCCCACTCCGCCGCGGCGGTGGGCTGGATGCCCAGGCCGAGGAAGCCCAGCCCGGCGAGGGTGAGGATCGCCTCGGAGGCGTTCAGCGTGAGGATCAGCGGCAACGTACGGGTGGCGTTGCGGAGCACGTGCCGGGTCATGATCCGCCGGTTGCTGGCACCGATCACCTTCGCCGACTCGACGTACGCCTCGGCCTTGACCCGCACCGTCTCGGCCCGCACCACCCGGAAGTACTGCGGGATGAACACGACGGTGATCGAGATGGCGGCGGCGAAGATGCCGCCCCACATGCTGGACTGCCCGCCGCTGATCACGATGGCGACGACGATCGCCAGCAGCAGCGTCGGGAAGGCGTAGACGGCGTCGGCGATGACCACCAGGATGCGGTCCAGCCAGCCGCCGAAGTAGCCGGAGACCAGACCGAGCAGCACGCCCAGCACGATCGACAGCAGCACGGCGACGACGATCACGTACAGCGCGGTGCGCGAGCCCCAGATGACCCGGGACAGCACGTCGTAGCCACCGACCGTGGTGCCCAGCCAGTGCTCGGCCGAGGGCGCCTGCTGGGCGCCGAAGGTGCCCTGGTCGTCCCGCAGCTGGCCGTACTCGTAGGGCGCCAGCAGCGGCGCGAAGACCGCGGTGACGACGAAGACGCCCATCAGCACGAGGCCGGCGATCAGCATGCCGCGCTGCAGGCCGACGCTCTGCCGCAGCTGGTGCACGATCGGCAGGCGGCGCCAGGAGCGTCGTCGTCCGGCCTGCTCGGGGGTGGTGACGGCGGTCGCCATGGTCAGTACCTCACCCGGGGGTCGATGAGCGCCGCGATGACGTCGACGATGAAGTTGGTGACGGCGACGATGACGGCGAGCAGGACCACGATCCCCTGCACCGCCACGAAGTCGCGCGCCTGCAGGTACTGGGACAGCTGGAAGCCCAGGCCGCGCCACTCGAAGGTGGTCTCGGTGAGCACCGCCCCGACAAGCAGCAGCGCGGTCTGCAGCCCGATGACGGTGATGATCGGGATCAGCGCCGGCCGGTAGGCGTGCTTGCGCAGCAGCCGGGACTCCGCCACGCCGCGCGAACGGGCCGCCTCGACGTAGCCGGTGCCCAGCGTGCCGATCACGTTGGTGCGCACCAGCCGGAGGAACACCCCGGCGGTGAGCAGCCCGAGGGCGAGCGAGGGCAGGATCGCGTGCTGCAGGACGTCGCTGATGACCTCGCCGTCGCCGGTCTGGATCGCGTCGACGAGGGCGATGCCGGTGGGGTTGTCCACGCTCTGCAGCTGGATCTCGGCGATGGTGGAGGCGCGGCCGGCGACCGGCAGCCAGTCCAGCCAGACCGAGAAGATCAGCTTGAGCAGCAGACCGGCGAAGAAGACCGGGGTCGCGTAGCAGAGGATCGCGAAGACCCGCAGCAGCGCGTCCGGCGTCCGGTCGCGGAAGTAGGCCGCGATCATGCCCAGCGGGATGCCGATGACGAAGGCGACGATCAGCGCGTACACCGACAGCTCGAGGGTCGCCGCGCCGAAGGTGGTCAGCACCTCGCTGACCGGCCGGCGGTCGCTGAGCGTGGTGCCGAAGTCGCCCTGCAGCAGGTTGCCCAGGTACTCCAGGTACTGGGTGAACAGCGGGCGGTCGTAGCCGGCCTGGCTGATCCGCTCGGCCAGCTGGTCGGCGGGCAGCCGGCCACCGAGCGCGGCGGTGATCGGGTCGCCGGTGGCGCGCATCAGGAAGAAGACGGTCGTCACCAGGATGAAGATCGTCGGGAAGATCAGCAGGAAGCGGATGAGGACGTAGCTGCCCAGCCCGCCACCCCCGCTGCGGCGCTTGCGAGCCGGGGTCGCCTCGCCGGCGGGCTCGGTGGAGCCCGTCGTGGGCTCCGTGGTCGTGGTGGTCATCGCTCCCAGTCCATCAGGTGTGCTCGTGCGTTCGACACGCCGATCCGGACGCACCGAACCCCGGGTGACCCGCACTGCGGGTCACCCGGGGCTGCGTGGTGCGCTGTCCGGCTGAGGTCAGCCCTTGGAGAGGGCGCCGTAGCGGAACTTGAACGACGCGTCGAGGGTGTCCTCGGCGCCGGAGACGTCGGTGCCGACGACGGCGACCTGGGCCCCCTGCAGGTACGGGACCGTGGACAGGTCCTCGGCGACCTTCGTCTGGATCTCCTCGATCAGCGCCTGCCGCTCGGCCGGGTCGGCGGTGGTGGCCTGCTGCAGGATCAGGTCGTTCACCTCCTGGTCCGAGTAGTGGTTGGACAGGAAGTTCTCCGTGAGGAAGAACGGCGTGAGGTAGTTGTCCGCGTCCGAGTAGTCGGGGAACCAGCCGAGCTGGTAGGCCGGGTAGACGTCGGTGGTGCGGTCCTTGGAGTACTGCACCCACTCGGTGGTCTGCAGGTTGACCGTGAACAGCCCCGTGCTCTCCAGCTGGTTCTTGATCAGCGCGTACTCGTCACCCGAGGACGGGCCGTAGTGGTCGTTGGAGAACTGCAGGTTCAGCTCCACCGGCGTCTCCACACCGGCCGCCTGCAGCCGCTGCGCGGCCTTGTCGGCGTCGGCGCCACCGGAACCGTCGCCGTACTGCTCCATGAGCGGCTCGATCGCGCCGGTCAGGCCCTCGGGCACGTAGGAGTACAGCGGGGTGTAGGTGCCCTTGTAGACCTGGTCGGCCAGCTCCTCGCGGTCGATCAGGTCGGCGACGGCCTGACGGACGGCGAGGGCCTTGGCCGGGTCGGCCTCAGCGGTGGTCGCACCGTAGGGCTGGGTGTCGAAGTTGAACGTGATGTAGCGGATCTCGCCGCCAGGACCGTCGAGCACCTGGACCTGGTCGTTGCCGCGGAGGTCCTCGATGTCGGTCGCGGACAGGCTCCGCCACGCGACGTCGATGTTGCCCTCCTGCACGTCCAGCTTCAGGTTCGAGGCGTCCGTGTAGTAGGCGACGTTGACCGTGTCGGTCTCCGGGGCACCGAGCAGGCCTTGGTAGCCGTCGAAGGCCTCGTAGGAGACCAGGTTGTTCTGGTCGTAGTTGGTGATCGCGTAGGGGCCGGCGAAGGCGTTGCCGTCGACGATCTCCTGGTCCGGGGTCAGCGCATCGGCGGCGAAGACGTCCTCGTCGACGATCGGGCCGGCCGGGCTGGACAGGATCTGCGGGAAGACCTGGTCGTTCTCCGACTTCAGGTTGAACACCACGGTCGTGTCGTCCGGGGCGTCGACGCTCTCCAGGTTGTAGAGCAGCGACGCCGGGCCGTTCTCGTCGTTGATCGCGACCATGCGGTCGAAGGAGAACTTCACGTCCGAGGCGGTGAGCTCGTTGCCGTTGGCGAAGGTCAGCCCGTCCTTCAGCGTCACCGTGTACTCGGTGGGCGAGGTGAACTCGGCCGACTCGGCGATGTCCGGCTCGACGTCCGGGCTGCCGTAGGGGGTGTTCATCAGGAACGGGTAGACCTGGTTCATCACGGCGAAGGAGCCGTTGTCGTACGAACCGGCCGGGTCGATCGTGGTGATCTTGTCGGTCGTGCCGATGGTCAGCGCGCCCCCACCGGAGCCACCGCCCTCACCGTCACTGTCGCTGTCGCCGCCGCACGCCGACAGCGCCAAGGCCATCGCCGTGATGCCCGCTGTGGCGACCAGCGCACGCCGGCCGCTCCTGGACACGGAGTTCATCCGCTACCTCGTTCTCATGGGTGGCGGCCCGTGGGCGCGCCGGTGCGCCGCGACGGCCGCCGAAGGCCTTCTGGAGATGCATGACTAACACACCCTTCTCACGAGGTGGGACGGGTGGGGGGAGGCGTGATGGTGTTGTGACCGGCGGACGACGCTCCGAGGCGTGCCCGGGCGGGGGCCCGGCCAGGAGTCAGAAGTCGCCGCCGCCACCGAAGTCGCCGCCCCCGAAGCCCCCGCCGCCGCCGAAGTCCCCGCCGCCGAAGCCCCCGCCACCGCCGAAGTCCCCGCCACCACCGTCGCCGCCGCCGAAGCCGCCGCCGTAGCCGCCACCCAGACCGCCCAGCAGGATGCTGCCGAGCATGCCGCCGGCCACCCCTCCGGCGAACCCTCCGCCGAACCCCCCGCCGCCGTAGCCGCGTCGCGGTCCCCGGCCGTAGCCGGGGCGGCCGTACCCGCCGCCGTAGCCGCCGGCCATGTACTCCTCGACGTCCTGCTGGGCGGCGGTCAGCGCCTGCCGGGCCAGGCCGTCGGCGCGCTGGGCCGCCCGCAGCGCGGTGATCGGGTCCGTGGCCGCGGATCGGGAGGCCTCGTCCAGGTGCCGCTCGGCCTCGGCCAGCCGGGTGCGCGCGGAGCTGCCGACCGCACCGCGCCGGGTGGAGATGAAGTCCTCGGCGACGGTGACCGACGAGTCCGCGGCCCGGATGGCCTGCTGCAGGTGGGCCACCGCCCGCTCCTGCTGCTGGCGGACGTCACGCGCCGGCTCCAGCGCCGCCTCCAGGGCCAGGTCCGCCTCGTCCAGCCGCCGGACGACGGCCAGCGGGTCGGGCAGGGCACCGTTCCGCGGCTGCAGCTCCGCGGTGCTGCCGGCCAGCGCGCTCTCCGCCCGGGCGAGCTGCTCCCGCAGCCCCGGGGTGTCGACGCCGCGGGACAGCATCGCCTGGGCCTCGGCGATGTCCCGCTCGGTCTCCGCGCGCACCTCGTCGAACCGCGCGCCGCTTCCGCTCAGCTCCTCGGCGAGCCGGCCCACCGCGTCCAGCAGGGTGCGACTCTGCGCGAGTGCGTCCTCGGCCGCGCGGATCGCCGGGACCGCCCCGGCCGGCCGGCCCTGCTCGAGCTCGGTCCGGCCGGAGGCGACCGCCTGCTCGGCGAACTCGGTGCGGGTGCGCGCCTCGGTCACGTTGTCGGCGACCGGCGCCCAGGCCGACCGGGCGTAGCGCTGCTGCAGGTCCGCCAGCGTCGCCTCGGTCGCCGGGATCCGGTCGCGGACCCCCTGGATCGCCGGGGTGAGCGCGGCCAGCGTCTCGGGCGCGGACTCCTGCAGGTGCCGCAGCTGTGCGTAGGCCTCGGCCTGCTCGGACAGCCGCGCGTCGGCGGACGCGGTGAGCTGCAGCAGCTGGGTGAGCATCCGGCGCTGGGTGGGCTCGTCCTCGGGGAACTCGTCGTCCAGCTCCTGCCGCAGGGCGAACGCCTGGGAGAGCTCGCCCTTGGACCGGTTGAGCGCCTCCTGGAAGCCGGCGACCGACTGCTCGCCGTACTGCGCACGGGCGTAGGCGAGGTCCAGCTCGGAGGTCTTGACCGCCTCGTCGAGGTCGAGCAGCTCTTGGCTCGCCCGGAAGGTCAGCTGCTCGGTGGAGGTGCCGTGGTGCGGGTCACGGGCCGCGGCCTCGGCGGCGGCGCGCTCCTCCGCCGCCCGGGCGGCGACGGCCTGCTGCTTCTTCCGCCGCCGGCTCTTCAGCAGGGCGTAGCCGCCACCACCGACGACGGCGATCCCGACCAGCACGGCGAGGGCTCCCCCACCGCCGTCCCCGCCGGCATCGGACCCGGCCGCCGAACCCGCCTCGTCGACCTGCAACGCCTCGGCCATCGCCACGGCCGCGCCCGCCCAGTCGCCTTCCTGCAGCTCCGGCCTGGCCGAGGCGTCGACCAGTTGGTCCAGCTCCGCCCGGTCGGCGATGCCGGTACCCGGCCCGGTCTGGTACCCGACCTGCTCCTCGCTCGGGGACACCGCCAGCAACACGTCGTTGGCGCCCAGGCCCTGGTCGAAGGCCTGGTCGACCCAGGTACCGGGCTCCAGCCCGTCGAAGGAGTCGACGTAGACGACGTAGAGCTGGGTGCCGTCCTCGGCCTCCAGCTCCTGCAGCGCGGACTCGACCTCGGCCTCCTCACCGGCGTCCAGGACGTCGGCCTGGTCGACCAGCTGCTCGGTCGGGGCGAACGGCTCGACAGCGAGGGCCGGCCCCGCGGTCAGGAGCACGGCGGGCACACCGACGGCCAGGGGGACGAGCAGCCGGGAGAGGAGACGCATGGGTCCATCGTCGCCGATCACGCCGCGCCGGGGGTGGTGGAGGGCCACACCACCCCCGGACCGGCGGACCGGGCGCCGGCTCAGCCGGCCGGCTCCTGCATGACCGAGAAGACGGCACCCCACGGGTCGGTGGCCACGGCGAACCGGCCGAACGGGGTGTCCTCGGCGGGCATCAGCACCTTCCCGCCGCCGGACTCGACCGCGCGCACCGCCGCGTCGGTGTCGGCCACCGCGAAGCACGCACCCCAGCCGCGGGGCAGCCCCTCGACCACGCCCCCCAGCCCGCCCAGCGGGCGGTCGCCGGTGGCGAAGGTGCAGTAGCCGTCGGCGTCCGGGAGCTCCTCCCAGGAGAAGTCGAACACGGCGGTGTAGAACTCCCGGGCCGCGGCCGGGTCGTCGACGGCGGCCTCGTTCCACACCAGCGAGCCCGGCTCGTTGAACACCTGCACCCCCGTGGTGGTGCCGGCCTGCCAGAGACCGAACGGGTTGCCCTGCGGGTCGGCGACGATCGCCATCCGGCCGGCCTGGCCGACGTCCATCGGCGGGGCGAGCACCGTGCCCCCGGCCTCGGTCACCCGGGCGGCCGTCGCGTCGGCGTCGTCGGTGGCGAAGTACGTCGTCCAGCGCGACGGGTCGGCCGGGTCCTGCTGCGGCCCGAGGCCGGCGGCGTCCCGACCGTCCTTCCGGCACATCACGTACCCCCCGGCGTCGGGGCCGGGTGCCTCGTACCCCCAGTCGAGGAACCCGGCGTAGAAGGCGCGGGCGGCGTCGACGTCGGGGGTGCCCAGGTCGACCCAGCACGGGGCGCCGGGGGGCCAGGCGGTGTCGCGAGTGGGCATGTCTCCTCCTCGGGAAAGACTGCACTCGGTCGGACGGCCGAGGCGACGACCGTCCCACCGGCCACCGACGGTTCCGGCCGTTCCGCCGCGCCACGTCTGCCGCCTGCTGCGACGGGTAGTGGACCGGGCACCCACCGAGACAAGGAGGACCCGTGCCCGACTCCGTCCCCGCCGCCGACCTGCCACCGGGCGCCGTGCGCCGCGCCGGCCCGTGGGCGGTGGTCAACACCGGCGACCGGCTGGCCGCGGTCTCCCGCCGCTGCCGGCACCAGCTCGCCGACCTGTCCGACGGCCACGTCGACGCCGAGGGCTGCCTGGTCTGCCCGTGGCACCAGGCCCGCTACGACACCTCCACCGGCGAGATGGTCTCCGGCCCGCGCGGCTTCCTCGGCTACCACGGCCCCGCGCCGGGCTACTCCGGGCTGGTCAAGCGGTTCGGGCAGGTGCTGCGGCTGCGGGTCCGCCGGGCCGTCCGCCGGGGCCCGGACGTCGTCGTCGAACCCTGACCCCGACCCCGCGTTCCACCAAAATGGCCATTCTGGTGGAACGCGGGAACGCGGTGGACGCGGGACGGGTCAGAAGGCGGGGATGACCGCGCCCTCGTAGGTCTCCTCGATGAAGGTCCGCACCTCGTCGGAGTGCAGCAGCTCCTCGAGCTGGCCGATCCGCTCGTCGTCCTCGGTGCCGGTGCGCACGACGACGAGGTTGGCGTTGGGGTTGCCCTCGGCCTCCTCCAGCGCGAGGGCGTCCTCGGCCGGCGACAGGTCGGCGTCGATCGCGTAGTTGCCGTTGATCACCGCGGCGTCCACGTCGGCCAGCGAGCGGGGCAGCTGCGCGGCCTCGATCTCCTGGATCTGCAGGTCCTTCGGGTTGCCCTCGACGTCGAGCGCGGTGGGCGCCGCGTCACCGGTGTCGGCCAGCGTGATCAGGTCGTTGGCGGCCAGCAGCTCCAGCGCCCGCCCGGCGTTGGTCGGGTCGTTGGGGATCGCGACCGTGGCGCCGTCCGGCAGGTCCGCCAGGCTGGTGAGGGAGTCGGAGTAGATGCCCAGCGGCTCGATGTGCACCGGCTCCAGCGCGGTGAAGTCGTAGCCGGCATTGGCCTCCTGCTCCTCCAGGTAGGGGATCGTCTGGAAGTAGTTGGCGTCGATCGAGCCGTCGTCCAGGGCCACGTTGGGCTGGACGTAGTCGGTGAACTCGACGATCTCCAGGTCCAGGCCGGCGTCGTCGGCCAGCTCCTCGTCGACGAAGCGGAGGATCTCCGCGTGCGGCACCGAGGAGGCCCCGACGCGCAGCGCCTCGTCCTCGGCCGACAGCTCGGCGCTGCCCCCACCGCAGGCGCTCAGCGCCAGGGCGGTCGCGACGGCGGCCGCAGCGGCCAGGGGGTTCTTCGAACGCATGATCAGTTCTCTCCTCGGTGGAACGGGACGGACGGTCAGGAGGTGGCGAGCCGGCGGGCCCAGCGGTCGCCGGCCCACTGCAGGAGCTGCACCACCACGAGCAGCAGGACGACGGTCGCCAACGTGATGTCGGTGCGGAACTGCTGGTAGCCGTAGCGGATGGCGAAGTCGCCCAGCCCCCCGCCACCGATCGCGCCGGCCATGGCCGAGTAGCTGATCAGCGCCACGACGGTGACGGTGACGCCGGCGACCAGCGAGGGCAGCGCCTCGGGCAGCAGCACGGTGCGGACGACGTCGCGGCGCCGCGCGCCCATGGCCAGGGTCGCCTCGACCTTGCCGTGCGCCACCTCGCGCAGGCTGGTCTCCACCAGCCGGGCCAGGAACGGGACCGCGCCGATGGTCAACGGCACGATCGTCGCCGTCGAGCCGATGGTCGTGCCGACGATGCCGCGGGTGACCGGCGCGACCAGGACCAGCAGGATGATGAAGGGCAGCGAGCGGCCCAGGTTGACGACCAGGCCGAGCACCCGGTTCAGCAGCGGGTGCGGCGCGAGCGCCCCGGGCGCGGTGATGGTGAGCAGCACGCCCAGGGGCACGCCGAGCAGCACGGTGAGGGCGGTGGCGACCCCGACCATGTAGAGCGTCTCGCCAGTGGCGTCCACCAGCTGCGGGGCGATCCGGGACCAGTCGTTCATCGCTGCACGTCCGGGGCGTCGGCGAGCCGCTGCACGTCGGGCTCGCGATCGGGTCGGGGTCCGTCGTCGGCGTCCGACTGGGGGCGGGGGTCGCCGGCGGCGGTCCGCTCCACGAGGGCACCGCCGGCCCGCAGCCGCGCCAGCGCCGGGTCCAGCCGGCCGTCGTCGCCCACGACGCGCAGCAGCAGCCGGCCGAAGCGCCGGCCGGCGACGGTCTCCACCGACCCGCCGACCACCTCGACCGAGAGGCCGAGCTCGGCGGTGAGGGTCTGCAGGACGGCGCCGTGCGGGGTGGCGTCGGTGACCGTGAGCTGCACCAGGGCGCCGTCGCCGGTCTCCGGTCCGGCCGGCGCCGGGACCAGCTGGGCGGCCAGCGCGGAGTCCGGCCGGGCGAGGACCTCGGTCAGCGGGCCGCCGTCGACCACCCGGCCCTGGCTCATCAGCACCGCGCTGTCGCAGACCGCCCGGACGACCGACATCTCGTGGGTGATCAGCAGGACGGTGAGCCCCAGCTCGGCGCGCACCTGCCGGAGCAGCTCCAGGACGCCGGTCGTGCTGGCCGGGTCGAGGGCCGAGGTGGCCTCGTCGCAGAGCAGCACGGACGGGCGGGCGGCCAGCGCGCGGGCGATCGCGACCCGCTGCTTCTGCCCGCCGGAGAGCTGCGCCGGGCGGGACTCGTGCCGGTCGGCGAGGCCGACCAGGTCCAGCAGGTCGGCGACCCGGCGGCGACGTTCGGTGCGGCCGACGCCGGCCAGCTCCAGGGGGTGCTCGACGTTGCCGGCCGCGGTGCGCGAGTCGAGCAGGTTGAAGTGCTGGAAGATCATGCCGATGCTGCGCCGGGCCTCGCGGACCCCGGCGGCGTCCAGGTCGGTGAGCACCCGGCCGTCGACGGTGACCGTGCCCGAGGTCGGGCGCTCGAGCAGGTTCACCAGCCGGGCGAGCGTGCTCTTGCCCGAGCCGCTGGGGCCCACGACACCGGCGAACTCACCGCGGGAGACGGACAGGCTCACGCCGTCGAGGGCGACCACCTCGCCGGCGGTGCGGCGGGCGGGGAAGACCTTGCGGACGTCGGACAGCTCGATCACGGGAGTCCTCGCAGGTGGAGCGGACGGCGGGCACAGCTCGTCCTGCCGGGGTCCAGCCGGCTCGGCGCCCAGGGGCGCGGCGCGGACCTCCGGTCAGGGGTGTCGGCTCACCGACAGAGCGTGCCGGCCAGGCGCATCAGGTCGATGGCGCGACGACGCGTCAACGAACCGGGCCCGACCACCCGTCCAGCCTGCCCCGCGAGCGTCGTACCCGCCACTTCCTGGGGCCGGCTGTGATCGAACGCTCAACCAGCATGCCCCTCACCCCCTCAACCGCGGGCAGGGATGGCCATTTCTGCCCACAGTGCGGCACGGCCGGCGTGGTCGTTCAGGCGTCGATGCGGCGGCGGCCCTCGAAGGCCCGGCCCAGGGTGACCTCGTCGGCGTACTCCAGGTCACCGCCCACCGGCAGCCCGCTGGCCAGCCGGGACACCGCCAGCCCCAGCGGGCCGACCAGCCGGGCCAGGTAGGCGGCGGTCGCCTCGCCCTCCAGATTCGGGTCGGTGGCGATGATCAGCTCGGTGACCTGGCCGTCCATCAACCGGGTCATCAGTTCCTTGACCCGCAGGTCGTCCGGGCCGATGCCCTCGATCGGGCTGATCGCCCCGCCGAGCACGTGGTAGCGGCCCTTGAACTCCCGGGTCCGCTCGATCGCCACGACGTCCTTGGGCTCCTCGACGACACAGATGACGTCGAGCGCCCGCCGCGGGTCACGGCAGATCCGGCACTGCTCGGCCTCGGCGACGTTGTGGCAGGTCACGCAGAAGCGGACCTCGGCCTGCACCCGCTGCAGGGCGGCGACCAGCCGGCCCACGTCGGCCGACTCGGCGGCCAGCAGGTGGAAGGCGATGCGCTGTGCGCTCTTGGGACCGACGCCGGGCAGCCGCCCGAGCTCGTCGATGAGGTCCTGGACAGCGCCCTCGTACACGGTTCTCCTTCGCTGCGGGTGGCGGTGTGCGCACCCGGGTGGATCAGAGGCCGGGGAGACCCAGCCCGCCACCGAGACCGCCGGTCAGCGGCCCCATCGTGGAGGCGGTGAGCTCGCCGACGGCGCGCTGGGCGTCGCGGAACGCCGCGACCACCAGGTCCTGCAGGGTCTCGACGTCGTCGGGGTCGACGGCGGCCGGCGCGATCGTGACGGCGGTGACCTCACCGCTGCCGGTCATGGTCACCGTGACCAGCTCGCCACCGGCCGAACCGGTGACCTCGGCGCGGGACAGCTCCTCCTGCGCAGCAGCCAACTGCTGCTGCATCTGCTGTGCCTGCTTCATGATCTGCTGCATGTCGGGCTGGCCACCGGGTCGCATGGTCCGAGCGTAGGTGCTGCCACCGACACTCCGCCGCACCCGGGCGCCACGCGAGCCGACCATGCGGGTCGACGTGGTGCGCGACGGGGCGCGGTGGCAGGGTCGCCCCGTGACCGACGACGGCGTGGCGGTCCGCAGCCCGGCGGACGGCGCACGCACCGGGCCGTGGTCGCAGCTGGCGCTGATCGCGCTGACCCAGGTGCTGGCGCTGGCGGTGTGGTTCTCCGCCTCCGCGGTGCTGCCCGTGCTGCGCCGCGACTGGGAGCTGGGCACCGCCGGCGGGGTCGGCCTCACCGTCGCCGTGCAGTTGGGCTTCGTGGTGGGCGCGCTGGCCTCGGCGACGACCGGGCTGGCCGACCGGGTGCGGCCCGAGCGGCTGCTGGCGACCGGTGCCGGGGCCGCCGCCGCCTGCACCCTCGGCGTCGCCGTCCTCGCCGACGGGCCGCTGGTCGGCATCGCGCTGCGCTTCCTCACCGGGGCGGGCCTGGCGCTGGTCTACCCGATCGGCATGAAGCTGATGGCCTCCTGGTTCGGCGCCCGCGGCCGGGGGCTGGCGCTCGGCGTGCTGATCGGTGCGCTCACGCTGGGCTCGCTGCTGCCGCAGCTGCTGGTCGGCGTCCTCGGCGACTCGTGGCGGGCCGTGCTGGTCGCCGCCGCGGCCAGCGGCGCGGTCGCCGCCCTGCTGGCGCTGGGGCTGCTGCGCGCCGGACCGCACCTGGCGGTGGGCGCCCGACCCCGCGCCGCGCAGGCCTTCGACGGCTTCCGGTCGGCCCGCCCGCGGCTGGTGAACCTCGCCTACCTCGGGCACATGTGGGAGCTCTACGCCCTCTGGACCTGGGCCGCGGTCTGGATGACCGCCTCGCGGGACGTGCACGACCCCGCCCTGCCGGCCGCCCGGATCGCCCTGCTGACCCTGACCGCGTTCGGCATCTGCGGCGCCGCGGGCTGCGTGCTGGCCGGCTGGCTCGCCGGCCGGTGGGGCCGGGCGCCGGTCGCCACCGTCGCGGTGGCCACCAGCGGCGTGTGCTGTCTGCTCTCGCCGTGGGCCTGGTCCTGGCCGACCGGGGTGTTCGCCGTCTTCGTGTGCGTCTGGGGAGCCAGCGTCATCGCCGACTCGGCGATGTTCTCCACCCTGCTCAGCGAGGTCGCCGACCGGCGCTGGGTCGGCACCGCGCTCACCGTGCAGACCGCGACCGGCTTCCTGCTCACCACGGTGACGATCAGCGTGCTGCCCTACCTCGCCGACGCCGTCTCCTGGCGGTGGACGCTGCTGCTGCTCGCCGCCGGCCCGGCGCTGTCCGTCGCCGCCCTGACCCGCTTCCGGGCGCTGGACCGGACGCCGGGGGCCGCCGTCGGCTGAGCACCCCGGCGCGGCACGATGGCCGGCAGGAGGCACGAGGGACGAGGGAGGACGCCGATGGACGTCGAGGAGACGCGGCTGCCGGGCATCGGGCTGCGCCACGACCTGGTGACCGCGCAGGGCCGGCGGGTCGGGATCATCTCCCAGCGGAACGGGGCGCGGCACGTCGTCCTCTACGACGAGCGGGACCCCGACGCCACTGCGGCCACGATCGAGCTGACCGCGGAGGAGAGCGAGGTCGTCGCCGAGCTGCTGGGGGCTCCGCGCATCACCGAGCGGTTGTCCCGGCTGCGGGAGCAGGTGGAGAGCCTGGCCA
Source organism: Modestobacter marinus (assembly GCF_011758655.1). Taxonomy (NCBI): domain Bacteria; kingdom Bacillati; phylum Actinomycetota; class Actinomycetes; order Geodermatophilales; family Geodermatophilaceae; genus Modestobacter; species Modestobacter marinus. Next base: position 771,230 of record NZ_JAAMPA010000001.1, read on the forward strand.
CCGAGGGGATCCCGATCGAGCCCGGCTCCCCCTACGTCGCCGCCACCCTGGGCGACGCGGCCATCCGGACCCGCACCGGCGCCTCGGTGGTCGCGGTGGTGCGCGGCGAGCAGATGATCGCCTCCCCCACCCCGGACTTCCGGTTCCACGCCGAGGACCGGCTGGTCGTGGTCGGCACGTCGGACGGCGTCGCGGCGGTCGGTGCCCTGCTCAACCCCCGCTGATGGAGCTCGGGCACACCGCGGTCCTGCTGCTCGAGCTGGGCGCCGTCGTCTTCGGGCTGGGGGTGCTCGGCTCGCTGGCCGGCCGGATCGGGTTGTCCCCCATCCCGCTGTACCTGCTGGCCGGGCTGGCGTTCGGCACCGGCGGGCTGCTGCCGCTGGAGGCCCCGGAGGGCTTCTTCTCCACCGGCGCGGAGGTCGGCGTCGTGCTGCTGCTGCTCGTCCTCGGGCTGGAGTACACCGCCGAGGACCTGGTCGACAACCTGCGCCGCCAGGCCCCGGTGGGCGTCGCCGACCTGCTGCTCAACGGCCTGCCCGGCGCCGCCCTGGCGCTGTTCCTGGGCTGGGGCCCCACCGCCGCGCTGGCCCTCTTCGGCGTCACCGCGATCAGCTCCTCGGGGATCATCTCCAAGGTCCTCACCGACCTGGGCCGGCTCGGCAACCGGGAGACCCCGGCCGTCCTCGGCGTCCTGGTCATCGAGGACCTGGCGATGGCCGCCTACCTCCCGGTGCTCACCGGCATCGTGGCCGCCACCAGCACCGGGGACGCGGTGCTCTCGGTCACCGTCGCGCTGGCCACCCTCGCGGTCGTGCTGGTCGTCGCCGTCCGGCACGGCGGCACGGTGACCCGGTTCGTCGGGTCCCGGTCCTCGGAGATCCTGCTGCTGCGGGTGCTCGGGCTGGCGCTGCTCGTCGCCGGCGCCGCCGAGGCGGTGCACGTCTCGGCCGCGGTCGGCGCGTTCCTGCTCGGCATCGCCCTCTCCGGCGAGGTCGCCGAGCGGATCGGGGACGTGCTCGCCCCGCTGCGCGACCTGTTCGCCGCGGTCTTCTTCGTCTTCTTCGGGCTCTCGACCGACCCGACCCAGCTGCCGGACGCCCTGCTGCCCGCGGCGGCGCTGGCCGCGGTCGGGGTGGTCACCAAGTTCGGCACCGGCTGGATCGCCGGGCGCCGCGCCGGCGTCGGGCCGCCCGGCCGGGTGCGTGCCGGTGCGGCGCTGGTGGCCCGCGGCGAGTTCTCGATCATCATCGCCGGGCTGGTGCTCGGCAGCGTCCCGGCGGCCTTCGGCTCCACCGTCGCCGCCTACGTGCTGATCTTGGCCGTGCTGGGGCCGCTGGCCCCGCGGCTGGCCGACCCGTGGGTGCGCCGGCTCGCGCGGCGGACCGGGCCGCCGCGCGCCCCGACCCCCGCGTAGGCGCCGGGGCCGCGGGTCAGCTCTCGATCGGGCGGGCGCCCAGCTGGGTGCGCAGCAGCTGCAGCGCGGCGGCCTCGGGGTCCAGCGCGGGCGCGTTGTCCGCATTGCCCCCGGAGTCGGCGTCGGCGGCCCGCTCGGCCATCAGCTCGTCGGCCTCGGCGGTCTCGGCGGCCTGCACGGCGGCCCGCGCGGCCTCCGGTGACACCGGCGCCCCACCCGGGCCGCCCCCCGCGCCCCCGGCCGAGCCAGGCCCACCGTCGACGACGGCCTGCACCTTCCAGCGGACGCCGAGCAGCTCCTCCAGCGACTGCCGGACGACGTCCTTGTTCAGGTCGTCGCCCAGCATCTTGGCCAGCGCCGGTGAGGTGGCCGCCAGGGTGAGCACCCCGTTGGTCAGGTCGTGCACCTGGGCGCTCTTGAGCAGCGCCTCGGTGGTGCGCTTGTGCCCGCGCACCACCTTGAGCAGCTCCGGCCAGATCCGTCGGACGTCGGCCGTGGTCAGCGTGCCGTCACCGGCCGCGGGCTCGTCGGGGGTGGCCGACACCAGCGGCGTCGGCTCGCCACCGCGCGGGGCCGGCGCGGACTCCGCCGCGGCCCGGGGTGCGGGCGCGCGGCCCGCGTCCGGGGTCGGGGTGGGCGCGGCGGCCCGGGGCGGGGTTGCCGCGGCGGGACGGGGGGGCTGCGGCCAGTCCTCGTCAACCGTGGGCGCGGCGGCCCGGGGCGGGGCTGCCGCGGCCGGCCGGGAGGGTTGCGGCCAGTCCTCGTCGTCGGTGGGCTCCGGCGGCAGCGGGACCTCGGACGACGACGCCGCCTCCGGCCGGGGCCGGGAGGGTGCCGCAGCGGGCGGCGCGGCCGCCGGGCCGGGTGCGCCCGGCCGGGCGGTCACCGGCCAGCCGTCGTCCCCCTCCGCGGCCGGCGCGGGCGCGGAGGACGGCGCCGGGGCGGGCGCGCCCGGGCGGGCGGTCACCGGCCAGCCGTCGTCGCCCTCCGGGGCCCTCGGAGGTGCCGACGGCGCCGGGGCGGCCGGCGCGGAGCGGGCCTGGGAGGGACGGACGTACGCCGGCCGGCTGGTCTGCGCAGCGGCGGGAGGAGCGACCGGCTCCGCGGCCGGAGCCTGCGGAGCGGGAGCCGCCGGGGTGGCGACCGGGGCCGCCTGGACCGGAGCGGGCCGGGCGGGTTCGCGGACCGGTGCCGGGACGGCCGTCGCCTCGGGGCGGCCGGCGTGCTCGCCGGCGATCGACAGCCGCCGCTCCAGCCGCTCCAGCCGCTGCAGGGTGGCCGTGGCCGAGCCGTCGACCGCGGGCAGCAGCATCCGGGCGCAGACCAGCTCCAGCAGCAGCCGGGGAGCCGTCGTCCCGCGCATCTCGGTGAGGCCCTCGTGCACGGTGTCGGCCAGCCGGGAGAGCGTCGCCGCGCCCAGCGCCTGGGCCTGCCGGCTCATCAGGTCCAGCCGGTCGGGCGGGCAGTCGAGCAGCCCGTTGCCGCCGGCCTCGGGCACGGCGTCCAGCACGATCAGGTCGCGCAGCCGGTCCAGCAGGTCGGTGGCGAAGCGGCGGGGGTCGTGCCCGGCCTCGACCACCCGGTCGACGGCCTGGAAGACGCCCGGCGCGTCGGAGGCGGCCAGCGCGTCGACGGCCTCGTCGAGCAGCGCCTCATCGGTGACGCCGAGCAGGCCCACGGCCGACCGGTAGGTGACCCCCTCCGGACCGGCGCCGGCCAGCAGCTGGTCCAGGATCGACAGCGAGTCGCGCACCGAGCCGCCGCCGGCCCGGACCACCAGCGGGAACACCGTCGGCTCGACGGTGACGCCCTCGGCCGCGCAGGTCCGCTCCAGCAGGCCGCGCAGCGTGCTGGGCGGCACGAGCCGGAACGGGTAGTGGTGGGTGCGCGAGCGGATGGTCGGGAGGACCTTCTCCGGCTCGGTGGTGGCGAAGACGAACACCAGGAACTCCGGCGGCTCCTCGACCACCTTCAGCAGGGCGTTGAAGCCCTGCGAGCTCACCATGTGCGCCTCGTCGACGATGTAGACCTTGTAGCGGCTGTGCACCGGGGCGAAGAACGCCTTCTCGCGCAGGTCGCGGGCGTCGTCGACACCACCGTGGCTGGCCGCGTCGATCTCCATGACGTCGATCGAGCCGGGGCCGTCGGGGGCCAGCGCGACGCACGAGCTGCACACGCCGCAGGGCGTGGAGGTCGGCCCCTGCTCGCAGTTGAGCGACCGGGCGAGGATCCGCGCCGACGACGTCTTCCCGCAGCCCCGCGGCCCGCTGAACAGGTAGGCGTGGTTGATCCGCCCGCCGTCCACGGCGTTCATCAGGGGCGCGGTGACGTGCTCCTGCCCGACCACCTCGGCGAAGGTCGCCGGACGGTACTTGCGGTAGAGCGCCAGAGCCACGCCGCGAATCTACGTGGCCGCACCGACGCGCTGGTGCAGCGCGGCCCGCTCAGAGGGTGAGGTGCAGGAGGAACTCGATCGAGCCGGTGTCCTCGACCCGGACGAAGCCCAGGTCCGGCGCCTCGATCCCGTGGTCGGCGAAGGTCACCGGCACGGAGCCGGAGACGTCGACGCCCTCGGCGGTGCGCACCACGGACATCTCGGTCTGCACCGGCTGGGTGACCCCGGCCAGGGTCAGCTCGCCGGTCACCGGCACCGTGACGGGGGTGCCGGTGAGCTCCGGGAGGTCGGCCACCTCGGTCACGGAGAACGTCGCGGTGGGGTGCGTGTCGACGTCCATCACGTTGTCCCGGAAGTAGGAGTCGCGGCGGCCGCTGTCGGTGGTGATCGAGGCGACGTCCACGGTCACGTCGGCGTCGGCGAGGTCCCCACCCGAGACGACGACGGTGCCGGTGACCTGGTCGGTCGTGCCGGCCACGGTGACGTCGGCACCGTTGAGCACCTCCTCCACCCGGTAGCCCGCGGTGGAGCTCGGGGCGATCGCCCAGGTGCCGTCGGTGTCCGCGGTCAGCTCGACCGCCTCCGGCTGGACCTGCACCGTCGGGGCCGGGGGTGCGTCCCCCTCGATGGCGGCGTAGACCAACGGCCCGCCGACGGCCGCTGCGGCGACCACCGCCACGGCCCCACCGGTGATCAACCAGGTACGACGACTGGGCATGGCCACTCCCCCGCTTGAAGGTTCATGGAGCAAAGCGCACGAACCTGGGAAGAGCCTGAGAGCCGGGTCGAGAAAGAGAGGACCCCCCGCACACCCGCCAGAGCCCGCTTATCCTTGCTGCCTTCCGGCCCTGGGGAGGTTCACAGGGTGACGCCGCACGAGGGGTCGCCGTCCACTGTAGAGGACGCCCTCCGTGCCGGACGCCGGAACCCGACCACCGGGCCCCCGTACGCTCCCGCCGCATGACCGGGCGCACCCTCCAGCCCGCGCCGTCCGCCCGCGGCTTCGTGCTCGTCGTGCTCGCCGCGCTGTGCTGGGGGACGTCGGGGATCACCGGCGACCTGGTCGCCGACCGCACCGACCTCGACCCGCTCGACGTCGCCTGGCACCGGATGGCCGTCGGTGCCGCCGCCCTGCTCACCGTCCACCTGCTCGGCCGGCGCCGCGCGGCGCGGTCCCCCGCCCCGCCCGTCGCGTGGTCGGGGCCGCTGCGCCGGCGGCTGGCCGGTGTGGGCGCGGGGCTGGCGGTCTACCAGAGCGCCTACTTCGCCGCGGTGGCCACGGCCGGGGTGAGCATCGCGACGCTGGTCGCACTCGGCCTGGCCCCGCTGCTGGTGGCCGTCGGCGCCGCCGCGCTCGGGCACGGCCGCCCCGACCGGGCGACGACGGCGGCACTGGTCGTCGCGCTCGCCGGGCTGGTGCTGCTCGTGGGGGTGTCCGCGGGCGGCGACGGCGGCGACGCGGTCGTCCTGGGCGCGCTGGCCGCGGTCGGCTGCGCGGCCGCCTACGCCGCCGTCGTCCTGCTGTCGGCCGGCGCACCGGCGGGGGTGCCGACGACGACGGTGGGGTTCACCGTGGGCGCCGTGCTGCTGACCCCGGTGGCGCTGACCGCCGGGCTCGACCTCACCACCGACCCGCTGGGGCTGGCGCTGCTGCTCTACCTCGGGCTGGTGCCGACCGCGCTGGCGTACGGGCTGTTCTTCACCGGGGTGCGGGCCGTGCCGGCCGCGGTCGCCTCGATCGTGACCCTGCTGGAGCCGCTGACGGCGACCGCGCTGGCCGCCGTGGTGCTCGGGGAGCGCCTCACCCCGACCGCGCTGGTCGGGGGTGCGCTCATGCTCGGCGCCGTCACGGCGCTCTACCTGCGGAGGATGGGAGATTCGAACTCCCGAGGGCTTGCACCCAACCCGCTTTCCAAGCGAGCGCCATAGGCCACTAGGCGAATCCTCCAGTGCGGTGCCACTGTACCGGGCGGGTCTGCGGCAGTCAGCCGCTCCCCTCCACCCGGGCGGCCAGCGGGGCCCGAGGGTGGTTGAGTTGTCCACTGGGACGGCGAACGCCGCACGGACCGGAGACCGGGAGGACCGACATGAGCAGCGCTGAGCAGGTGCGCCCCGACGTGGTCGCGGCGATCGTCACCGCACTGGAGGAGACCGACCCCAGCAACCTCCCGGCCGACGCCACCCGGGCCGAGAAGGACGCCGCCAAGGACCGGTACCTCTCCAACCTGGTCGCCGGGCGGGCGCAGCGCGAGCGGCAGACCCGGGCGTGGGAGCTGCTGCTGACCCGCAGCCACGACGAGCCGCCGAGCTGGCGGCAGCTGTTCGACGAGCTGCCGCAGAGCTCGGTCGACCAGCTGGCCGACCTCTACGACGCGTTGCCCGAGGGGGCCCAGGCGGAGTACGCGCGCCGCTACGGGGCCCCGGTCTCCGCCTGACCCTCCGGAAGGCCGCGGTGCGGGCGGGGCTGCGGTGACGGCGCCGGGCGCCCGGGTGGCCGGGCGCTACCTGCTGCACTCCCGGCTCGGCGGTGGGGCGATGGGCGCGGTGTGGCTGGCCCGGGACGAGCTGCTGGGCCGCGATGTCGCCGTCAAGCAGGTGCTCATCCCGCTCGGCAGCGACCCGGAGGCGACCGCCGGGCACCGCGAGGCGGCGATGCGTGAGGGCCGGATCGCCGCCCGGCTCACCCACCCGCACGCCGTCGCCGTCTACGACATGGTCGACGACGGCGGGACGCCGTGGCTGGTCATGGAGTACCTGCCCTCCCAGAGCCTGGCCGCCGTGCTGGCCCAGCGGGGCACGTTGCCGGTGCAGCAGGTGGCCCAGATCGGGGCACAGGTCGCCGATGCGCTGGTGGCCACCCATGCGGTCGGCGTCGTCCACCGGGACGTGAAGCCGGGCAACATCCTGATCGGCAACGGGCCGCGCAGCGCCGGCCTGGTGAAGATCACCGACTTCGGCATCTCCCGGGCCCGCGGCGACGTCTCGCTCACCCAGACCGGCGTGGTCAAGGGGACGCCGGCCTACCTGGCCCCCGAGGTCGCCCGCGGGCAGGAGCCGCGGGAGGCCAGCGACGTCTTCTCGCTGGGCGCCACGCTGCACGCCTGCCTCGAGGGGACGCCGCCCTTCGGGATGACGGAGAACCCGCTGGAGATGCTCCACCGGGTCGCCGGGGGCAACGTGGCCCGGCCGCGCAACGCCGGGGCGCTCACCCGGCCGCTGCTGCGGATGCTGGCCAACGACCCGGCGAAGCGCCCGACGATGACCCAGGTGCGCGACCAGCTGGCGAAGCTGGCCGCCGGCCGGGACGGTGACGTCACCGAGGTGCTCAGGGCGCGCACGCCGCTGCTGCCGACGCTGGCCGACCTGCGCCCGGTCTCCGACGCGGCGCTGCCCGGCAGGCCCGTCATTACGGGCTCTTCCGCCAGCGACTCCCCCGCCACGCCGTTCCCTGCCGCCGCGTCCCCTGCCACCGCGTCCCCTGCCACCGCGTCCCCTGTCACCGACTTCCCTGCCACCGACTCCCCTGTGATCGGTGTTCCCACCGCCGGCATCCCGGCCACCGGATCCACATCCGCCGGGCCCACAACCGCCGGGCCCACAACCGCCGGGCCCTCAACCGCCGGGCCCTCAACCGCCGGGCCCTCAACCGCCGGGCCCTCAACCGCCGGACCGTCAGCCACCGGTTCTCCGTCAGGCGCGCCCCCCGCCACCGACTCCGCCGCGACTGATCCGCCTGCCACCGGAGCACCCGCCACCGGGGTCACTGCCGCTGGCATGTCCGCGGGCGCGCCCGCAGCTCGGTCGGCACTCCCGGCCGACACTGCGCCGCCCCCGGTGGTTGGAAGCCAGCCAGGCACCAGCGCCCCCCGGGGAGCCGGCAGCGCCGCACCGACGGCCGGGGCAGTGCCTACGGCGGATCAGCCCACCCCTTCCGTCCCCGCATCGCGTCGCGGCCGCCGCCGGTCCCGCCTGGTCGCGGCCGTCGCTGTCCTGCTCCTCGCCCTGTCCGGCACGCTGGGTGCGGTCTGGCTGGGTGCCCGGGACGACGACGGCGAGGCACCGCCGGCGGCGGCCAGCACCCCACCGCCGTCCCCGTCCTCCTCCGAGCCCGCGCAGGCGACCGAGGAGGAGCCGGTGGTCCCGTCCGAGACGCCGACGGCCCCCTCGGAGACCGCACCCGCCGCGGAGACCCCGGCCACCACCTCGGAGCCCCCACCCGCCGCGACGCCCTCGCCGACTGCCGCGGCCCCGAGCCCGACCGCACCGCCCGCCGGCCCGGCCCCGAGCTCCGCAGCCGAGGTGACGGAGGCGATCACCAGCTACTACGCACTGTTGCCCGGCGACCCCGTGTCGGCCTGGGAGCTGACCGGACCCCGGCTGCGCGCGCAGATCGGCAGCCGGGCGGCGTACGTCGACTTCTGGAACCGGTTCCAGAGCGTCGAGCGGGGTGCGGTCTCGGCGCAGGACGGGTCGCTCGTCGCCTCGATGCCGGTGACCTTCACCGAGCGCGACGGCAGCGTCAGCGCGGAACAGCACCGGATCAGCCTGGTCCGCGGGGACGACGGCCGGCTGCTCATCGACTACGACGTCCCGGTCTGACGAGGGGCGCCGTCGCTCGCCGGCTCGCGGCGGGACCCGGCAGAGACGCGAGAACGGCGGCGCCCCTGCTCGGGGCGCCGCCGTTCTCGACTGGCGGTGGCGGTGGGATTTGAACCCACGGAGGCTTGCACCTCACACGCTTTCGAGGCGTGCTCCTTCGGCCGCTCGGACACGCCACCGCCGGAGAGACTACAGGCCCCGCTTCGCGCGGAAGAACGCGCGTAGCAGCGCGCCGGACTCCTCGGCCCGGACACCGCCGCTGACCTCGGGCCGGTGGTTGAGCCGCCGGTCCCGGACGACGTCCCACAGCGAGCCGGCCGCACCCGCCTTCGGGTCGTCGGCGCCGTAGACCACCCGCGCCACCCGGGCCAGCACGCTGGCCCCGGCGCACATGGTGCAGGGCTCGAGCGTGACCACGAGGGTCGCCCCGGTCAGCCGCCAGCCGTCACCGTGCACCGCCGCGGCCGCCCGCAGCGCCAGCATCTCGGCGTGCGCCGTCGGGTCGCCCCGCTTCTCCCGCTCGTTGGCCGCCTCCGCCAGCAGCGCCCCGTCCGAGCCGAGGACGACAGCACCGATCGGGGTGTCGCCCCACTCCTGCGCGGCGGCTGCGAGCTCCAGCGCCCGCAGCATCGCCTCCTCCTCGGTCACCACCTGCCTCCGTGCGCGCTAGTGCTCTGGTGCACCAGTGCAGCCAGAGCACTAGCTCCGCGGGAGGGCACGTCAGCTCCGGGGCAGGGCGCGTCAGCTCCCGAGCAGGTCACGTCGACTCCTCGGCAGGCGTGTCAGCTCCGCGGCACGGAACCTCCGCTCGAGGCCAGGTCACGCCGGCTCCGTCGCGGGGCACGTCAGCTTCGGGGCGGGGAACGTCGGTCCCCGAGCGGGTCACGACAGGTCCAGGCCGGTGAGGGCCGACAGCTCGGCCAGCGCGGTGCCGGGGTCGACGACCTTGACCGTGTGCATGCCCAGTGCGCGGGCCGGCTTCAGGTTGATGCCCAGGTCGTCCAGGTAGGCGCAGTCCGACGGCGCGATCTCCCGGCCGACCGCCTGCGACAGGCGCTGCAGCGCGAGCGGGTAGATCGCCGGTTCCGGCTTGCGCACCCCCTCGACCGAGGACTCCACGACGACGTCGAACAGCCCGAGCAGATCGCCCAGCCGACCGGTCCGCTGCATCGGCGCGACGTTGTTCGACAGCAGCGCCAGCGGCAACCCCGCCGTCCGCAGTCGCTGCACCGCCGACACCATCGCCGGGCGCAGCTCCCCCGCCAGCGCGGCGAGCACCCGGCCGGCGTCCAGTGGGTGCCCGGCCGCGACGGCCTCGGCCTCGAAGGCGCGCCGGAACCCCGGCTCGTCCAGTTCCCGGCGCTCGTAGCGGGCCCAGGCGTTGGTGTCCGGGTCGGTGCTGTTCAGCCCGACGATGAACCCGGTGGGCAGCGCCGCCTCCTGCTCGTAGGCGGCGAAGGCGGTCAGCGGGCTCTCGGTGAGCACACCCCCGAGGTCGAAGACGACGGCGCTGACCCGCGGGGCAGGGCCGCTCACGGGGCCGCCACCGCCACGAGCCGGTCGGCGAAGCCCAGCCGTTCGGCGATGGCCAGCACCATCTCGTCGGCCCACAGCTCGTCGGAGTCCAGCAGCCGGGCCAGCTCCTCGGCCGGCAGCCCGGCGTCGGCGAAGACGTCGAGGTCGCCGCCGGGCCAGCCCTGGCCGTCGTCGTCGAAGGCGTCGTCGATCGTGGTGCCGGTCTCGACCTGGATGCCGTAGCGCTCCACGGCCTCGGCCGCGAGCAGGTGCTCCTGGAACGTCGCGTCGGAGACCAGCGCCCGGACCATGCCGCCCGGCCCGTGCCGCAGCACGACGAAGTACAGGCGGCTGTCGACGACCACGACGAACGGGCCCGGCCAGCCGGCGGTGCCCGGCTCACCGAGTGCCCGCTCCAGGGCCGGCAGCTCGTCGTCGGCGCCGGCGGCGAGCAGCTCGCACTGCCAGCGCCCGGCGGCCGAGCTGACCCGGACGGCGAAGCTCGGCCGCAGCGTGGTGCCGGAGTCGGAGGAGGGGGCCATAGCCTGTAGATCATGGCCGACGCCCTCCCCGACGACAGCGCGCCGGTCGACGTCCCGGCCGTCGCCCCGGCGTTGTTCGCCGCCCTCGCCGCCGATCCGCTCGCCGCCCACCTGGGCATCGAGCTGGAGCAGGTCCGGCCCGGCTACGCGCGCGCGTCGATGACCGTCGGCCCGAGCCTGCTCAACGCCGTCGGCACGGCCCACGGCGGGGCCACCATGGCGCTGCTGGACGTGGTGCACGCGGCGGTGAGCAACAGCCACGGCACGGTCGCCGTCGCCCAGGACGTGCACACCGAGTTCCTCTCCGCGGGCCGGCCCGGCGACCACCTGGTCGCCGAGGGGGTCGAGCTGCACCGCACCGGCCGCACCGCCGTCTACCGGATCGACGCGGCCACCGCCGACGGGCGGCCGGTGGCCACCGCGCTGGCCCGGGTGTTCCGGCTGGGCACCCCGTGGGAGACCGGCGAGGAGGCACCGTGACCGGCGCCTTCCCCGTCCCGACGATGCCGGCACCGCCGGTCTCGGTGGTCGGCCTCGGGCAGCTGGGCGGGTCCCTGGCGGCCGCGCTGGCCGCAGCCGGGCGGCCGGTCTCCGGCTGGGACGTCGACCCCGCCGCCCGGGACGCGGCCGAGGCCGCCGGCGTGGAGATCCGCCGGGAGCTGACCGGGGTGGTCGTGCTCGCCGTCCCGCTCCCCGCGATGGGCACCGCGCTCGAGGGGCTGCGGATCGACCCCGGCGCCACGGTCACCGACCTGGGCTCGGTGAAGGCACCGGTGCTCGCCGAGCTCGGCGCCGCCCACGGGGACCGGTACGTCGGCGGGCACCCGATGTGCGGCACCGAACGCTCCGGGCACACCGCCGTCGACCCCACGCTGTTCACCGGTGCCCGCTGGGCGCTGTGCCTGGAGGCCGACACCGACCTGCGGCGCTGGCTGCGGGTCGCCGAGATCGCCCTCGCCGTCGGCGCCGAGGTGGTCCCGGTGACCGCCGCCGAGCACGACGACGCGGTGGCGGCGATCAGCGCCGTCCCGCACCTGCTGGCCGCCGCGGTCGCGGCCGCCGCCGGGCAGGCCGGCCCGCTCGCGCTCTCCCTCGCCGCCGGCAGCTTCCGGGACGCCACCCGGGTGATCGGCAGCGACCCGGCGTTCGTGACCGCGCTGGTGACCGGCAACGCCGGCCCGGCGGCTGCGGCGCTGGACCGGGTCCGGGCCCAGCTGGACCGCCCCTGGCCGGAGCTGGTCGCCGAGGGGCACGCGGTGCGGGTCGCCGATGCCGGCCGCCGGACGGTCCGGGTCCCGCTGGACCGCACCGCTCTCCTGGCGCTGGGCCGGGCCGGGGGCGCGGTCACCCGGCGGCTGGCGGCCTTCGTCGAGGGCTGGGTGCCGGATCGGCCCTGACCGGCAGGCGTGGGAGCCGCCCGGACCGGGCAAGGTGACCGCCATGGACGACACGGAGATCCGCACCAAGATCGAGGCGCTGGTCGAGGAGGAGCACGCGCTCCGCGACTCCAGCGAGCACACCGACGAGCAGCGCGCCCGGCTGCGGCAGATCGAGGAGGAGCGCGACCAGCTCTGGGACCTCGTCCGCCAGCGGGACGCGAAGCGGCAGTACGGCGAGGACCCCGACGAGGCCCAGCCGCGCCCCGAGCCGCAGGTCGAGAACTACCTGCAGTAACGGCCTGGAGGGTCGCTCAGCGGCGGTGGTCGGCCGCCAGCAGTGCCAGCTGCCAGAGCAGCCGGGACCGCGGGTCGGCCACCGAGCGGCCGGTGACCTGCTCGATCCTCCGCAGCCGGTGCATGACCGTGTTGCGGTGGCAGTACAGCTGGTCGGCGGCCCGGGTCGGTGACCCGTCCGCGGCGAGCACGGCGGTCAGGGTGTCCAGCAGCACGTCGCGCTCGTCGGCGGGCAGGTCCAGCAGCCGGCCCAGCGACTGCTCCACCAGCCGGCGGGTGATCTCCGGCGAGCTGCTCAGCAGCGCCTCGGGCAGCCGGTCGTCGATCGTGACCACCCGCGCCCGCCCCGCCGGCAGCGTGCGGGCCGCGGTGTCGGCCAGCCGCCAGGCCGAGGCGACCGCCGAGGCGCCGTCCACCACCGCCGAGACGCCCACCGGGCCCCCGGCGAACTCGGTCAGCCAGGTCAGCACGTCGCCGACCTGGCGGGTGCCCAGCGCCACCACCCCGACCTGGGCACCGGAACGCCAGCCCCACACCGAGCGCACCCCCCGCTTCAGCAGCCGGGCGCCGGGGTCGGCGAGGTTCGGCCCGCCGGACTCGTCCGGGGGCGCGACGGCACAGACCAGCCGGCCGTCCAGCGGCAGGGCCAGCAGCTCCGACGCCGTCCGGACGAACACCGGGTCACCCCCGCGGCCGCCCAGCAGCCCGTCGAGCACCTGCTGGCGGGCCTGGTCGTCGATGCCCGCCAGCCGGCGCTCCTCGGTCCGGTACGCCTCGGCCAGCGCCGCGCACTGCACGTCGTTGACGTGCCACACCGACCCCGCCACCTCCAGCAGGACGTCGCTGTCACCCGGCGCCTCCGCCGCCCGCGCCGTCGCGCGCAGCGCCTCCCAGGTGACCTGCCCGCCCAGCCGGTAGGCGCGCAGCACCGTCTCCAGCGGCACGCCCTGGATCGCCCGGCGACTCCCGACCTCCCGGGCCGCGGCGAGCGCCGCGCGGCCACCGTCGTCGGAGTCGCCCATCAGGGTGCGGACCGCGCGCTCCAGGTTGGCCCGGCTGGACTCGAACAGCTCGGCCCGGACGACGGGCCCCTGCTCGGTGTAGGCGCCCTCGGTGCGCTCCAGGATGCTGATCATCCGGGAGGTCATCTCGTCGAGCTGGCTCAGCAGCGGCGGGGCCAGCTGGGCCAGGCGCGCGGAGACCTCGGGCCGGAACGGTTGCACCTCGCCCCCCATCTGTGACACACGGCACACTGCACAAGCAACGGGATCGATCGCTGTGCTCGGCGCCCATTGTGACCGCACTCACCGCACCGCACGCTCGGGGAGTCGGATCACCCGGCACTCGTCCGCCGAGCCATGCCCGGCGGACGGAGCACCCGAGGCAAAGGAGCCGTGGGCCCGTTGGCGCAGCCGACCCCGACTGCAGGCAGCACTGCGATCGACCGCCCCGCTGCCCCGGACACCGACCGCGCCCCGTCCGCAAGCCTGGAGATGACCGGGATCACCGTCGCCTTCGGCGGCGTGATCGCGCTCTCCGAGGTCTCGCTGGTGGTCGAGCCCGGCCAGGTGCACGGGCTGATCGGGCCGAACGGCGCCGGCAAGACGACGCTGTTCAACGTCGCCTGCGGCATCGTGCGCCCCACGGCCGGTGAGATGACCTGGCGCGGCCAGCCGCTCCGCCGGCTCAAGCCGCACCAGCTGGCCGGCCTGGGCATCGCCCGCACCCTGCAGGGCGTGGGCCTGTTCCCCGGCATGACCGTGCTGGAGAACGTCATGGTCGGCGCCCACCGGCACGCCCGGGCCGGCTTCGGCTCCGCCCTGCTCGCCCTGCCGCGCTCGGACCGCGACGAGCGGGAGCTGCGCGCCCGGGCTCTGGCCGCCCTGAGCGACCTCGGCGCCGAGCAGCACGCCGGCCGGTACCCCGGCGGCCTCCCCTACCCGGTGCAGAAGCGGGTCGCGCTGGCCCGCGCCCTGGTCTCCGCCCCGGACCTGCTGCTGCTCGACGAGCCCGCCAGCGGTCTCGCCGAGGACGAGATGCACGAGCTCGGCGAGCTCATCCGCACCCTGTCCGGCCGGATGAGCGTGCTGCTGGTCGAACACCACATGGACCTGGTCATGCGCGTCTGCGACCGGATCACCGTCCTGGACTCCGGGCGCCAGATCGCCGCCGGCACCCCGGCCGAGGTGCAGGCCGACCCCGCCGTCACCGAGGCCTACCTCGGTGACGAGGTCACCGCCGAGGAGGACGCGGCCGGCACGACCCGCACCGACGGAGGGCGCCACCATGGCTGACACCCGCCCACACGGCAGCACCGCGGTCGCGACCGACGGGCGCACCGCCCCGGCGCTGCTGGAGATCGAGGACCTCACCTCCTCCTACGGGGCGGTCCGGGCACTGGACGGCGTCTCGCTGACCGCGGAGGCCGGCCGGATCACCGCCGTCCTCGGGGCCAACGGCGCCGGCAAGACCACCCTGCTGCGCACCGTCAGCGGGCTGGTCCGCAGCTCCTCGGGCCGGGTCACCCTGGCCGGGGAGGACATCACCACCGCCTCCGTCGAGTCGATGGTCGGCCGCGGCATGGCCCACGTGCCCGAGGGGCGCGGCGTCATCGCCGAGCTCACCGTGCACGAGAACCTGCGGGTCGGGTCGCTGTTCCGCGGCAAGGTCGACAAGAGCGAGTACGACCGCATCTACGACCTGTTCCCCCGGATCGCCGAGCGCCGCGACCAGCCGGCGCACGTCCTCTCCGGCGGCGAGCGGCAGATGCTCGTGATCGGGCGGGCGCTGCTGGCCCAGCCGCGGATCCTGCTGCTCGACGAGCCCTCGCTGGGCCTGGCCCCCCGGATCGTGGCCCAGATCTTCGGCCTGCTCCGCCGGCTGGTCGACAGCGAGGGGCTGTCGGTCCTGCTCGTCGAGCAGAACGCGCGGAGCGCCCTGTCGGTGGCCGACGTCGGCGTCGTCCTCAACCTCGGCCGGGTGGTCGTCACCGACTCCGCCCGCACGTTGATGGCCGACGAGGACCTCCGGCACGCCTACCTGGGCTTCTGACCCACGTCCCGAGTCCCCTCCGCACCGCCAGGAAGGCACCGTCTCCGTGCAGTACTTCGTGAACGTCACCCTCACCGGGTTGACCGAGGGCATGGTCTACTCGGCCTTCGCCCTCGCCCTGGTGCTGATCTGGCGGTCCACCCGGATCGTGAACTTCGCCCAGGGCTCGATGGCGGCGGCGACGACCTTCATCGCGCTCGCGCTGATCCAGGCGGGGCAGTCCTACTGGGTGGCGCTGGTCGTCGCGCTGCTCTCCGGCCTGCTGCTGGGCGCCATCGTGGAACGGGTGGTCATCCGGCCCGTCGAGGGCGGCCCGGAGCTCAACGCGGTCATCGTGACCCTCGGCCTCTTCGTCGCCATCCAGGCCGCGATCGCGATCGTCTTCGGCTCGGCGTTCCAGTCCTTCCCGACCCCGTTCGGGCTGGAGGGCTTCCAGATCGGCGACAACCGGATCGCCCTCACCCCGAACAGCGTCTGGGTGATCGCCGCGGTGCTGGTCACCATGGCGCTGCTGGTGGTGCTGTTCCGGTTCACCCGGATCGGCCTGGCCATGCGCGCCTCGGCGTTCGGCCAGGAGGTCGCCCGGCTGCTCGGCGTGCGGGTCGGCCGGATGCTCACCCTCGGCTGGGCGCTCGCGGCCGTCGTCGGCTCGCTGGCCGGCCTGCTCATCGCCGGCGGTGAGTTCGTCTACCCCGCCTACATGGACAGCCTGATCGTCTTCGGCTTCGTCGCCGCCGTGCTCGGCGGCCTGGACTCCCCCATCGGCGCCATCGTCGGCGGGCTGATCCTGGGCCTGGCCCTCAGCTACGTCAGCGGCTACGTCGAGCGGGGCAGCGCCCTGGTCAACGTCGCCGCCCTGGTCATCCTCATGGTCGTGCTGCTCGTGCGGCCCGGTGGCCTGTTCGCCAGCAGCACGGCCCGGAGGGCATGACGATGAGCGACCTGCAGAGCCCCGCGAACACGACCGCCGAGAGCAACCGGGCCGGCGGCAAGGCATCCGAGGACGCCCCCACCGAGGCGACCGCCGGAGCCGACCAGCCCACCGCCACCCGGCGGCGCAGCCTGCTCCCCTCCTCGACGCTGCTGCGGCACCTGCTGGTGCTGCTGATCGGGGCCGTCGGCGCCGTCGTGCTGCTGGAGACCACCGACCCGTTCACCAACTCCCAGCTGGCCACGCTGACCTACTACGCGATCGCCGCCGGCGGGCTGACCGTGCTGACCGGGATGAACGGCCAGATCTCGCTGGGCCACGGCGCACTGATGGCGGTGGGCGCGTACACCACCGCACTGTTCCTCTCCGCCGACGAGCCGCTGCCGCTCCCGCTGATCCTGCTGGCCGCGATCGTGACGGCCACCGCCGTCGGTGCCCTGGTCGGGGTGGCCGCCGCCCGGCTGCACGGGCCCTACCTCGCCGGCGCCACGCTCGCCCTCGCCGTCGGCCTGCCCGGGCTGGCGATCTACTTCCACGACGTCCTCGGCGGCGAGCAGGGCATGCGGGTGCGGGCGCCCCGCGCCCCGGAGGCCTTCGAGTCCTTCATCAGCGCCGTCTCGGGCAACTCGGCGACCAACACCAAGTGGCTGGCCTACCTCGGCGCCATCTGCCTGCTGATCACCTACTTCCTGCTGGCCAACCTGATCCGCAGCCGGATCGGCCGCACCTGGCGCGCGGTGCGTGACCAGGAGGTCGCCGCCGAGCTCGCCGGGATCAACCTCGGCGCGTGGCGGGTGCTGGCCTTCGTGGTGAGCGCCGCGGCCGCCGGGCTCGCCGGCGGCGTGCTGGCCCTCGTCGTCCGGCTGGCCGCCCCCAGCGGCTTCACGCTGGTGCTCTCGCTGGCCCTGCTCACCGCGATCGTGATCGGTGGGCTGGGCAGCCTGCTCGGCGCCCTGCTCGGATCCGCGCTGCTGGTCTTCCTGCCGCCCTTCGTCACCGACCTGGGCACCGGCTGGGGCCTGGACAACACCGAGGCCGCCCAGCTCGCCCCCTTCGTCTACGGCGTGGTGCTGATCGTCGCGATGATCTTCGCTCCCGCCGGCGTCGTCGGCAGCCTCCGCATGCGCTGGCTCACCCGCCAGGCGAAGCGGTCGGCCGCCCGGGCGAGCAGGGGGTGAGGGCGACCAGACCGGACCGCCGTCCCCGGCCCCACGACCCCCCACACACCCCCGGGCATCGAAGCCCGGACAGCACCAGAGGAGAACCGTTGTCCAGATCCTCTCGACGTCTCATGACCGTCATCGCGGCCGCCACCGCCGCCTCCACCCTCGCCGCCTGCGGCGGCAGTGACGACGGCGGCGGGACCAGCGGCGGGGGCGGTGGCGACGCCAGCGCCAACGAGGCCTCCGACATCGGCATCACCGAGGACTCCATCAAGCTCGGCGCCCACTTCCCGCTCACCGGGGTGGCCGCGCCCGGCTACAGCGAGATCCCGACCGGCGCGCAGGCCTACTTCGAGTGCCTCAACCAGCAGGGCGGGGTGAACGGCCGGACGATCGACTACATCTACCGGGACGACGCCTACAACCCGACCAACACCAGCCAGGTCGTCAACCAGCTGGTGCTGGAGGACGAGGTCTTCGCCATCGTCGGCGGCCTCGGCACCCCGACGCACAGCGCCGTCCTGGACTTCCTGAACAGCGAGGGCGTGCCCGACCTGTTCGTCTCCTCCGGCTCCCGGCTGTGGGGAGAGGACCCGGAGACCAACCCCTACACCTTCGGCTGGCAGACCGACTACGAGAGCGAGGGGAAGATCATCGGCCAGTACATCGCCGACAACTTCCCGGACGCGAAGGTCGGGCTGTTCCTGCAGGACGACGACTTCGGTGAGGACGGCGAGGCGGGCATCCGCCAGTACATCGACGACCAGATCGTGGCCGCCGAGCGCTACACCCCGGGCAACACCAACGTCGGCCCGCAGATCGCCGCCCTGCAGGCCGCCGGCGCCGACTTCGTCGTCGGCTTCAACGTGCCCAGCTACACGGCGCTGTCCCAGCTGACCGCGCTGCAGCTGGGCTACGACCCGCAGTGGTTCTACTCCAACGTGGGCTCGGACCCGACGCTGGTCGGCAGCCTGCTGAACAACTTCTCCCAGGGCCAGGTGAGCGACGCCAGCCTGCTCGACGGCGCGCTGACCACGGACTACCTGCCGACGGTCGACGAGCCGGACAACCCGTGGGTGCAGGAGTTCCAGCGGATCTGGGACGAGTGCGGCGGCGAGGGCGAGCTGACCAACTACCGGATCTACGGCATGGCGCAGGCCTACACCACGGTGCAGGCCCTCCAGGCCGCCGGCCAGAACCCGACCCGCGACGGGCTCGTCGAGGCGATCGAGACGGCCGGCTCCGAGTGGGAGGGGCCGGTGCTCGCACCGTTCCGGTACTCCGCGGACAGCCACATGGGCACCTCCGGCATGTCGATCAGCCGGATCACCGGTGACACCACCGAGGAGGTCGAGCCGGTGCAGCTGACCGACCTCGGGGACGCCGAGATCGAGCCCTACGACGGCGAGATGGCCGAGGTCCCGGAGAACGGCATCCCGAACGAGGAGTCGGTGGTCGACTGAGGAAACACCCCGTCCCCCTCACCCCTCGCGAGCTCGGGGTGAGCCTCTGGACGGGGCCGGACGACGGGCCGTCGGTCCCCCCACGCGGGGGCCGGCGGCCCGTCGGCCGTTGTGCACGGCAACACTTCGGTCGCGAAGTGTGTGCCGTGTTGATCTCCGGGTAGGGGCCCGGGGACCCGCGGGGCACGGCGCGCGGACCAGGCGGACGGGAGCAGCAGATGGCGGTGCACGGGACGGTGCAGGGCACGCGGGAGATCAACCGGGCGGTGGTGACCGGCGGCGCGGGGTTCCTGGGCTCCCACCTGTGCGAGCAGCTGCTCGAGCGGGGCGTCGAGGTGGTCTGCCTGGACAACTTCCTGACCGGCTCCCCGCAGAACGTGCTGCACCTGATGGAGCACCCCGGTTTCCGGCTGGTCCGCTGCGACGTCACCGACTACGTGCACGTGCCCGGCCCGGTCGACCTCGTGCTGCACTTCGCCTCCCCCGCCAGCCCGCTGGACTACCTGAAGATGCCGATCGAGACCCTCAAGGTCGGCAGCCTGGGCACGCTGCACACGCTGGGCCTGGCCAAGGAGAAGGGCGCCCGCTTCCTGCTGGCCTCCACCTCCGAGGTCTACGGCGACCCGCTGCAGCACCCCCAGCGCGAGGACTACTGGGGCAACGTCAACCCGGTCGGCCCGCGCGGGGTCTACGACGAGGCCAAGCGGTTCAGCGAGGCCCTGACCACGGCCTACCGCACCTCCCAGGGCATCGACACCGCGATCGTGCGGATCTTCAACACCTACGGCCCCCGGATGCGCGCGGACGACGGCCGGGCCATCCCCGCCTTCGTCGGCCAGGCGCTGTCCGGCCGGCCGCTGACGGTGGCCGGCGACGGCTCCCAGACCCGGTCCATCTGCTACGTCGACGACACGGTGCGCGGCATCCTGGCGCTGGCGTTCAGCGGCGAGACCGGGCCGATGAACATCGGCAACCCCGACGAGCTGTCGATGCTCGAGCTGGCCCGCTGGATCGTCCGGCTCACCGGGTCGGAGTCCGAGGTCGGCTTCATCGACCTGCCCGTCGACGACCCCAAGGTGCGCCGCCCGGACACGACCCTGGCCGCCGAGCGGCTCGACTGGCACCCCAGCGTGTCCTCCGAGGAGGGCCTGCGGCGCACCGTGGCGTGGTTCGCCGCCCAGCGCGACGAGGCCGCCGCCCAGGCCGGCTGATCGACTCCCCCGACTCCGCCACGGAGCGTCACCGACCGCACGCAGCGGGCAGGATCGGCCGCCGTCGACCGCCCAGAACTGGGTAGAGTGCCGAGGCGACGTGATGCCTGCGTCGGCCCGCGGATCCGCTGGGCACCTGTCCACGGAACCCGACACGACGGAGAACCCAGATGGGGCGGCACGCCCGTACTCCCGCCCGTTCCGGGACGGCCAGCCGGCCGGCCCTCCTCGCCGGGCTCGCGGTCGTGGTGGCCGCTGCCCTCGTCGCCGGCGCCGCCTGGTGGGTCTCCGGCTCGGACGACGGGACGGCGGAGGCCGCCGGCTGCGAGGAGACCGAGACGGTCCGCGTGACGGTGGCCCCGGAGCTCGGCACGCTGGTCCGGGACCTGCTGGCCGACCCGCTGCCGCTGGGTGGTGACGCGTGCGCCGTGGCGGACGTCGAGGCGACCGAGCCGCTGCAGACGCTGGCCGCGCTGGGCTCCCTGGGCGCCGACTCGCTGCCCCAGGTGTGGGTGCCCGACTCCTCCCTCTGGGCCGCCCGCGCCGGCAGCGCCGACCTCGAGGCGGCCGGGTCGCTGGCCACCTCACCCCTGGTGCTCGCCACCAGCCGCGCCGCCGCCGACCAGCTCGGCTGGACCACCGACCCGCCCAGCTGGGGCGAGGCCCTGACCACCGGCCGCCCGCTGGCCGTGCCCGACCTGGCCGCCAGCGCCGAGGGGCTGTCCGTGCTGGCCGCCGTCCGGCAGTCGCTCGGTGGCGGGGAGGACGCGGACAACGCCGTCGTCGAGGCGGTGCTGGCCGCCGGGCGGGGTGACGTGCCCACCGTCGCCGACGCGCTGGCCACCGGGACCGAGGGCGGGGCCGACGCACCGCTGGTGCCGGTCAGCGAGCAGGAGGTGCTGGCCGCCAACCGCGCGGCCGGCTCCGACTCCCTCGTCGCGATCTACCCGAGCGAGGGCTCCCCGTCCCTGGACTACCCGGTGCTGCGGCTGCCCACGGCCGAGGAGGACTCCGCGGCCGTCGACGCGGTGGTCGACGCCCTGACCGCGGCCTCGGCCGGTGAGCAGGCCCGAACGGCCGGCTTCCGCGACGCCGGCGGGGCCGCGCCGGAGGGCGCCGGTCCCGGCACCGGCGTGCAGGAGCAGGCGCCGCAGGCCCTGGAGCTGGACGCCGCCGCGGTGCAGGGCCTGCTCGGCCGGCTGTCGAGCCTGGCCACCCCGTCCCGGCTGCTCACCGTCATCGACGTGTCCCAGTCGATGAGCGCCCCGGCCGGCGACGGCACCCGGGCCACCCTCGCCCGGGACGCGACCAAGAGCGCGCTCACGCTGCTGCCGGACTCCTACTCCGGGGGGGTGTGGGCCTTCGCCTACCAGCTCGACGGCGAGCGCGACTTCGTCGAGCTGGCCCCGCTGCGCACCTTCGGCGCCGACGTCGGCGGCCAGACCCACCGTGAGCTGATCGACCAGCAGTTCGACACCCTGCCGAACCTGCTCTCCCCCGGCGGCACGGGGCTGTACGACACGACGCTCGCCGCCGTGCGCGCCGCCCGGGAGGCCTACGACCCGAACTCGGTGAACAGCGTCGTGCTGATCACCGACGGGACCGACGACGACGACGCCCAGGGCACCGACCTGCCCGCGCTGCTGGACACGCTGCGCGCCGAGGCCGACCCGGAGCGACCGGTGAAGGTCATCGGGATCGCGCTCGGCCCCGACGCCGACCTCGAGGCGCTGGAGCAGATCGGTGCGGCGACCGGGGGCGCGGCCTACCAGGCGCTGGACCCCGAGGACCTGCAGGGCGTGCTGTTCGACGCCATCCGCCGCCGCGGCTGAGAAGGTCCCCCTGCGGGGTCCCTGCGGAGGGGCCGAAGGGCTCCGCGTGGGGCCGGGGTCAGGTGCGGGCGAGGAGGTCGTCGAGGGCCTCGGTGACCTCGGCGACGGTGACCCGGGCCAGCGCCGGGTCCAGCGTCGTCCCCCACGGGTCGCCGGTGCCGTCCCCGTGCCAGCGGACGACGTGCTGCGGTCGGGGCGGCGGCCCCCACAGCGCCGGGGACACCGGGCCGAAGAGCACCACGGACGGCCGGCGGTAGGCGGTCGCCAGGTGGGCCACCCCGGTGTCGCCGCAGACCACGACCCGGGCGGCGGCGACCACCGCGGCCAGCTCCAGGGACGTCGTCCGGCCGGCCAGCACCGCCTCCGGGCCCAGCCCGGCCTGGGTGGCCACCGCCAGGGCCAGCTCGCGCTCGGCCGGGCCACCGGTGACCACCACCTCCAGCCCGGCCGCGTCCAGGTGCCGGGCGACGGCGGCGAACCGCTCGGCCGGCCAGCGCCGGCCGGGGAACGCGGCGCCGGGGTGCACCACCGCGACGTCGCGGACGGGCGGCTCGACGTCCGGCACGGCGAGGTCGAGGGCGTCCGGGTCGCAGTCGACGCCCAGCCCCTCGGAGACCAGCCGGCACCAGCGGTGCACCTCGTGCTCGTCGGGGTGCCAGGTCGGCCCGGGGTAGCCGGGGCTGTCGAAGGTGAGCAGCCGCTGCGGGTGCAGATCCGCCACGACGACGTGCGAGGCCGGGCCCTTGCCGTGCAGGTCGACGGCGAGCTCCGGGGGCGGGCCGGCCCAGTCCAGCGGTTCCAGCTCGACGGCGGGCAGCACCTCGTCGACGGCGTCGATCAGCGCGGCCAGCGGCTCCAGCGCCCGGGTGGTGGCCAGCACGAGCCGGTGCCCGGGCACAGCGGCCCGGATGCCGCGGATCGCCGGCACCCCGGTGAGCAGGTCACCGAGCCCCAGCGGCCGCAGCACGACAGCCACCGGCCTGCCGTCCGCAGAAATGGCCATTTCTGCGGGCCGCGACGGCGACCTCACGAGTCGACAGGGGCAGAAATGGCCATTTCTGCCCTGGCTCGGTCGTTCACACCCGGGAGCGCTCGACCAGGGCGGTGGTCGAGTGGCCGTCCAGGTACGGCAGGACGACGGCCTGCCCGCCCCACGTCTGCAGCACCGCGGCCTCGGGGAGGTCCGCGCCGGCGTAGTCGCCGCCCTTGGCCCACACGTCCGGCCGCACGCGCTCCAGCACCTGGGTCGGGGTGTCCTCGTCGAACACGACGACGGCGTCCACGAACTCCAGGGCCTCCAGCACGCGCGCCCGGTCCGCGGCGGTGACCAGCGGGCGGGACGGGCCCTTGAGCCGGCTCACCGAGGCATCGGAGTTGATGCAGACGACCAGGCAGTCCCCGAGACCGCGGGCGGCCCGGAGGGTGGCTACGTGGCCGGCGTGCAGCAGGTCGAAGCAGCCGCCGGTGGCCACGACCGTGCCACCGGCCGCGCGCACCCGCCCCAGCAGCGCGGTGAGCCGGGACGCCGGGTCGGGGGCGTCAACGCCGGCCGCCGCGACGGCCGGCTCCGCGTCCCAGGCGGTGGCCCCGCCGCGGGCGACGAACGCCCCGGCCGCGGCGACCGCGGAGGTCACCGCCTCGCCGGTGACCGCACCCCCGGCGAGCGCCACGGTGACCGCGGCGGCGAAGGAGTCACCGGCGCCGCACGGGTCGCCGCCGGTGACCGGCGTGGCGGGCACGACCATGGGGGCGCCCTCGCCGTAGGAGAGCAGCGCGCCGCGGGCACCGAGGGTGATGGCGACGGCCCCCACCCCCCAGTGCGCGATGAGCGCCTGCGCGCGGGCACCGACGGCGGCCAGGCCGTCGCCGGTCGCGTCGAGCTCGGCGACCCGGGCGGCCTCGGCACCGTTGGGGGTCACCAGCCGCGCCGAGGGCACGGGGTCCGCACCGCGGGGGTGCGGGTCCCAGACCACCGGGCCCGAGGCGGCGGTGAGCGCGGCGCGCACGTCGGGGGCCGACGTCGTCCCGCGGCCGTAGTCGGCGACGAGGACGGCGGCCGCGCCCCGGATCGCCTCGGCGGCGGCGGCCGGCAGCTCCCCGAAGGTCGAGACCGCTCCCCCGCTGTCCAGCCGGGCGACGGAGTGGTCGCCGACCCGGATCCGCTGCTTGACCGGGGTGGTGCTGCTGGCCGGGATCTCGATCAGCCGGACCCGTCCGTCCAGCAGGGCGCGCAGCCGGGCGGCGCCCTCGTCGTCGGCGAGCGGGGTGACCAGCACGACCTCCCGGCCGCCGGCGGACCGCGCGGCCAGCACCGCGGCCAGCGCGGCCCCGCCCGGGCGTTCGCGGGTGTCGACGTCCTCCACCACCGGCACCGGCGCGTCCGGGGTCAGGCGGGAGGCGGTCCCGACCAGGTCGACGTCCAGCAGGGCGTCCCCGACCACGACGATCGGCCGGGCGGCCGCGCGGGTCACTGGACCACCTCGACGTGGTTGCTGGTCGAGATGCGGGGTGAGTCGGCGAGCACGGCGGCGTCGAACGCGGCGCACAGCAGGTGCAGCGCGACGAGGTGGCACTCCTGCACCGTCGCCGTCCACGGGGAGTCGATGGCGACCGTCTCGTCGGCGACGGCGGCCAGCGGGTTGGGCGCCGGCCCGGTCATCGCCAGCACGGTGATCCCGCACTCGCGGGCCCGGCGGGCGGCGGCGACCGCGTTGGGGCTGCGGCCGCTGGTCGACAGCAGCACCAGCACGTCGCCGTCCCGGCCGTGCGCCTCGACCTGCCGGGCGAACAGCTCGTCGGCCGGGTAGTCGTTGGCGATGGCCGTGAGCGAGGAGGTCTCGGCGGTCAGGCAGATCGCGGAGAACGGCGGGCGGTCGGCGCGGTAGCGGCCCACCAGCTCGGCGGTGAGGTGCTGCGCCTGGGCGGCGCTGCCGCCGTTGCCGGCGGCCAGCAGCCGGCCGCGGGACGGCCCGGTCAGCACGTCGGCGAGCAGCCGGCCCCAGCGGTCCAGCGTCTCGACCTGCTCGGTGAGCCCGCGGAGCGCGGCGCTCAGCGAGGCGACGTGGTCGTGCCCGGTGAGGTGGGTGCAGGTGTCGGGCGAGACGACCTCGAGGTCCGAGGACGGGGCGGTGCTCATGACGGTCCTTCCTCCAGCGAGGGGGTTCATCGGGCGGCCTCCACGGGGCTGCGGGCGGAGAGCACCTGCCGGTAGACGGCGTCGGTGTCGGCGACGACGCGGGACCAGCGGTAGCGGGTCCGGGCCCGGGCGACGCCGGCGGCGCCGTAGGTGCTCCGCCGTTCGTCGTCGACGAGCAGCGCGGCCAGCGTCCGCCCGAGGGCAGCGGGGTCGCGCGGCGGGACGAGCTCGCCGGTCACGCCGTCGGCGACGGTGTCGACCAGCCCGCCGACGGCGGTGGCCACGACCGGCCGGCCGCACGCCATCGCCTCCAGCGGGGTGATCCCGAACGGCTCGTACCAGGGCACGGCCAGGACGACGTCGGCCGATCGGATCCAGCCCGGGACGTCGGCCCGGGAGACGGCGCCGGTGAAGACCAGCCGGTCGGCGACCCCCAGCTCGGCGGCGACGGCCCGCAGCCGGCCGACCTCCGGGTCGGTGTCCAGCTCGTCCGTCGGCGGGCCGCCCACGACGACCAGCTCGGCGTCGGGGACGGCGGCCAGCGCCCGGACGGCGTCCTCCTGGCCCTTGCGCTCGACCAGCCGGCCCAGCACAAGCAGCCGGGGGCGGCCCGAGCGCGGGGCGACCGGCCCGTCCGGGGTGAACTCGTCGGTGTCCACGCCGCACGGCACGATCGACACCCGGTCGCTGGGCAGCTCGAGCCGGCGCAGCTCGAACACCTCGTCGCTGCAGGTGGCGACCACGTGGTCGACGTCGCGGCACAGGCCGCGTTCCAGGTCGATCCGCTGCTCCGGGGAGGTGTCGGCGTCGCCCTGGTGCCGGCGCTTGACCGACCCGAGGGCGTGGAAGGTCTGCAGCACCGGGATGTCGAGGCCGGCCGCGGCCTGCACCGAGGCCAGCCCGCTCATCCAGAAGTGGGCGTGCACGACGTCGGGCCGGGTCTGCGACCACTCGGCGCGCAGCACGTCGGCGAAGGTCGCCATGTGCTGGAGCAGCTCGTCCTTGGGCACGACCCGGGCGGGACCGGCGGCGACGTGCGCGACGTCGTAGCCGTGGGCCGTGGTCACCCGGTCCGGCAGCGCGGCGTCGTCCCGGCGGGTGTGCACCGTGACGTGGTGGCCGCGCTGGGCCAGGCCGGCGGCGAGCGCGGCCACGTGCACGTTCTGCCCGCCGGCGTCGACGCCACCGATGGCGGCCAGCGGCGAGGCGTGCTCGCTGACCAGGTCGATCCGCATCGGATCACCTCCTCGTGGGACGCCACCGACCGGGCGGGGTGAGCCGGGTGCGGGGGTGCTCATCGGGTCACCTCCGTCAGCAGCGCGTCCCAGTCGGCGAGGAACCGGTCCAGGCCGTACCGCTCCAGCGCGGCGGCGCGGGCGGCCTTGCCGGCCAGCCGGGCGGCGTCCGGGTCGTGCACGAAGTCCCGGACCGCCTCGGCCAGCCGTTCGGGCCGGGTGGAGAGCACCCCGGCCTCGGCCGGCACCGCCTCCACGGCCTCGGTGGTGGCCAGCCCGACGACCGGCATGCCCAGGTGCATGGCCTCCAGCAGCGACAGCCCCAGCGACGTCCAGCGCACCGGGTGCACGTAGACCCGGCGGCGGGCGAGCTCGTCGTGCATCGCGGCCTGCGGCGGGTCGTCGTGCAGGCCGACCCGGTCGGGGTCGAGCCCGTAGCGCTCGTACAGCCCGGTCAGGCCCATCCCGAACACGTCCAGCGGCGCGGCGGCGGACAGCAGCGGCAGCAGGTCGCCGCCGGTGTACCGGCCCCGGCGCACGGGCTCGTTGACCACCACCCCGGCCCGGGCCAGCTCGCCGGTGTAGCGCTCGCCCGGGTCGACGATGCCGTGCTCGATGACGGTCGTGGGCGCCGAGCCGTTGTCGTAGAACAGCTGGTTGAAGAAGGTGACGTGGGCGATCGGGATCGCCGACTGGTCGGCCAGCGGGTGCCGGGTGTTCGGCACCGCCCCGTCCGGGGCGTTGTGCTCGAGGAAGACGGCCGGGAGGTCGCGGCCGGGCTCGCGGCCCAGCCACTCCCGGACCAGCTCCAGGTCACGGGTGCGCTGCAGCACGACGACGTCGGGCTGGTCCTCCCGCAGCTGCTCGGGCGTGACCTCGCGGGCCGACGCCGGCCACTCCCAGGTGCGGGCGCGGCCCAGCCCGTCGGGGCCCCGGTCCGGGGTCACCGGGAGCAGGTAGTCGTGGGTGCCCTGGACGAACGACGTCGTCCAGGAGCCGTGCACGTGCCAGAGCAGGACCTTCATGAGGCGACCACCTTGTCGACGGCGGCAACGACGTCGGCTGGGCTCACCGACGAGAGGCAGGGGTGCCCCGGCACCGGGCACTCACGGGCCCGGGTGTCGCGGCAGGGGGCGGACTGGTCGCCCAGCAGCACGGTGGGCACGCCGTAGGGCGCCCACCGGACGGCCGGGACGACCGGGGAGAAGAGGGAGACGACGGGGGTGCCGACGGCGGCGGCCAGGTGCGCCGGGCCGGTGTTGCCGACGACGACGGCGGCCGCACCGTCGAGCAGCGCGGCCATCTCGGCCAGCGTCGTGGCGCCGCCCAGGTCGGTCCCGCGGGTGCCGGCGATGGCCGCGGTCAGCGCCCGCTCCCCCGGCCCGCCGGTGACCAGCACCCGCCAGCCGGCGTCGGTGAGCGCCTCGACCGCCCCGGCGCAGTGCCCGGCCGGCCAGGCGCGCGCCGGCACGGAGGCCCCGGGGTGCAGGACGACGTAGCCCGGCGCCTGGCCGGTGGCCGGCAGCGGACGGCGCACGGCGAGCAGGCCGTCGTCCCCGGCGGGCAGCTCGAAGCCGGCGGCGCGGGCCAGCGAGAGGGCCCGCTCCGGCTCGGGGAGGTCGTCGTCCACCCGGTGCCGGACGTCGAGCAGCGAGCCGGGGTAGTCGACGCTGATGGCCGAGATCCGCCCCACCCCGGCGGTGCGCAGCAGCAGCGCCAGCGGCAGCGGCGACTGGTGGAAGCTGGTGCTGACCACCGCCTCGTCGACGCCCAGCGCCCGCACCCGGTCGACCAGCGCGGCGAGGTCGTCGGCGTCCACCGGCTGCGGCGAGCCGTCGATCCACGGGCAGTGCCAGGTCAGCACGTCGTCGACGCCGGGCAGCAGCTCGGCGGCCGCCGTGCCCTGCGGGCTGGCCAGGAAGACGACCCGGTCGGCGCCGGCGGCCACGGCCCGCACCAGCGGCCCCTGCAGCAGCACGTCACCGGCGTTGTCCAGCCGGGCGACCAGGACCGTGCGGGTCACCAGGCGCCCGCCAGCACGTCCTCGACCGCCTCGACCAGGGTGGGCGCCCGGTGTGCCGCGGCGGTGACCTCGGCGGGGCGGGTGACCGTCGTCGGCACCAGGATCGACGCCGCGCCGGCCGCGGTGGCGGCTCCGACGTCGGCACCGATGTCCCCGATGACGACGACGCGGCCGGGGTCGACGTCGAGCTCGGCGCAGGCCGCCTTCACCATGCCGGGGGCCGGCTTGCGGCAGTCGCAGCCGTCCTCGGGGGCGTGCGGGCAGACCTGCACGGTGTCGAAGGGGCCGAGCAGCTCGGCGACGCGCGCGTTGACCGCGTCGGCCTGCGCCCGGGTGATGAGGCCACGGCCCACGCCGGACTGGTTGGTCACCAGGCCGATCCGCACGCCGCGCGCCCGGAGCGCGTCCAGCGCCTCACGGGCGCCGTCGACCGGCCGGACCTGCGCCGGGTCGCCGTTGTAGGGCACGTCGTGCACCAGCGTGCCGTCGCGGTCGAAGAGGACCAGGTCGGGCAGGCCGCGCCACGGCGTCACGGTGCGGTGCTGCACGGCGCCGCGCAGGAAGTGCCAGCTGGCCAGCGGCGGGATGAGCGCGCTGGTGGCGAGCATGGTGGTGACCTCGGCGCGGTCCCGCGGGCCGGGGGCGATCCGCGCCCAGGCGAACTCGGCGGTGCCGGCGGCCCAGCCCAGGGCCGCGAGCGCCGCGGCCCGGGGCCGTCCCACAGCGGCCAGGCCGAGCGCCGCCAGGGCCGCACCGGAGACGGCGAGGTGGCGGGGGCGGCGGCCGACGGCGGCGTCGGCGCGCTCGCGCCAGGTCGGCCCGTGCAGCCGGCGCATGAGGACGTCGTCGGCGTTGCCGGCCTGCACCCGGGCGGACACCCAGCGGTCGGTCGGCCGGACGGGGTGGGTGATCCACCGCTCGCCGCGGGTCAGCGTCGAGCCGGTGTCCATGACCCGCAGGGCGAGGTCGGAGTCCTCGCGGAAGGCCCGGGGGAAGCGCTCGTCGAAGCCGCCGACCGCGGCGAGCGCGGACCGGCGGTAGGCCAGGTCGGCGGTGATCCAGCTGCTCGTGGCCAGCCCCGCGGTGCCGCGCTCCCAGTCGGTGGGCCGGCGGTCGGCGGGCAGCGGCACGCGGACCCGGCCCTGGGTGCCGGCCACGTCGGCGGGCAGGGCGGCGAGGTCCTCGGCGAGCCGGTCGTACCAGTCGGGGTCGGGGACGACGTCGTCGTCGAGGAAGGCGATCCACTCGGTGCGCGCGGTGCGCCACCCCAGGTTGCGGGCCACCGCCGGACCACCGCCCCCGGTGCGCACGACCCGGACCGGCGGCAGGCCGGGGCGCTCCGGGCGCAGTGGCTCCCCGGTGGGCCGGTCGTCGACCAGCACGATCTGGGCCGGCCGCGGACCGGGGGCGCCGGCCAGGGCGTCGAGGAGCACGTCCAGCGACGGCCGACCGATCGTCGGCACGACGACCGTGCAGTTGCGCAGGACACCCTTCATGCCCCGATCGTGCCCGGAAGATCGTTCCCGAAACACTACGGGCTTTAAGTTTCCCGGCCGTTGGCTCTCTGTCACCCGGACGAGGGTCCCGCACCGTGCGGGACGACCCGCACCGGGCGGGGTCGAGCCGGGTGCGCACACGGCTCGACCCTCCCGCGCCCGGGTCGACCGGGGCAGGGACGGGCGGTGCCGGTCCCTGCCGTCAGCGGGGGCGGCGGGTGGCGGAGGACACCCGGGCGAGCGCGTCGGTGACCACGGCGGCGTCGTCCCCGAGCATCGTGAGCAGGTGCGCCACCAGGTCGTCGTGGGTGGACGTCGCCGCCCGGACCCGCTCCCGGCCGGTGTCGGTCAGCCGGGCGTGCAGCAGCCGCCGGTCGCCGTCCAGTCGCTCGCGGGTGACCAGTCCGTCGTCGACGAGCCGGTTGACGGTGCTGGTGATCCCCGGACGGGAGAGGCCGACGGCATCGGCGAGGTCGCCCATCGAGGCGTGCTCCTGGGGGGACTCGGCCACCCGGCGCAGCACCTCGAAGCCGGTGAGGGACAGCCCGTGCTGCCGGTGCAGCGCCGAGTCGACCCGCCGGGTGATCCGGTCGTGCACCTGGACGATCCGCAGCCAGGTCTCCGGGGCACTCGGCCCCGCGGCCGCCAGCCCCCGCACGTCCCGGGGCACGCCTCGGGGTGGTGCGCCGTCGTGCAGCTGGTCCCTGGGCTGGTCCATCGCTGGGTCCACGTCTCCTTCGTACTGCTCGTCCCGGTGCCGTCCGCCGTGCTGCCCGCTCAGCGTCGACCCCCCGGGTGCCCGCTGCGCGCCCGGCGCACGCCCACCAGCCCGAGAGACCCCGCCGCGGTGAGCAGGACCAGGCCGGCGGCGAGCACCGCCGGGGAGCCGGTCTGCTCGGTCGCCGCGGCGGCGCGAGCGGCCACCCGGAGGCCGACCTCGGCCGTCGCCGCGGACTCCCCGCCGACGAGCTCCAGCGTGGCCGCACCCAGCGCGGTGCCGCGCGGGATCTGGACGACCGCCTCGACGCTGCCGTCGGCCGCCGCGGTGACGGTGCCGAGCAGCTCGGTGCCGCCCGCCATGCGGACGTCGACCGTCTCGCCCGGGTCGAAGCCGCTGGCCCGCACGGTCACCACCCCGCCCGGCGACACGATCGCCGCCGGCGCCGCTGTACCGGGGTCGGCGGGGAGGGACGGGGCGCTGGGCTCGGAGGTGGGCTGGGTGCGGGTGGGCTGGGTGCGGGTGGGCTCGGTGCCGGTGGGGTCCGTGCCCGTGGTGTCGGTGGAGCCCGTGCCCGGGGGTTCCGTGCGGGTGGGGGACGGCGCGCGCGTCCCTGTGCCACCCGGGCCGCTCGACCGCGGCCCGGACGGGCTGGACGGCGTGGGGCCGGCCGTCGTGGGGGTCGGCGTGCTGGGCGGCGGCGAGGTGCTGGGCCCCTCGGGTGACGGCGGGGGGCTGGACGGCGCGGAGGGCGTCGGCGTGGCCGTCGGCGACGGCGGAGCAGTCGGCGTCGGGTCCGGTGCGGGGGTCGACGGGACCGGGGACCCCGACGGCTCGGGATCCGGCGTCGGTGCCGAGGTCGGCGCGGGGGGCTCCGTGGTGGGCGGCGCGACCGCCGCGCAGTCCTCCTCGCTGGGCCGCGTGTAGGTCCGGAACTCCAGCGGCGGCTCCGTCGTGCCGTCCGGGTCCGCGACCGTGACCGACACGTCGACGGTGACGCCCCAGTCGACGTCCCCGCTGGTCAGCTCCACCTGCTCACCGGGGAGGAGGTCGGCGGCGTCCTGCTCCTCGACCCCGTCGAAGACCAGGGCGACCCGGTGCGGCTCGGTGCCGTTGGTGACCTGGACCCGGACGACGGCCGGACCGCAGCTGGGGCCGTGGGTGACGGTCCCGGTCGGCCGGCGGGGGTCCTCGAGGGCGGCGGCGGGACCGGCCGTGACCACCCCGGCGGCCAGGACGGCGCCGAGGGCGAGGCCGACGGTCCGGGCGGCGGGCCGCACCGGGCGGGCGGACGAACACGTCAGCGGCACTGCGGTCCCCCGTTCTCCGGCGCTCGACGGACGACTGCTGCGCGGCGCACCGTCGTCCTGCCCAGGAACTCCCTCCACCATGCCCGGTGGTCCGGATCCGCCGCGAGCTCGCCACTCCCGTCACTTCCGTCCCACAGGCGTGTCGCAGCTGGCGTGTCGGACCGACCGCCCGGCCGGCCCGCGCCCCGATCCCGGTCCCGCCGGTCGACGCCGGTCCGGGGTGCGAGACGCAGGTCACTACGGTGACCGGATGACCTCAGCGGCAGGGACCGGGCGGCGGCGGCAGGACGTGGTCTACCGGGCGGGGGTCTACGGCCGGCACCCCCGGGTGCCCACCGTGTATCGGGCGCTGGCGCGGGAGGCCAAGCGCCGGCTGGACGCCCGGGCCTACGGCTACGTCGCCGGCGGCGCCGGCGACGAGGCCACCCAGCGGGCCGACCGGACGGCGTTCGACCACTGGTCCGTCGTCCCGCGCGTGCTGCGCGACGTCAGCCGCCGGGACACCTCCGTGGAGCTGTTCGGACGGCGGCTCCCGGCCCCGGTGCTGCTCGGGCCGGTGGGCGCGCTGGAGCTGGTGCACCCCGAGGGTGACCTCGCCGTCGCCCGCGCCGCCGCGGCGGTCGGGGTGCCGATGGTCTTCTCCAACCAGGCGTCGGTGCCGATGGAGACCACCGCGGCCGCGATGGGCGACAGCCCGCGGTGGATGCAGCTGTACTGGTCGACCTCCGACGAGCTGGTCGAGAGCCTGCTGGGTCGCGCGGAGGCCGCCGGCTGCGACGCCGTCGTCGTCACCCTGGACACCACGATGCTCGGCTGGCGCCCCCGGGACCTCGACCTCGGGCACCTGCCGTTCGCGCTGGGCAAGGGGATCGCCCAGTACACCTCCGACCCGGTGTTCCGCCGCCTCGTCGAGGAGCGGGCCGCAGCGGCCGGTACACCGCGGGACCCCCAGCCGCGGCCGAACGCCGCCGCCGTCCGCGCGCTGGTGGGCATGTCGCGGGCGTGGTCGCGCGCCACCGGCATGCCGATGCGCGAGGCGCTGCGGTCACCCCTCCCCCGCGCGGCCGTGGAGGTCTTCCTCGGCATCTACTCCCGGCCCTCGATCACCTGGGCCGACCTCGCCTGGCTGCGCGAGCGGACCCGGCTGCCGATCGTGCTCAAGGGCGTGCTGCACCCGGACGACGCGCGGCGGGCGGTCGACGAGGGCGTCGACGGGCTGGTGGTCAGCACGCACGGCGGGCGGCAGGTCGACCGGTCGATCGCCGCCCTGGACGCCCTGCCCGACGTCGTGGACGCGGTCGCCGACCGGGTGCCGGTGCTGTTCGACAGCGGGGTGCGCAGCGGTGCCGACGTGCTGGTGGCCGTCGCGCTGGGCGCCCGGGCGGTGCTGCTGGGCCGGCCGTACGCCTGGGGCCTGGGGGTGGCCGGCGAGGACGGCGTCCGCCAGGTGGTCGAGGACGTGCTGGGCGAGTTCGACCTCACGCTCGGGCTGACCGGGCACACCGCGGTGGACCAGCTCTCCCGCGAGGTCCTGCGCCGCCGCCCCTGACCACCGGGCCGGGAGGTCGGACTGTGGACGCTAGAGCTCTGGTGCACCAGTGCAGTCAGAGCACGAGCACCGCCGGTTGAACTCTTGGCCAGCCGGCGTTGATGGCGCTGGATGCAGGGTCGAGCGCGGCCGCTGCCGCGGCGGGATCGACACCGCGCGGCCCACCGCACCCGGTCGCCGAGCCAGGTCATCCACCCCGCCGAGGCTCCACCGTCGCTGCGACCCGCGCCTCTCCCGCCGCGGTGCACGTCCTTGTGCTGGCGGGCACACTGGCCCGTATCCCCTCGACCACCGGAGACGCCCGTCGTGCCCGACCCCGACGTCATCCGGACGAGGTGCCAGCTGCGGGCCGTGGGTGCCGGCGACCGGCGCCGGCACCCCGGCGGGCGAGCCCCCGGCACCGCCACCGGACGGTGCTGACCCGATGACCGTCCTGCTGGGCCTGGAGGCCGCCGAGCACAGTGGCGGGGACGACGGCGCGCTCCGGCTGGCCGCCGGGCTGGCCGGCGCGGAGGGCTCCCCAGTCGTCGTGACGACGGTCGTGCCGCTCGACCCACCGCAGGCGACGGCCTCGCGGCTCGACCGCGAGTACCGGCAGTGGCGGGCCGCACTGACCGCCACCCGCCACGCGGAGGCGCTCACCGCACTGCGGAGGGCCGGGGTCGAGGACGTCCGCGCCGCCGTCGTCCCGGCGTCCTCGGTGCCCGCCGGTCTGGTCGAGTCCGCCCACCGGTACGGGGCGCGGCTGATCGTGCTCGGCGCCGCGACCGAGGCGCCGGCGGGCCGGTTCGCGCCCGGCTCGGTCGCCGAGCCGCTGCTGCACAGCTCGCCGGTGCCCCTGGCGCTGGCTCCGCGGGCGTGGTCGGCGCCGGCGGAGCCCACCGGGCTGACCTGCACCTGGGCGGACGCGGCCCGCTCCTCCGACGCGCTGTCGGCCACCCGAGCACTCGCCGGGCGCTGGGGAGTGCCGATCCGGCTGGCGACGTTCGTGCCCGAGCGCGCCGCCCTGCTGCCGTCCGAGACCGGCCTGCCGCTGGAGCACGTGGTCAGCGAGGAGTGGGCCGGCCAGGTGCAGGGCTCCCTGGACGACGTCGTGGCGGACTGGTCCGGCCCGTGGCCGGCCCCGGAGACCGTGCAGGGCCGCGGCGCCGGCTGGGCGGGGGCGGTGGCCGCGGTGCCCTGGCTGCCCGGGGACGTACTGGTGCTCGGGTCGTCACGGCTCGGCCCGGAGGGGCGGGTCTTCCTCGGCTCGACGGCGACGAAGATCCTGCGGGCCGCGACCGTCCCGGTGCTGGTGGTGCCGCGCGGTGAGGGCGGCGCGCCGCCGTCGACTTGACCGATGGCTGTGGCCTGAGTCACAGTTGGTTCGGGCGGGGGAGCCGGCAACGAGTGGCTCTCCACTGCTGGAGAGACCGACCAACGCGGCCAGACCGTCAGCACCGGCCCCCCGCCCCTCAGCCTCTCCCCCGTGCGGTCGATCGACTCCTACCGGTCCGCCGACTCCGACGCGGCGTTGCCGCTCGAGCCCCTGCCACCTCGCACCCAGGTCCGTGTCCTACAGCGGACTGAGTGAGCCGAGATGGGCTCCGGCGCAGCACCGGGGTCGGCTGCGGCGCGGGTGCAGCCTCCGGCTCGGGAGCGGGCTCAGGGAGCCGGGACCGGCTCCGGCATCCGGAGTCGGCTGCGGCGCGGGCGCGGGCCCCGACTCAGGGGCGGGCTCAGGGAGCCGGGACCGGCTCCGGCGCAGCGTCCGGAGTCGGCGCGGGCGCGGGCCCCGGCTCAGGGGCGGGTTCAGGGAGCCGGGACCGGCTCCGGCGCCGCGTCCGGAGTCGGCTGCGGCGCGGGCGCGGGCCCCGGCTCCGGGGCGGGCTCCGGGGCCGGGGCGGGGGTTGGCTCAGGTACCGGCGCCGGGTCGGGCTGGGGTTCTGGCGCGGGAGTCGGGGCAGGACCCGGCTCGGGGGTCGGCTCCGGGGTCGGCTCGGGCGACGGCGTCGGCGTCGGGTCGGCCACCGGAGTCGGGTCGGGCACCGGAGTTGGATCGGGCGTGGGAGACGGATCGGGCGTGGGAGACGGATCGGGCGTGGGAGACGGCGTCGGCTCCGGCACAGGCGTCGGCTCCGGGGCGGGCTCGGGAGCAGGGGCGGGCTCCGGGGCCAGCACCGGGCTGGGCTCCGGCGTCGGTTCCGGACGCGGCTCGGGAGCCGGCTGCGGTGCCGGCTCAGGCTGGGGCGCGGGCCGGCGCACCGGCGGCGGGGGCGCGTAGTCGGCCCCGTTGCTGACCAGGATCGTCACCTGGCCACCCGGCGGGACGGATCGCCCACCCGACGGGGACAGCCCGACCACCCGGCCGGCGGGCCGGGCGCCGTCCACCACCTGGCGGACGACCTGGAAGCCACGCTCGGCCAGCAGCCCACGGCACCAGTCCGCCCAGGCGCCGACGCACCCGCCCGGCACGGTGGCGCGCTCGCTGCGCAGGTACTGGGGGTCCGGCGGCGGGAAGGCCGCGACCGGCCGGCTGGTGAGCACCGGCGCCATCGCGTCGTGCCAGATGGTGGCCGCCTTGCCGCCACCGAACCCGCCGACGTCCTGGTTGCGGACCGGGTCGTAGACCATGACGCTGGCCGCCAACTGCGGCGTGTAGCCGACGAAGGTGACCGAGTAGTTGCCCTGGCTGGTGCCCGTCTTACCGGCGATCTGGTGGCCGGGGACGTACGCCCGGCGACCGGTCTGCCCGGGGAAACCGGGCTCGACGTCCTTGCGGAGGGCGTGGGTGAGCGTGTCGGCGATGCCCGGCGCGATCACCTCGGGCGTGCACTGCGGGCCGCCGACCAGTGGCTGGCCGTCCGGGCCGGCCAGCGGCTCGCCGGCCCGGTCGACGATGGCCTCGACCAGCCGGGGCTCGCAGTGCGTGCCGCGAGCGGCGAGGGTGGCGTAGGCGTTGGCCAGGGCCAGCGGGCTGGTCGGCTCGGCGCCGAAGGTGAACGAGCCCCGGTTCTCCGCGATGACCTGGTCGGCGATCGGGTCGAGGCTGGCCAGCCCGAGCCGCTGGGCCACCCGGACCGGCGCCTCGACGCTGCCCAGCGCGTCCTCCAGGGCGAGGAAGTAGGTGTTGGAGGAGCGGTAGAGGGCCTGCTCCATGTCCAGCCGGCGCGGGTAGTTGCCGGCGTTCTCGACGTCGTAGGGGCCGTCCCCGTCGCGGTAGACCTCGGAGACGTAGGGGTCCGGCGTCCGCAGCTGGAAGTCCAGGCCGAAGCCCTGCTCCAGCGCGGCGGCGGCGGTGAAGACCTTGTAGGTGGAGCCGGCGCCCTGGCCGGCGGCGGCCGGGAGGTCGACCGTGGTCTGGGTCGGGTCGGCCTCGTCGAGCCCGTAGGTGCGGTTGACCGACATGGCCAGCACCCGGCCGGTACCGGGCTCGACGTTGACGTAGACGGCCGCGCGGGGGTCGTCCAGCGCCAGGGTCTGCACCACGGCGGCGTCCCCGGCCCGCTGCAGGACCGGGTCCAGGGTGGTCCGCACGGTCAGCCCGCCGGCCTGCAGCTGCTCGGTGGTCAGGCCGTACTGCTCGGTGAGCACCTTCAGCAGGTGCCCGCAGAAGAAGCCGCCGATGGTCGCCTCGGTGCACCCGTTGGGGGCGCTGCCGCCGTCGATGACGCCCAGCGGCTCGGCCGTGGCGGCGTCCGCGGCGGCCTGGTCGAGCAGGCCGACCTCGGCCATGCGGCGCAGGACGAGGTCCCGGCGCTGCTTCGTCGGCTCGGGTGCGGTCACCGGGTCGTAGTAGGCCGGGCTGCGGACCAGCCCGGCCAGCATCGCGGCCTGGGCGGCGGTCAGCTGGTCGGCGGTGGTGCCGAAGTAGCGCTGCGCGGCGGCGGCGACCCCGTAGGCGCCGTTGCCGAAGTACACGGTGTTCAGGTAGCGGGTGAGGATCTCGTCCTTGCTGTACTGCGCCTCCACCGCCAGGGCGATCTGCGCCTCCCGCAGCTTGCGGCCGACGGTGTCCGCCGTCGCCGCGGCCCGCCCGTCGGCGTCCTCGGCCATCTGCAGCCGCAGCTGCTTGACCAGCTGCTGGGTGATCGTCGACCCGCCCTCGGCGACTTCGCCGGCGGCGATGTTGCGCGCCAGCGCGCGCAGCAGCCCGCGGGAGTCCACCCCCGGGTGGTCGCGGAACCGGGCGTCCTCGATGGCGATCAGCGCGTCCTTCATCACCGGTGCGATCTGCTCGCCGGTGAGCGGGTTCCGGTTGCGCGAGTAGAACTCGGTGATCAGCGAGCCGTCCGCGGCGAGGACGCGGGTGTTGCCCGGCAGCCGGGTGTCGACGGCGGCGGTCTCCAGCGGGCGTACGAGGGCGGCACCCTGCTGGGCCAGCGCGCTCGCCCCGCCGATCCAGGGCGCGACGACCCCGGCGACCAGCCCGCCGGCGACCACGAGGGCGAGGAGCAGGCGGAGCAGGACGACGCCGCGACGCCGTGGACGCGCAGCGGCCGGCTCGGCCGCCGGCAACAGCCAGGGCTGCCCCTCCCGGGGCCGACGTCCTGCTGCGGCGATGACCTGCACCTCTTCCGGCGACGGGCAGCCGACTCTTGCCCGCCGGCCACGGTGGGTTCTCCCCACGGTGCTCCGGGACGCCCGGCCCATGCACGCCGGCGGTACTTCTCAACGCGATCGTCATGTTCGCCGCACTGCCGGACGGGGCGGCGGCGCGCTCGGGCCGGGACGTACGGTCGCTCGGGTGACCGCTGCGCAGGAGCTGCTGACCGAACGGGTCCAGGGCGTGCTCGACGTCCCGTTGCACGCCTGGCTCGGCCTACGGCTGGCCGACCCGGCCGACCCGGCGGCCGGGCTGGTGCTGCCGGTCGGACCCGCGACGTTGAACAACGGCGGGGTGCTGCACGGTGGACTGGTCGCGGCCCTGCTGGACGTCGCGGCCTACGTCCGCCTGCTCCCCCACCTGGGCCCGGGAGAGAACGCGGTGACGCACGACGCGACCAGCTCGCTGCTGCGCGCGGTGCAGCCGGGCGCGGAGCTGCGGCTGACCGGCACGCTGCTGCGGCTGGGCCGATCGGTGGCGTTCCTGCGCGCCGAGGCGAGCGTCGACGGGGAGCTCGTCGCCGCCGGCCAGGTGACGAAGACGGTGCTGCGCCCCCGATGAGCACGGCCCAGCCCCACGCTCCTGACGACGACCGGAGAGCCGCACCGATGACCAGCACCCGCACCCCACCCGGGTTCGCCGCCCGGCTCAAGGAGGCGACCCAGGCCGACCACACCGCGGCGGAGGGCTCGGGGTTCGTCACCGCACTGCTCGCCGGGGAGCTCCCCCGCACCGCCTACGCCGACCTGCTCACCCAGACACATGCCGTGTACGCGGTGCTGGAGGAGGCCGCCGCAGCCCAGGCCGCGTCCCCGGAGGTGCGCCCGTTCCTGCACCCGGGGCTGGTCCGGCTGCCCGCGCTGGAGGCCGACCTGGCCTTCCTGTCCGGCCCGGGGTGGCGGCGCGAGCAGGTCCTCCTGCCGGCGACGGAGTGCTACGTGGCCCGGCTGCGGGAGGTCGCCTTCGACTGGCCGGCCGGGCTGGTGGCCCACCACTACCTGCGCTACCTCGGCGACCTGTCCGGCGGGCAGATCATCCGCCGGCTGGTCAGTCGCACCTTCGGCCTGGACCAGGACGGCGTGCGGTTCTACGTGTTCGACCAGATCCCCAAGCCCAAGCCGTTCAAGGACGCCTACCGGGCGGCGCTCGACGCCGCGCCCTGGAGTGCCGCGGAGCAGGACCGGGTGATCGCCGAGGTGTCGCTGGCCTTCCGGCTCAACGCCGACGTCTTCGCCGACCTGGGCGCGCGACACGGCGTGACCGCCCCGGCCTGAGACGCCCAGAGAACACTGCGGCCCCGCACTCGCCAGAGTGCGGGGCCGTGGTGCTGTCTCAACCAGACGTGCGCCCGAAGGGACTCGAACCCCTAACCTTCTGATCCGTAGTCAGATGCTCTATCCGTTGAGCTACGGGCGCGTGGTGCGTGTTCAGTTGTTGCGCGGAGGCTCCGGGATTTGAACCCGGGATGGGGATTAACCCAAACCGCATTAGCAGTGCGGCGCCATAGACCGGACTAGGCGAAGCCTCCCGGGGACCGGGTTGCCCCGGAACCACCGAGGGGAAAGGTTACCAGCGCGTGCGGGCGGCTCCCAACCGGGGTCGGGAGCCGCCGTCGATCAGGCCGGGACGGCGGCCCGCTGGGGCGCGGAGGGCAGGTCAGGACGGCGTCCGGGCACCAGCGTGACCGCCACGGCCAGCGCAGCGGCACCGGTGGCCATCATGAGGGCGCCGGCCACCCCGGCCGAGGTCTCGATCAGCGCACCGCCGACCGCGGCACCGATCGCCGAAGCGCCGAAGGTCACGGTCGACAGCCAGGTGAAGGCCTCGGTGACCGCGGACGCGGGTGCGATCGACCCCACGAGGGAGCTCTGCACGGTGAGGGTCGGGGCGATCGCCGTCCCGCCGAGGAAGAGCAGTGCGCCCAACACCCACGGGTCGGAGATGGCCGCGAGCGGCGCGAGGCCGATCGTCACGCCCAGCAGGCACCAGCGGTACTGGCGGGGCAGGGAGGCGCTGACCACCCGGGCACCGAACCAGAGGCCACCGCCGGCCGAGCCCAGGGCCCACACCGCCAGCAACAGCCCGGAGATGCCGGGAGACCCCGCGTCGTCGGCGAACGCCGGAACCGCGACCTCCAGCCCGCCGACGCCGAACATCAGTGCGGTGCCGCTGAGCAGGACCCGCGGCATGCCCGGCGTGGTCACCGTCGACAGCAGCCGTCGGGATGCGCTGACCACCGGCTGCCAGGCGCGCATCGGTGCGCTCGTGGCGATCCCTAGCGCGCCGAGGACGCCGAGCACACCGGCCAGACCGAGGGCGACCGCGGGGCCGGCGACGAAGGTCAGCGCCGCGACCAGGGTGGGGCCGGCCACGAACACCAGCTCGGTGGCGGTCGCGTCCAGGGCGTAGGCCGTGGGGCGGACGCGGACGTCGACCCGCGACCAGAGCGCCCGCACCGTGCCGGAGACCAGCGGGGTGGCGGCCCCGACCGCGGCCGCGGCCGCGAACACCCACGGCAGCGGCGCGCGACCGAGGACGGCGGCGGCCACGAGCGCCAGCAGCAGCGGGTAGCCCACGGACTGGGCGAACAGCACCTGGCGCGGGCTGCGCCGGTCGGCCAGCCGGCCCAGCACCGGGGCCATCGCCGCGGTGGCGATGCCGTACGTGGCCGAGACGCCGCCGGCGATCGCGTACGAACCGGTCTGCTCCTGCACCATGAGCAGCAGTGCGAGCGGCACCATGGAGGAGGGCAGTCGCCCGGCGAACCCGGCGAGCAGGAGCACCGGGGCGGACGGCAACCGCCACACGGCGAGGTACGAACGCATGACTGGCTCACTTCGAGACGTGCGAGAGGGGAATGTGTAGGCGGT
This sequence comes from Modestobacter marinus, assembly GCF_011758655.1. Taxonomy (NCBI): domain Bacteria; kingdom Bacillati; phylum Actinomycetota; class Actinomycetes; order Geodermatophilales; family Geodermatophilaceae; genus Modestobacter; species Modestobacter marinus. Next base: position 811,941 of record NZ_JAAMPA010000001.1, read on the forward strand.
CAGCTGCTTTTCACCGCCTACAGGTTCCGGAGGCTACGGACCAACGAGTAGGGAGTCAAATGAACTACGACACCTACGGGTCGAACGCTGTCGAACTGGCCATCGACCTGGCCAACGCCGACCGCGACGACCCGGGCTGGGTGCGGGTGTTCCTCGACGCCCACGACGAGTGGTTCACCGACGGGACGGCGCTGGAGCTGAGCTCCGCCGAGGCCGGCGCGGTGGCGCAGACGTCGTCCCTGGTGCGTGACGTCGCCGAGGCCGACAGCGAGCCGGAGGTGATGGCGCGACTGAACGCGCTGCTGGCGCTGGCCTCCCCGAGGCCCTACGCCACCGACCACGACGGCGAGCTGCACCTGCACTACGCCCGCCCCGACGCAGGCGTGGTGGAGCAGCTGACGACGACGGTGGCGATGGGGCTGTCCCAGGTCGTGGTGCAGCACGGCTGGCAGCGTCTGGGCGTCTGCTCGGCGGAGGGCTGCGGGCACGTCTACGTCGACACCTCGCGCAACGCCAGCCGGCGGTACTGCTCGAACACCTGCGCGAGCCGCTCCACGGTGGCCGCGTACCGCGCTCGCCAGCGCACCTGAGGGTCGGCGCCGGGTGCTCCACCCCCGTCACTGGGACGCGCTGCTGTTCGCACGCGTCGGCCGACTGCCCGCGACGCCGGCCGACCGGTGGCTGCGCCGACTGTCGACCACCGCCGACCACGGCAAGCTCTGGGCGCTGATCGGCGCTGTATTCGCCCTGCGACCCGGCCGGCCCCGCCGGGCCGCCGCACGCGGACTGGGGTCGATGGCCGTGACGAGCGCGCTCGTCAACGCCGTCGTCAAGCGGCTGTTCCGCCGGGTGCGGCCGGACCTGGTGACCGCGTCGACCGAACGAGCACTGCGCCGGGCACCGCACACGTCGTCCTTCCCGAGCGGCCACTCGGCGTCCGCGGCGGCGTTCGCGACGGGCGTCGCGCTGGAGAGCCCGGCGGCCGGGGCGTTGATCGCTCCGCTGGCGCTGGGCGTGGGCTACTCACGGGTGCACGTGGGCGTGCACTACCCGGGGGACGTGCTGGCCGGGATGGCGCTCGGCTGCGGCGTCGCCCTGGCCAGCCGGCACTGGCGCCCCCTCATCGGGGACAGAGCCCAGTAGCCGCCCATCCGGGCAGCGCCCCAACCGCCCGACCCGGGACGACGCCGAGCCGCCACCACACCCCAACGGCCACCCGTGAGCCTGCCAGTGACCACCGCGCGTCCAACCGTGGCGGCGGGCTGGCCACGCACTGCACCCAGCGGTACTAGTGCTCTGGCTGCACTGCTGCACCAGAGCACTAGCGTCCACAGTTCGACCTTCTGGGCGACGCGCCGAGCCGCTGACCTGCGTACTCTCCTGACGACTTCAGTCGGGTGGGGCAGGGAGGACGACACATGAGGCCGGTCCGGGCAGCTGTGGCAGCCGCCGTGACGATCGCCGTGCTCAGCGGCTGCGCCCGCGGCGAGACGGCGAACGAGACTTTGCCCGAGGCCTCACCGTCAGCGACCGAGACCAGCGAGGCCCTCCCGCCCCTCGGCCCGCCCGACCTCCCCATGCCCCCCGAAGCCCGCGAACAAAGCGCCGCAGGTGTCGAGGCGTTCGCGCGGTACTACATCGAACTCAGCAACCACCTACTCGAGTCACTTGAAAGCCAACCGCTAAGGGACCTCAGCAGCCAATGCTCAACCTGTGATCAGCTAGCCGATGGATATGACGACTCACAGGCGCAGGGGCTAACCTATGTCGGGGGCGAAATCGCGGTTGTCTCGACAGGGACGGCAATGGTCGATACAGACGATGCAGAAATACCCCTACTGCTCTCACAGTCACCAGTGCGCGTGATCGACAACCAAGGGAAAGACATTCCCGAGCGCGCCACGGACACTTTCCAGATTTCTGGAGGAATGACTCTGGATTGGGATCCAAGTCGCTCGACCTGGATTGTTACAGACTGGACGGCAGACCGACTTTGATCACCGCCTTGCGCCTCGCGCAGGCGCTCGTCTTGGCCGTCTCGCTGGTTGCGCTAAGCGGGGCTGAGACAGCCAAGGCCGACGATTGTGTCTTCCGCTCATGCGCTCCCAGTCCCGACGTCACCGCAGGGGACGGCGAGTTGGTGGCGGCCGCCTTCGAGGTGAGAGGAGCAACGGGCTATGCGAGCGCGAGTGTTGACACCGGGGCACCGACCTATTCGTTCCGCCTGCGGACGCAGTGTCAAGTGACCGACGTTGATGTTGGGGGTTGCAGTTCTGATGCGGTCACGTGTGACCAGACAGAAGGTCGCGCGATCTCCTACTACGTAGTTCAGCGCCAGCGACTGGTTCAGCCGGATGGCTCCGCAGTTGACGGCCAAGAGCCACCGGCCGGCCAAGAGGCTGGAACTGGCTACGGCGCGTTCGAGACGACGTTCGCTGGTTGTGTCGATGTCACGGATCTGAATCCGCCGCCGTCGCCGGCGGAGGTCTTCCGGTACTTCCAGACGCTGCCGCTCCCCCAGCTCACCACCCGCCAGCAGCCACCCGGTGAGGCGCTGGTCGGGCTGCCGGTCATCTTCTTCACCGACAGTCCGACGACGCAGACCTTCACGGTCGACATCCGCGGGTTCGACGTCCTGATCACCGCCAACGCGGTGAGCTACACATGGCGCACCGGCGACGGGACGACCCTGACCACGACCGACCCGGGCGCCCCCTACCCCGACCACACCATCAGCCACGAGTACTCCTCGGGCACCTACACGGCCTCCCTCACCACCACCTGGGGCGCGACCTACTCGGTCGACGGCGGGGTCAGCGCCGACGTCCCCGGCACCACGACCACCGATGGGGCACCGGCGACCTTCACCGTCCTGCAGGCCCGCTCGGTGCTCACCAGCCCCTACGACTGACAGCCCGGGCGGCGTCGACCAGTCAGGTCCGCCCGGGCCGCCACGCCGACACCACGGCCAGGAGCAGCAGCGCAGCCACCGCCTCCGCGCCCTCCTCCAGGTACGTCGCGACCGCCAGCGCCAGCGGAGAGCCCGACACCGCCCGGACGGCCACGGTGACCTGGTCCAGCCCCAGCGCCGCCACCACGTACCCGGCCAACGCCAGCGTGACCCGAGCCGTGCCGCGCACCGACCAGCGTCGCCCGGCCCACCACAGCACCGACAGCCCGACGCCGGACAGCAGCAGCGTCCCGGCCAACGTCGCGTACCTGCCGCCGTCCTGCTCCGCCGCCGTCGAGACGCTGCCCGCCTTCGCGACCGCGAGCACCACTCCGGCCGCCAGGACCGCCGCCCACCACCACCGCGCCCTCCCCGTCGACCGGACAGCGCCCACCCCGGCCAGCAGCCCGGCAGCCAGGAACACCGCCGTCGTGAACAGCCGGGGCAGCGCACCCACCGAGTCCAGGGCGACGAGGCGGTACCACCCCGCGTCCGGACACCGGCCCACCGCGCAGCGGGCCTCCGCCAGCAGACCGACCGTGAACAGCAGGCCACCGATCACCGCCGGAACCAGCACCCACCGGGCCGGGCGAGGGGTCGAGGCCGACCGTGCCGGGCGCGGCCCCTCCACCCCTCCCGTCACACCGCCATCATCCTGAACCACCGGTGTCAGCTGCAGGGCCGCGCGGCGTCGTCCGTGTGCGATCCCCCAACGGCGATCACCGATCTTGGTCAGGTTCTGCCGTGCGGACACCGGCCTGACGGCGGGCTCCGCGCAGTACGAAGTACCCGTGATCGTCGCTGTTGTCGCCCTGTCGTGGGCCGCCGTCTCCGGAGTCGTCGCGTTGGTCGTCGGCGGGTGCATCCGCATGGCCGACGACCGCGCACCCCTCACCGACGACCTGATCGGCCTGCCGGCCGACCTGACCGTCGCCGACGTCCTGGGCGGACGCAGCCCGCAGCCCAGCCACTGACCCAGGGCCGCTCGCCCGGCGGTGATCGCCACTTCTCACTACGGTTCCGATGCAGCGGTTGTCCCGGCGCTGACCAGGGCACTGCACCGCTGACGTCACCGATGGGAAGAGGTTCCAGATGTTGGTCCGCCGGATCGCCCGGCCGATGCTCGCCGCCACGTTCATCTACGGAGGGGTCAACACCCTCCGGAACCCGCAGTCGCGCGTGCCCGGTGCAGCACCGATCGTCGAACAGATCACCGAGATCGCTGACAAGCAGCTCCCTGTCGAGGTCCCCCGCGACGTCGAGCAGTGGGTCAAGATCAACGCCGGGGTTCAGGTGGGCGCCGGCTCGCTGCTGGCCCTGGGCCGGTTCCCCCGCTTCTCGTCCCTCGCGCTGGCCACCTCGCTGGTGCCGACCACGCTGGCCGGCCACCGGTTCTGGGAGCACGAGGACCCGAAGGAGCGCTTCGGGCAGACCAGCCACTTCCTCAAGAACGTCGGCATGCTGGGCGGGCTGCTCCTCGCCACCGTCGACACCGAGGGCAAGCCGTCGGTGGGCTGGCGCGCCAAGCGCACCGCCGGCATGGCGGCCGCCGCAGCCGAGGCCAGCTACACCAAGGCCTCGAAGCGGGCCGCCAAGGCGCAGAAGCGGGCCACCAAGCAGGCGAAGAAGCTCACGCACTGAGCTGACCGCATGAGCACGGCACTGACGCCCGCGGGCGCGCTCCGGAGGATCGCCTTCCTCCTGGAACGCGCCCGCGAGCCGTCGTACCGCGTCCAGGCCTTCCGGACGGCGGCCACCGTCGTCGCCAGCCTGGACGACGCCGAGCTCGACCGCCGGGTGGCGACCCGCACCCTCACCGACCTCAAGGGCATCGGCGACAAGACCGCCACCGTCGTCCTCGAGGCCCACCGCGGCGAGCTGCCGGCCTACCTGGCGAAGCTCGAGGAGGCGTACGCCGAGCTGGCCCCGCTGGCCGACGACGCCGCGGCGCTGCGGGCCGCGCTCAAGGGCGACCTGCACGCCCACTCCGACTGGTCCGACGGCGGCAGCCCCATCCGCGAGATGGCCGAGGCCGCGATCGGCATCGGCCACGAGTACCTCGCCCTGACCGACCACTCCCCGCGGCTCACCGTCGCCAACGGCCTCACCCCCGAGCGGCTGGAGCAGCAGCTGGACGTGGTCGCCGCCCTCAACGAGGAGCTGGCCCCCTTCCGCATCCTCACCGGCATCGAGTGCGACATCCTCGCCGACGGCTCCCTGGACCAGACCGACGAACTGCTCGGCCGGCTGGACGTCGTCGTCGCGAGCGTGCACTCCGAACTACGGGCGCCCCGGGCGCAGATGACCGAGCGGATGCTGGCCGCGGTCGCCAACCCGCACACCGACGTCCTCGGGCACGTCACCGGGCGGCTGGTCATCGGCCGCAAGCAGCGCAACGGCACCCAGCGCCCCCGCCCGGAGAGCGAGTTCGACGCCGACGCCGTCTTCCGGGCCTGCGTCGAGCACGGGACGGCGGTGGAGATCAACTCCCGCCCCGAGCGGCTCGACCCGCCCCGGCGGCTGCTCAGCCAGGCCGTGGAGCTGGGCTGCGACTTCGCCATCGACACCGACGCCCACGCCCCCGGTCAGCTCGACTGGCAGGACGCCGGCTGCGCTCGCGCCGTGGAGTGCGGCGTGCCGGCCGAACGAGTGATCAACAGCCGGTCAGCGGAGGAGCTGCTGGCCCGCACGCACGGCTGAGCGCGGCGGCAGCCGCCACATCGAGCCGAGCAGCACGTCGAGCGCCGGGTCGAAGCGGTCCAGGCCACCCCCGGGATAGGGCGTGAGCTCGCCGAACCACACCTCGCCGGCGACGTCGTACAGGTCGACCCGGACGAAGTCGAACGCTGCTCCCAGTGCCTCGGCGACCTCGGTCAGCTGCGGCAGCGAGGCGGGCGGCGCCGTCACCGGCCCCGGGGCGACCGCCTCGTCGACGTCGAGCGGCGTCCAGTCCGGTGTGTAGAGCCGCCGCCGGTGCGCACCGAACCGCCCGGTGTCCACCTGGACCAGCCGCACCCGGCCGTCGAAGACGAACAGCTTGTGGTCGGCCGGCACCTCGTCGGCGGGGCCGAGGAACTCCTCGACCAGCAGCACCCGCCGCGCCTGGCGGTAGACCCACTCGCCGCGGTCCCGGTACAGCGGCTCGTCCAGCCAGCCTGCGGTGACCCAGCGCAGCTGGTCGACGTCCGGGCGCCCGGTGCCGACGTGCACCCGCATCGTGCCGTGGTTGGGCTTGAGCACCCAGCGGTCGGGCAGGTCGACCCGGGCGAGGGCCGCGACGTCGACCCCGACCCACAGCACCCGGGGCACACGGAGCGAGGGCAGCACCGCAGCGGCGTACTGCCGCATCGCCAGCTTGTCGCCCAGCTGCCCGATGAGCGGCCGCCGGTCGTGCACCACCCGCCAGTTCACCTTCTCGGTGAACGTCCGCGGCGGGCGGGCCGGCGCGCGGCCGTGCGCCTGCCGGTAGAGCACCGCACGCTTGGCCGGCAGCGGCAGCCGGCGGACGACGGCCGGGGGAACGCGCTCCACTGCCCAGCTGTGATGCACGACCGAGAGTCTGGTGCAGCGGCCGCCGGAGGCGGCTCCTAGGGTCGAGCGGTGACCACGTCAGGGGCCCCGCGCTGAGCTCCATGCCCTTCCCCGCGCTGCCCTCCCCCGCACTCAACGTCGGCTTCGTCGCCAAGGACCCCTGGCACCCCGCGATCCGGCGCGAGCACATGATCGCCGCCGAGCTGGCCCGCCGTGGTGCGCCGGTCCAGTTCGTCCAGGCACCGGCCGACTGGCGCCGGGTGCGCAGCGACCCCGCCAACTGGTGGCAGCACCTGCCGGCCGGCCGGTTCGCCGAGGTCGCACCGGGGATCACGGTCACCGAGCGCTCCACGGTGCTGCCCGGGCTGCGCGGACCGGTGGCCGAGCGGCTCGACGCCGCACTGCTCGGCCGCTTCCTGCGCCGGTCCTCCTGGCAGCAGGCGCTGACGGTGTTCATGCTGCCCTGGGAGTGGCGGGCGGCCCGCTCGATCGCCGGCCGGGTGGTGTTCGACTGCACCGACGACTGGGCGCGGCTGCTCCCCCAGGCCCGCGGGCTCGGCGAGCAGCTCCGCCGGATCGCCGACGAGGCCGACGAGGTGATCGTGGTGAACCAGGTCCTCGCCGACCTCTTCCCCGGTCGCAAACCGGTCGTCGTCCCCAACGGCACCGACGAGGCGCTGTTGACCGCACCCCGGTCGGCGGAGCGGCGGGAGCGGCACGCGGTGTACGTCGGGAGCGTCGCCGAACGGTTCGACGTCGACCTGGTGCGGGAGGTGCTCACCCTGCTCCCGGAGTGGACGCTGACCGTGCACGGGCAGCTGGTGTTCCCGCTGCGGGCCGGTGCGGCGGCCGAGCGCTTCCTGGCGCTGGAGCAGGAGACCGCGGGCCGGTTCCGGTACGCCGGGCCGGTCGCCCGGGCGGAGCTGCCCGCGGTGCTCGACTCCGCGGCCGTCGCGCTGGTGCCCGACGTGGCCAGCCGGGCGCTGGGCCAGTCGTCGATGAAGAGCTACGACTACTGCTCGCGGGGCGTCCCGGTGGTGGCGAGCGCCGGCCACCTGGAGCACTCCAGCGACGCCCCGCCGCACAGCTACGTCGTCGACAGCGCGGCCGAGATGGCCGCGGCGATGGAGGCCGCCGCCGACGAGCCGGCCGGCTGGGCCGGCGATCGGGTCCGCTGGGCCGCCGACCGCACCTGGGACCGGCGCACCGACGCCTGGCTGGACGCTGCGCTGGGTGATCGTCTGCCCGATGTGACGGGTGTGCACCCGTCATGAACTCGCAATGGACGCCGGCCGGGTGTCGCCGTTCCCCGCACCCCGGCCGGGCCTAGCTTTCCGCCATGACGCGTACTGCACCTTCTCCGGTCGCCGGTCCCGCCACGTCCGCCCTCGCGCTCGCCGACGCCCTGCAGTCCGGTTTCGCCGCCCAGCGGGCCGCTGACGAGCGCCGCCCGCGCGGCCGGGCCGCCGTCCGGGCCCGCTGACCCGACCACCGCCGCCGCATCCGGGCCCGCGGCTCCCGCCGCGTCCGGGCGCGCGTCTCCAGCGCGTCCGCCCGACCGGGCCCGCTGCTCCTGCCGCGCCGGACGCCGCACAGGCGCCTCGGCGACCACGGCCGGTGACCACCCGGCCGGCCGTCACTCGCCCGGACCGCCCGGGCGGGTGACGGAGTTCATCGACTGTTGACGTCCGACGCACTTCCGCCACGGGCGGGCGCACTCCAGAATCTGCGCGTGCGCTCACCCACATCGCCGCGCCCCGGGGCGTCCGCCGGCCCTCGGTCGGTGCCCCGCCCGGGTCCCAGCCGGCCCTCGCCGGTGCACATGCACCGCTTCCGGCGCACCGGCGACGACCCGTTCAGCAGCGCGTCGCTGTACGCGTGCCGCTGCGGGGTGGTCCGCGCCGGCATGTGACGGCGCACCCGGGCGGGGTGCGGCCCCGACCGGTTCGGTCCGCCCGCACGGTGCTTGCCAGACTCCGTGCATGGCACAGACGCGGGCCCGACTGACCGACACCGAGCTCGCCGCGCTCGCGCGGTACGGCTTCGACCTCGTGGCCGATGAACCCGCCGTCCCCCCGGCCGCCGAGCTGGAGGACGCCGAGGGTGTGCTGGTCGCCACCCGGGACGACGCGGGGCTGACCGTCCGGGAGATCCCGCGCTGGCGGTCTCCTTCCGCCGTCCGCGCCGAGCTGGCGCAGCGGGGCTGGTCGGCGCCACGGGCCTGGGTGGGCGCACCCCCGGCCGACGGGACGGAGCTGCCCGGGCAGCTCCTGGTGCTGCTCCCCGCGGCCGGCACCTCCCCGGACTCGGCGGCGCTGTCGCTGGGTGCCGCGGCCTGGGCCGGGTGGGCCGAGGGTCGTGAGCTGGTCGTCATCCCCGTGCCGCTGACCGCCACCGCGCCGGAGGCCGGCTGGGCCGAGGTCGCCGCCGCCTACGGCGCCGAGCTGCTGGGCAGCCGCACGGACCCGGCACCGCTGCGCACCGGCGGCCGGGTGGTGATGTTCACCGGGCTGTCCGGCGCCGGGAAGTCGACGATCGCCGGGCGGCTGGTGGAGCTGCTGCTGGAGGCCGGCCGGACGGTCACGCTGCTGGACGGCGACGAGGTGCGCACCCACCTGTCGGCCGGGCTCGGCTTCTCCCAGGCCGACCGGGACACCAACGTGCGCAGGATCGGTTGGGTCGCCGCGCAGATCGCCAAGCACGGCGGGCTGGCCGTGTGCGCGCCGATCGCCCCCTACGCCGCGACCCGCGCCGACGCCCGCCGGCTGGTGGAGGAGCAGGCCGGGCCGGGGTCGTTCGTGCTGGTGCACGTGGCCACCCCGCTGGCCGAGTGCGAGGCCCGGGACCGCAAGGGGCTGTACGCCAAGGCGCGGCGCGGGGAGATCGCCGCCTTCACCGGGATCAGCGACCCCTACGAGGAGCCCACGGACGCCGAGCTCACCATCGACACCCGCGACCTCAGCCCCGAGGAGAGCGCCCGCCAGGTGCTGGCGCACCTGATCGGGGGCTGAGGGGCAGGGGTCGGCGGCTGACGAGCGGGGTCCGGGGTCGCGAGCCGCAGCCCAGCGTCAGGAGCCGGGCCAGCCCGGCAGCCGGTCGGGGCCGGTGCGCCAGGCCGGCAGCGCACCCGGGGCGTCGACGGTCTCGGCGTCGGCACGGCGGCGCAGCGCCCAGTCGGCCGGGAGCACGAGCCGGGGTGCGACCCCCACGAGGACGGCGGTGAGCACGGCCACCGCACCGACGGCCTCACCGCTCTCCTCGACGAACGTGGCGAGGGCGGCCCACGGGAACGTCCCGGACGCCGACCCGACGACCGAGGAGACCCCGGAGAGGCCGACGGCGGCTGCGGCGTAGACCGCGAAGGCGGTCATCACCCGCCGGCGGTCACGCCGCTCGGTACGGCTGAGCCACCACAGCACGCTGAGCGTCAGCCCGGCCAGGGCGGCGCTGACGGCTGCGGCCAGCACGGGACGGTCGGCCAGGCCGGCGGTCCGCAGCGCCTCGACGTGCACGGTCCCGCCGCCCTTGACCTGGGCGGCCAGGGCCGCGACGACACCGACGCCCAGCCACCACGGCCGGCGTTCGGTGGCGCGGGCGGCACCGACGAAGGCGGCCACCGTGGCGGTGGCGAGCAGGGCGGTGACCCACATCCGCGGGACCGACAGCGGGGCGTCCATGGACAGGTAGCGGGCGACGCCCCGGTCGTTGCCGGCGATCCGCAGGCCGAGGCCGACGGACTCCAGGGTGACGCCGACGCCGATCAGCGCGGCGGCCAGCGGGGGCACGGGGAGCCGGCGCCGCCGGACCCGGGCGCGGGCCACGGGGCGGGACGCGACCGGCGCGAGGCCGGCGTCGGCGCGGGAGCGCTCGTCGGCGATCCGCATCGCCATGCCCAGGGGCACGGCGACCACGACCGCCAGCACCGCCCACCCGACGAGCACCCATCCCCACCACGGCATGTCCTCGTGATCGGCAGCCCGGAACCGGTGCTTGACCGGGTCCGGGCTGCCGATTCCGGAGGGTTCAGCTCCGGTCGGCCAGGGCCGCGAGCAGCTGGTCGGCGAACTCGGGCCGGCAGACGAGCAGGTCGGGCAGGTAGGGGTCGGGCCGGTTGTAGCGGAGCGGGGAGCCGTCGAGCCGGCTGGTGTGCAGCCCGGCGGCCCGGGCCACCGCCACGGGGGCCGCGGAATCCCACTCGTACTGGCCGCCGCCGTGGACGTAGGCGTCGGTCGCCCCGCGGACGACGGACATCGCCTTGACCCCGGCCGACCCCATGGCCACCGGCTCGGCGCCGAGCTGGGCGACGAGGTCGGCGACCAGCGCCGGCGGCCGGCTGCGGCTCACCGCCAGGCGCAGCGGACCGTCCGGGCGGGCCGGCGGCGGCGCGACGCCGTCGGTGGCCAGGGTCGTGCCCTCGGCCGGCAGCGCGACGGCGCCGGCGACCAGCTCGCCCCGCTCCCACAGCGCGACGTGCACCGCCCAGTCGCTGCGCTCGAGCTCGGAGAACTCCCGGGTGCCGTCGAGGGGGTCGACGATCCAGACGCGGTCGGCGGCGAGCCGGTGGGGGTCGTCGGCAGCCTCCTCGGAGAGCACGGCGTCCCCGGGCCGCAGGGCGCCCAGCTGCGCCGCCAGCCAGCGGTGGGACTCCCCGTCGCCGGCGGCCTTGCGGGCCGCGGCGTCGGCGTGGTCCCGGCTGCGCACGGTGAGCAGCAGCTCGCCGGCCCGGGTGGCCAGCGTGCGGGCGAGGTCGTGATCGGTGCCAGTCAACGTCGGTCTCCGTCCGGGCGGGGGTGGGGGTCATCCTCCCTGCCCGGCGACACCGCGTTCGCAGTCAGCATCCCAGGCTCGCCTCGCCAGTAGGGCCCGGAGCCGTGCATCACCGCTCCTGGTGTCTCGCCGCAATCTAGGGGTGAAGGTCGAGTGACCGGTCTCATACATGGCGAAGGACGATCTACACCTCACTGATGGGAGGTCCCATCCGGTGCCAGCCTCGAGGGGCCGGTCATGGGTCCTCGAATCAGCTCAGATGCAACTCTGGGACGCCTCTCACCCAGCGGGGAGACCCAGCCGTGGCTCATGCTCGCTGCTAGGCACGGGAGGCCCGTCCACTGCGGCGCTGCGGCCGACCAGAGCAGTGTGCTGGTGTCGGTGATCCAGCCGCCTCTTCCACGCAAGGGCTGGACGCTCGATGGCGAACCAGCTCAGTGTCGCCATCGCGACCGTCGCGGGCAGCGACAGCAAGGCCGCCCAGGGGTCATTGTCCATCGACGCCACCAGCCAGCTGAGCACTGGGAAGTTCCACAGATAGGCGGCATACGAGATCAGCCCCAGCCAGCGTAGCGGGACCAGGCCGCCCGACACGGCGGCGCGGCGGATCGCAAAGGAGATGAGCACGGCCGACGCCAGGCCGGTCAGTGGTGCTCCGACTAGATACGTGGCCGCCTGCTCTTTCGCCTCGGGGAGAAAGCACATGCCGCCGAGGGCCAGTCCCGCCGCCGTCGCCGCCCACGGGCCTGCGGCGGGAAGGCGGTCGCGGTACAGGTTCAGCGCAGCCCCGGCGAGCATGGTGATCACCCACGTCGTCGGGAGCTGGTACAGGTGCAACGGGCCTTCCGGCACCACCGCCAGCAATGCCAGGCACGACACCAGCCACAGCGAGCCTCCCCAGATGAGCAAGCGCCGGACTCTGCCGCGCCGGATGGCCAGCAACAACGCGGTTGGCCACACGAGGTAGAACTGCTCCTCGACGGCGAGTGTCCACAAATGCGACATGTTGTCCGCGATCGGCAACCTGGGGACATCTGCGAGGTACAGCAGGCCGATTGCGATGGTGCTCCACACCCGCTGCGCCTGACCGGCAAGGTTGGTGGCAAGTTCGACGACCGCGAACACCGCAAGCACTGCCACCAGTGCAGGCAGCAGCCGCAGCGCACGGTTGCGGTAGAACCGTCGGTACGAGAATCCGCCAGTCTGCTCGACCTCCCGGCGGATGATGCCGGTGATCAGGTAGCCGGACAGAGTGAAGAAGATAGTCACCCCGACGATGCCTGCGCCCGGGAACAAGTCTGGCCAGGCGTGCCGCAGCAGTACCAGACCTACAGCCACGCCACGAAGTACGTCTAAGCCTTCGACTCGCCCCCGTGAAGACACCGCTTGAGGCTTTCAGCTTCCACCGAGAAACGCCAAGGCTGATGCATCACAGTTCACGGCTTAGTAACCGTTGCACTGACACCTGGCCCTGACGAGGGCGCATGTACCCGCCGTTCGCTCCACCAGGACTGCGTCGGCCCGATCGTCGGCCTCTCCCATTGACGTGTGCGTGCTGCTCCATCTTCGGCCACAGTTGGTGACTGCTCCACCGCAGCTGAAGCGTTCAGCTCAGGGAGTCAACGGCTGCTGCGACTCAGCGACGACGCTGAGTGCTAGGAGCGCCGAAATCTTCTCACTGCCGGGCTTGACGCATCCCGTACCGACCACAGTGGCCCCGAAAAATATCCGGAAAGAGCCCGCCTCAGCAGGGGCGCCAGCTATGTGCCGCCGAACGCCCGACAGACAAGGCATGCTCGGGGGCCGTCAGCCGGCGCGGCGGCCCAGGGCGCGGTAGGTCCAGCCGGCGGCGACCCAGCGGTCACGGTCCAGTGCATTGCGCCCGTCGAGCATCCGCTTCTGCCCCACGACCTTGCCGAAGGCGACGGGGTCCAGGTCGCGGTACTGCTGCCACTCGGTGAGCACCAGGACGGCGTCGGCCCGGTCGGCCGCTTCCTCCGGGGTGTCCACGGCGTCCAGCTGCGGCCAGCTGCGGCGGATGTTGTCCCCGGCCGCCGGATCGGTCACCCGCACCGCGGCGCCCTGCAGCTGCAGCTGGGCGGCGACGTTGAGCGCCGGGGAGTCGCGGATGTCGTCGCTGTTGGGCTTGAACGCCGCCCCCAGCACCGCAACCCGCTTGCCGACCAGCGAGCCGTCGCAGACCTCACGGGCCAGTTCGACCATCCGGATCCGCCGGCGCATGTTGATGTTGTCGACCTCGCGCAGGAACGTCAGCGCCTGGTCCGCCCCCAGCTCCCCGGCGCGGGCCATGAACGCCCGGATGTCCTTGGGCAGGCAGCCGCCGCCGAAGCCGAGACCGGCGTTGAGGAACTTGCGGCCGATCCGATCGTCGTGCCCGATCGCGTCCGCCAGCTGCTTCACGTCGGCGCCGGTGGCCTCGCACAGCTCGGCCATCGCGTTGATGAAGGAGATCTTGGTGGCGAGGAAGGAGTTGGCAGCGGTCTTCACCATCTCCGCGGTCGCGTAGTCGGTGACCACCTGAGGGGTGCCCACCGCGACGATCGAGGCGTAGACCTCATCCAGCATCGCCCGGGCCGTCGCACCGTCGGGGCCGGCCGGGAGGCCGTAGACCAACCGGTCGGGATGCAGCGTGTCCTCCACCGCGAAGCCCTCGCGGAGGAACTCCGGGTTCCAGGCGAGCATTGCGCCGGGCACCTTGTCGGCGACGAGCTCCGCCAGCCGAGCCGCCGTGCCGACCGGGACCGTCGACTTCCCGGCGACGAGGTCACCGGGCTTGAGCGCCGCCAGCAGCCCCTCAACCGCCGACTCGACGAACCGCAGGTCCGCGGCGTACTCCCCGCGCTTCTGCGGGGTGCCCACGCAGACGAAGTGGACGACGGCGTCACTGGCGTCGGCCATGTCGGTGCTGAACCGGAGGCGTCCCGAGGCCAGGGAGGTGCCCAGCAGGTCTTCGAAGCCGGGCTCGTAGAAGGGAGCCTTGGCCCGCTGCAGCGCGTCGATCTTCGGCTGGTCGACGTCGATGCCGACGACGTCGTGGCCGAGTTCGGCCATCGAGGCCGCGTGCACCGCGCCCAGATAGCCGCAACCGATGACCGAGATCTTCATGCGTGTGTCACTCCCCTACCGGCGGACACCGAACGCGCCCAGCCCCCGGCGAACCGTAGACAACGGACACGACCGTGCGCCAGCCGTGGTCACCCAGGAGCAGTCGACTGTTCACCCGGTGGAAGCACGGCCATCGAGGTCACGAGGGTGCCGAGACCGCGATCCCCCGGCCGAGTGACGTCACCCACCAAGACGCAGTTCCCATGATCACGTCGAGCTTACGGTCCGGGCCGGTGATGCAGAGGAGGCGGACATGACCCACCGGACATCCGGCGACGGGCCCTCCGCTCCGGGACCAGCGCAGCCGGGAGGAGCCATCGGCCACGTGCCGGAGCCCGCTCCGCGACGACGATGGCTGCGACGCACGCTGACCAGCTTGGGCGTGCTGGCGCTGGTGCTCGCCATGGTCATCGGCACCGGCCTGTGGTTCCTGAGCAACCGGTACGGCAGCAACATCGACCGGGTCGGCGACGTCTTCGCGGCCCTCGAGGAGGGCTCCCGCCCGGCCGCACCTTCGCCGACCGGCGACCTGCAACCCACTGAGGATCCGATCACCTTCCTGCTGGTTGGCTCGGATACCCGCGCCGAACTCGCCCCCGGCGAGCTGCCCGATGCCCGTTCCGACGCCATCATGCTCGCGCGTTTCGCCGGCGACCGAGAGCACGCCCAGGTCGTCTCCATCCCCCGTGACTCCTGGGTCGACATCCCCGGCCACGGGAAGGGCAAGATCAATGCGGCGTACGCCCTCGGCGGGCCCCCGCTGCTGATCCGGACGATCGAGCAGCTGACCGGCGTCCGGATCGACCACTACGCAGCCATCGACTTCGCCGGGCTGATCCAGGTGACCGACGACCTCGGCGGTGTCGACGTCGTCGTCGCCGAGACGACCAGCAACGGGCCCTACACCTTCTCCGAGGGGCTCAACCACCTCGACGGCGACCAGGCCCGCTGGTACGTCGGCCAGCGCTACGACCTGCCCGGTGGCGACTTCGACCGGGTGAAACGGCAGCAGAACTACCTGCGGGCGATGTTCACCAGATTGTTCAGCCAGGAGGTGTTCACCTCACCGGGCAAGCTCGACTCCGCGCTGCGCGCGGTCACGAGTGCGGTCGCCGTCGACGATGCGCTGAGCAACGGCGACCTGCTGTCGATGGCCTACTCGCTGCGCGGTCTCACGCCGGCCGACGTCGAGTTCTTCACCGCTCCGGTGTTGGGCACCGGCACCGAGGGCGCGGCCAGCGTCGTCTACCTGGACCAGACGGCCGGCGAGCGCATGTGGGGCTATCTGCAGACCGACTCGCTGGGCCAGAACGCCGGCGAGTTCAGCGATGAGGCGCTGCCTGATGTCCCCCGCTGATCCGGCCGGCCTCTCGCGCCGGCCAGCCCGACCGGATGCCAGCCCCGGTC
Source organism: Modestobacter marinus (assembly GCF_011758655.1). Taxonomy (NCBI): domain Bacteria; kingdom Bacillati; phylum Actinomycetota; class Actinomycetes; order Geodermatophilales; family Geodermatophilaceae; genus Modestobacter; species Modestobacter marinus. The sequence goes on from NZ_JAAMPA010000001.1 coordinate 827,722, forward strand.
CCCTGCACCGTCAGAGGGTCAGCGAGGGAACGAGGATTCCCGCCGTGGGCCCCGGCTGGCATTGACGGGACATATGGACACGCGCCCCTATGATCTTGGCGCTGACGAGCGCTCGCCATGCTCATGAGCGCCCCTTTGGACCGGCTTCCTCCGCCCCGCCCGACGAGTTCTCCCGCCTGGACGGTGACGAGCGAAACCGCGGCGACCTCACCGACCATGCGTCACGCAGGTGACCGAGAACGGACACCCCATGCAGGCCGACTCCGACCGCACTCCCGGGAGCACGCAGAAATGAGCCACTACCGAGTCGCCCATCTGACCAACACGCTTAAACTGGATGGAACGGGCTTCACAAACTCGACCACCGATCTGATGCTCGCGCATGCGGCCGCCGGCCACGAGGTCGCCGTCTTCTGTCACAGTTCCGACGACCCCATGCGTCAGCTGTTGGCTGAGCACGGGATCGAGGTGTTCGAGGACTTCGACGCATCTTCACCCAAGGCGCTGCTCGCCTCGGCCCGGTCCCATGCCCGTCAGCTCCGCAGCTATGAGGTTCTGCACGTGCATACCGTCCGGACGACGCTCCTGACGATGCTCGCTGCACCTCTGCACTTTCTCCGGCGATCGGTGTCCACGCTGCACAACCCGTACCAGCGGTCGGTCTTCGTCATGTACTTGACTAGGAGGATCGTCAGCATCAGTGCCGCGGATCGCGATTACGTCCACCGCAGGACGCGCGGGTTGCGCCGTCCCACTCCCATCCTCAACGGCACGCTCGGCAGTGGCCGCCTGCCGTCCGTCGAGTCCGTCGAGCCGGCCGACCTCCCAGGGAAGCCCATCGTCTACGTCGGTGCCATCTACGAGCGCAAGGGCGTCGACGTGCTCCTGAAGGCGATGCAGCGAATCCGTGAAGCCGTGCCGGGGGCTCACCTGTACCTGGTCGGCAACCGGGACAACCCCGCCATGGAACGGCTCGCCACTGATCTGGGCTTGGACGACGTCGTCACGTGGGTCGGTTTCAGTCCCGATCCGCGGGCGTACATGAAGGCGGCCTCCGTCTTCGTGTTGCCGTCCCGCGCGGAGGGGTTCGGCAACGTCCTCACCGAGGCTCGGTCGACCGGCACTCCGATCGTGGCCAGCAACGTGGGCGGGATACCGGAGGCGCTCTCCAACGGAAAGGCGGGCTTGCTCGTCGAACCCGAGGACGAGGAGGGCCTGGCGCAGGCGATCGTGTCAGTGCTCACCGAGGACGAACTGGCAGCCCGACTGCGCGTTGCCGCCCTGACCGACCTGGAGAGTGCAAGCGTCCAGCGGGCCGCACGTGAGTACGAGGCCGTCTACGCGACGGTCGCGCACTGAGGCGCTGGCGTGACGGGCAGGCGTCGCGGAGACCGATGCCTGCCCGCGCCAGAACGACCGCGCGGCCTCGCTGGTGCGGTCACGCCGTCTGGCCGCCCGCCTGATCAGCTGTGTGATCGCGTGGTCCGCCGTCGTCTCAGCTTGCCCAGCGCTCTCCGGACCTCAGCCACCAGGAGCCGTAGGTCTGCCGTCCGCGGGAACACGAAGGCATGGACGGGCACTCCCACGACCCGCGCGGTCAGCGCTACTGCCAACACCGACATCACCGTCCCGCTGAGCAGCCCGGCGAGCGCAGCGCCGACTGCGCCGGCCACGGGCACCAGCGTGAGGAGCGCGATCAAGTTGGTGACCAGCGTGGCGACGAGCACCCAACTCCGGAGGCCCGGCCGACCCCAGGCGCCCAGGCCCACCCCAGCGATGAGGCCAGGCATGTTCGCCACGGCAGCAGCCAGGAGGATCAACGCAGCCGGGATGGCCGCCCCGAACTCCTCTCCGAACACCGTGCGGATCCAGAAAGGAAGAGTGGCCGCAATGGCCCCCGCGCCCAGCAGCCCGGCCAGTGTGACGACCCGTGATGTCGCAGCCAGCCGCTGCGGGTCCGCTGTCTGGCTGCTCACGCCGAACACCGCATCACGGATTCCAGCGGTGACCAGGAACGGGACATCGGCGATCGTCACTGCCACGACGAAGAGGCCGAGCTGACCGACGTCCGACAGGGGCGTGACCAGCAACTGGCTCAGCCGCGCCGTGAGCATGCTCGCCACCGATCCGAGCCAGGTCCTCGCTCCGTAGCCCAGGAGCACCCTGTTCGGTCGACTCATCGGTACGGCGTCCGACGGCGCAGCCTCGGTGGGGCGCCGCAGGAGCTTCCAGTAGGCGATCCCGGCGATGGCCGGGCCGACGACGGTCACGAGGACGGCGAGACGGACGTCCAGCAGTCCTGCCAAGGCCAGCCCACCGAGTCCGATCAAACGCAGCGATGAGTTGAGCACCCCCTCACTGGCGACGGAGCCCCACATCTGGCGACCGGCCGCCGCTCCCCGCATGAGGTTGACGACCAGCGCCGGCAGAGCGCACGCAGAAGCGAGCATGATCAACATCGCCAGTTCGGAGTTGCCTCCGGACAGTGGAGTCACCAGCCAAGCCATCGCAGCGAGGCAGCCGGCCCCGAGCGTGAGCGTCACAGCCGTCGTCGACAGAAGCACCCGCCGGGTCAGTTCAGGGTTCTTGGCGAGGTAGAACGTCAGGGCCTGCGGCAAGCCGAGCGTGGCGACGGCGACGATGAGGGAGTAGGGGGCGACCGCCGCCGCCATCTCGCCACGACCCTCCACTCCCAGGGCATGGGCGAGGATCGGGGCCGTCATTAGGCCCACCAGGGGGACGAGGAAACTGGTGACCGAGGACAGCAGCACGGCCCGTCGGAAGATGCTGCTGTCGGACACCAGGCCTCCACTACGTCGATGAGCACTACCACCCACCGGAGCCGGCCGGCGGCCTCGCGCCCTCACCTGCCGATCGGGTGACGGGACACATCCCGGGCGGCGGTCGGGCACGCACAAACGACGAGGGCCCACCCCGCCACACACCCTCTTCGGTGCGAAGCGTCTCCCGCCGCGCTGGCGATGAACCGGGTGACCGTCGACGCCGACGTACACCCGTGCCCTCGCAGGAGAAGAACAGGCTCATGGCCGACCCCGCGGTGTGCGCGGGGATCATGACATGTCCCGGTGCGATCTCCCTGCCCGCACCGGGTAGCCGCGCCTCCCCCGGACGGGCCAGCGAGCCATCGACCGCTCGATCTGCACGCTATCGTCATTCGACCCCGCCGCCTGGTCGCGTTCCCGCACCGCCCGAATCCAAGGAAGTGGCTCGTTGGTTCTGCACGACTATGTCGGGGCGCTTCGACGTGGTTGGTGGGTCGTCCTCACGCTCGCCCTGCTCGGCGGCGCAGCGGGGGCTGCCCTGGCCTACCTGGCGGCGCCGACCTACTACGCGCAGACCACTGTCTACGTGACCACCACGTCCGACAACCCTGACGCCATGGAACGCGCCGCCAACTACGCCGACCTGGCGGAGACCTCCGCCGTACTCGGCCGCGCCACGGCCATCCTCGGCGAGCCGAATCAGGAGGAGCTGCAGGAGGTCGTCTCCGCCGCTGCCCGCGAGAACTCCTCCATGGTCGACATCAGCGCATCAGGCACGGAGGCGTCCGTCGCCGCCGCACGGGCCAACGCGGTCGCGGAAGCCCTCGTGAACGCGGTCGAGTTGCTGGAGGTGCAGGAACCGGCGCCCGCAGTCGGGAGCCCGCCGGCGCTCCAGCTGACGATCGTGGAAGCTGCCGAGGCCCCGGACAACGCCACCAGCCCCCGTCCGCGGAACAACGTGCTGGTCGGCGTGGCCGTCGGGCTGGGAGTTGCCCTGCTGGCCATCGTGGTACTCGGCGCATTGGACACCAGGATCAGGACCGCCTCCGACGCCCCCAGGCCGACCCCGCTGGAGACCATCACGAGCATCCCGACCCAACCGCGGCACCGGACCAGCCGGATGGCGCGTGAGGAAGCACGCCGGGAGGCGTTCCGCGCGCTTCGGACGACCTTGGTCGTGGGCGCGCACGCCCGGGGGCCGATGGCCATGCTGGGCGCCACCGCTGAGTCCGACGTCCGGGAGGCAGCCGGGCAACTGGCGGCCGTCCTCGCCGAGCTGGACTGCACGGTCGCAGTTGTCGACTTGGACCTGCACCCCAGTGAACGCGGTAGCCACCGGCCCGCAGAGGAGCGAGCCGAGGCCAAACCGGGTGTGGCGGAGCTCCTCACCGGCGCGACGCAACTGAGCGACATGCTCCCCCAGGGCGGGTCCGGTGGCCCCTTCGTGCTCGGCCCCGGCCGCGTCGAGGCCACGTCGCCGCGGCTCATCGGTCGCCCGGCGATGGCGGAGCTGGTACAGCAGCTCAGCGCACGCTTCGACTACGTCCTGCTCGCCTGCCCGCCACTGTCCGAGCGGTCCGAGTCCGCCACGGTGGCCAGGTTGGCCGGCGACTGCCTGCTGTTCGTGGAGTCTGGCCGGACACGCCGTGCCGACTACGTCAGCGCGGTGGAGAAGCTGGCCGGTTCTCGAGTCGCCCGGGTGCACCTCGTCGTTGACCACGTGCGGGATCCCGACCTGGGGTACACCCGGATGGCCCCTGAGCTGGGCGCCACTGCGGCCGGGTCAGCCCGTTAGACGGAGGCTCACCGACCTGAGGGGGAGATCCAACTCCGGGTCTCGCGCCAGCTGGTCGGTAGTTGGCCTGGCGAGAGACTCGGCTCCGGACGGGGAACGCGGTCGCGCAGGGATGCGCGGGCGAGCAGTCCGATCGACATCCACAAGATGCCACTGGAGTCCGACAGGTCCGGTCCGCTGATCACCTTCACGATGAGCACGGAAATCAACGCCCACGCCACCGGCCGGTACTCGGGCACCTTGCTGCCCGCGCGCAGGACTGTGACGACGGCTGCGATGAACAGAGCGGTGCCGACCAGGCCAGTCGTGCTCACCAAGGTCGCCAGGAAGGACGACGGCCTGTTGGAGCCGAGCCCTGCCCCCATCCCGAACGTGTCCAGCAAGATCCCGTAGGACCGAGCGTCGGCACCTGAACGCTCGTCGTACGACGACGAGTCCACCTTCGAACTGACCACCCGTTGCACCCAGCCGACGAGCCGCGGCAGCAGCAAGGTGGCCGCCATGACGGTGATCGCCGTGCCGACCAGGGTCAGTGCACCGATCGAGCCACGCCGAAGCGTGACTCGCACCACGAACACCACGCCGGATGTGACGATCAGGGCTACCGCGGCGACCACGAACGACGCCGACGTCGACACGGCACCCAGGTAGGCGGCCAGGGCGATCATGATGATCACACCGACCCGCCGAAGCCCGGCCACCTGGTGCACCCGTGATGCCATGTAGGCAACCGTGACTAGGGACGACATCGCCAACCCCGCCGGCTCGGAGAAGATGCCGCGCACTCGCGGGGCGCCTCCAGGAAGCGTGTCGATGAAGACGAAGGTCGGTGAGTTGTCGAAGAGGCCGGTGGGGAAGGGGACCGCGAACGTCGCCCCCAGGTACGCCCAGAACGACAACAGAGTGGCCAGCCCAGCCGCCAACCCGATGAGTTCCGGACCGGCCTCCCGGGCACGCGCCAGGTACACGACGACGCACAACCCGAGGACCAGGTAGACGATCTGGGCCAAATTCGAGGAGGTGACGATGCCAGCTGCCAGGCGTGCCTCGGCGCCGCCGGAGGCGCTCACACTCAGCCCGTCGAAGAGCAGGGGCGCCACCAACGTGACGAGGGTCGACCAGGCGGCGAAGGCCACCAGCGCTGCGAGCCCGGGCACGGGTCGGGCGGTCGACCGGTGGAACTGGCGCGAACGGTCCAGGAACCCCGCCAACAGCGCCACCCCCGCGCCGACCGCCACGAAGTAGAAGGTCGGCACCGCGGTCCCCCCGGCGACGAGTGCCGCCCCTACCGGGGTGGCCCCTCCCAGGGCGAGCGCTCGACCGTAGCCATGGGAGGACAGCGCGCCGTAGAGCATGATGATGAGCGTCACCACGGTGAGACTCGTCATCAGGCGGCTCCTGTCATTTCGACGGCGAGAGGCGCCCCACGGCTCCAGGAAGGCTCGGGACGTGGGACATCGACAGCCCGCGTGCGTGCCTGAGCGTAACCAGGCGTCCGCCCCCGATCCCTCTTCGGCTCGTAGTCTCGGCGCAGGGCCCATCGACGTTCCCCGCAGATCTGCAGTTCGCTCCTTGCTCGCATGACCGTGAGATGGTGACCGGTGTCGCGTACCAAATTGCTCGTGGTGCTGTTCGTTCTTCTCACGCTGGTCGCCGGCTCCACCGCATTCCTCCTCGCGCGAGCCGCCGACGTCCAGGTCTCCGCCTCGTCCTCGGCCGCCGGCTCCGAGCCGGCCGCTCTTCTCGATCACGACAAGCTCGATGCAGCCGTCCCGCTCTCCGATCGCCCGGTCTCCTGGCGGAGCGATGACGAGACAACCGGCGCCTGGGTGGAGCTGGACTGGCCGGAGCCGACGACCGTCGACCACGTCGAGGTACGCGCTGCCGGCAGAGCACCGTTCAAGAACGCCGTGCTCACGTTCGACCGGGGCGGCTCGCTCCTGCTCACCGCCGACGAGGACGGCAACGTCGGGCTGGACTTCCCGGCGCGCCAGGTGTCCAGCGCACGGCTCACCTTCGCCGAGGTCCCCCAGGAGGCCACGTCCGTCGCGCTCACGTCCCTCGTCCTCGACGGATCAGGAGATCCCCGCGCCACCGACGGAGAGGCCACCGATTCCGCCGAGGTGACCATCTCGAGCGGAGCCGACCCCGGCGCCCTCGTCGACGGCGACATCGGCTCCGGTGAGGTGGGTGGCGAGTGGGAGGCCCTGCCGGACGACCTCGCCCCGTGGGGCGAACTCAGCTGGGAAGGAGCGCGGGAGCTGTCCAGCGTGCAGATCGTCGGCCCCAGCGCCCGTGCCTTCGATCCCACGTCCTCCGCATCCGCCGCACTCCACGGGCGGTTGGTGTTCGACGACGGCAGCAGCGTCCTGGTCTCCGGGATCTCCAGCGGAGAGCCGCAGGTCACGACCATCGCGTTCACGCCGCGCATGGCCTCTTCGGTACGCCTGGTCCTGGAGAAGACGATCGACCAGGCCGAGTTCGCGATCCGCGAGATCGCTGTCCACGAGGCCGGCACCACCCCTCCCGTGTGGCCGCAGCAAGAGCAGGGCCATGTCGTCGCCGCTCCCGAGGCAGACGACTGCGGGACCGCGGCTGCACCGCCCTCTGCGGGCGGCCCGGATGGTCAGCTCGCACTCGTCTGCCCTGCCCCGGGGGCGGCCATCGACGGGGAGACGTCCGTCGTGCTGCATGCTCCGGCAGGAACGGCCGTGACGGCGACGGCCTGGCGCCCGGCCACACCCGGGAGCCGCAGTGGTTCCATCGAGCCCATCGCGTCAGGCACAGCGGATGCCGCTGGCCGACTTCCGCTCACCTTCGATGCGAGTTCGCTCCAACACGGTCCGTTCGCCGTCAGGATGACCGCAGAGGTGCAGGGTGACGTCAGGCCGCTCTACGTGCAGCTGGTCAATCGCGGCGGCGAGCAGGTGACTTCGGAGGGATCGTCACCGCCAGGCATGACCCTGCAGTGGGCCGAGGACTTCAGCACCCCGCTGTCGGCCACCCAGACCGGGGCCGGAGCGCGCTACGCCGCCACGAAGCCCGCACCCTGGGGTCCGTCCGAGTTCGGCGACGCCGTGTTCGCCGATCCCGCAGACGGGTCGGAGAACCTCGCGACGCTCGACGGCCACCTGCGCGTTCGCGTCGATCCGATCGGGAACCGGGACATCCGCACCCCGTACGACCAGCAGCATGTAGGTGGCATCCTGTCGTCCGCGCGCGTCGGCGGCAGTGGGTTCGCGGCTCAGTACGGGTACTTCGAGGCCCGGATGCTCGGCCCCGCCGGCCTCGGCACCTGGCCAGCGTTCTGGATGCTCGACTCGGAGAGTGCCACCAATCGAGGTGAGGTGACCAGTGAGGTGGACGCTGTCGAGTTGTACGGGCGCAACACGGCCAGCAGTTGTCACGCCATCCATGCGTGGACCGACGGCGAGGACGCCCTGGACGAGCAGTTCTGCCTGGAGGACGGCATCCGCGGCGACTGGGCGCTGAGCTGGCACACGTATGGGGTCCGCATCATGCCGGGGGAAGCGGTGTTCACCGTCGACGGGCGAGAGGTCCACCGGATGGTCGGCGTGGTCAACGACGCTCACCCGTACTTCTGGATGGTCGACCTGGCCCTCGGTGGGGGCTGGCCGGTCGACCTGTCCAGCACCACGGGGGTCGCAGACCTCTACGTCGACTGGGTTCGCGTCTGGACCTGAGCCACGTCAGTCGCGATCCGCGAGCACCGGGATCTCGAGGATCCGCTCAGGGGTGAACCGTCGGCGCAGCACATCGCCACCAGCCCGCAGGTTGCCGCGAAGCCGTTCCCGCCGCCAGGTGGCCTCTCGACCGACGAGGGAACGGGCCAGGTTCTTCGCGACGCGGGGCCACGTCTCCCGCACAGCCAGGCCGAACGGGAAGCTGCCCACATGGTGCAGGTAGGCCGGGTTCATCACCTGGGAGTACCCGAGTCGTTCATGGGCCATCCGGCCACCGGACTTGACCCCGCGGTGCACGACCACACAGTCCATGACCTTGGCCAGGGAACCGTGGCGCATCGCCCGCCGGGCGAAGTCGTGGTCCTCGAGCCAGGAGTACAACGGGAGTCGACCGTCGAATCGCTCACCGTGCAACGCAACGGGGCGGAAGGCGAAGTTGCAGCCGTAGAGCTCGCGACTCACTACCCACTGCTGTTCCAGCGGGTCGGACATCGACCTGGCCAGCGCCCGTTCGGCTTCAGCACGCGGGACGGCCTCGGACGCCGCACCGTCCAGGAGGACGCGGCCAGTGAGCGCGACGACCTCGGGATGCCGGTCGAAGAACGTCATCGCCTGCTCCAGGAAGTCCTCGCGGACCACGGCATCGTCGTCGAAGCAGAAGACGTGCGTGGCTTCAGGTACTGCGTCCAGGCCGGCGTTGCGCTGAGCTGCCAGGCCGCGGTCGTGCACCACGACGGTGCCGCTCGGCAGCGGTCGGTCCGGGAGGCTCGATGCGTCGGGCACCGAGACCACGAGGGTGAAGTCCTGTCGGGTCTGCCGCCCCAGGTCCGCCACCACCTCGCCCAGCAGCTCGGGGCGGCCCGCCGAGGCCAGGACGACAGCCAGTCGATACGTGGCGTGACTCCTCGACCGTGGATCAGCGGACGTGGAACCGTCGTTGGTCGTGTCGGGCACTGGACTCCTCTGGCACGGGCGGGTGACCGTCGGATGGGCGCTGCAGTGCGACCACGGCGGCAAGATGCTATCGCTCACTGCCGATCCCCCCGTCCTCTCGTCCAACAGCTGGGGGAGGAAGGGCATCATGACCGGGTGAAGAGCATGGAGAGCCTCTCGGCCGGACGACTCCCCGACCGTTCCTCGCCTCTGGCGCCCCGGTGAACCGCGTGTCCGCAGGACCACAGGTCACCTTGGTGCACGAGCGGTTCACCGAGTTCGCCGGCTCCGAGGCCGTCGTCGAGCAGATGGCCCGCGAATGGCCGGACGCGCCGATCTTCGCCCCGATCGGCCGGCCGGGTGTCCTCCCTCCCGAACTCGAGCGCCGTCTGCGGACCACTGGGCTGAGCCGTCTCCTCCGGGGCAGTACCTACGCGCACCTGCTGCCCGCACTCCCGGTCGCCATGAGCCGGCTCTCGCTCCCCCCCTCGGACGTCGTGATCGCGTCGCACCACGCCTTCGCCACTCAGGTCGTGCGAGCCACGTCGGCCCCGGTGGTGGCGTACGTCCACTCCCCCGCGCGCTGGGTGTGGGACCCGTCGATGCGCACAGGCGAAGCCGGCGGGCGCTTGGGCGAGGCTGCGCTGGCCGCCTTCTCGACCGCCTTCCGGCCCGTCGACCGGGCAGCGGCGGCTCGGGTGCACTCCATGGTCGCCAACTCTCGGGCGGTCGCCGACCGGGTCTCGGACTGGTGGGGCCGGGAGGCCACAGTCGTGCATCCACCGGTCGACACGGAGTACTACACGCCCGACGCCGGCGTGTCACGTGACGACTTCTTCCTGATCGCCGGACGCCTGGTGCCCTACAAGCGGCCCGACCTGGCCGTTCGTGCCGCCCAGCGGGCCGGGGTCCCCCTCGTGGTCGCCGGCGACGGCCGCGCCCGCGCTGAGCTGGAGGAGCTGGCAGGGCCGGACACCCGCTTCGTGGGCCGGGTCGATGACGCGGAGTTGCGGGACCTGTTCCGGCGGTGCCGGGCGCTGCTGATGCCCGGCACGGAGGACTTCGGGATCGTGCCGGTCGAGGCACAAGCGTGCGGCGCCCCCGTGCTCGCGATCGACGCGGGCGGCGCCCGGGACTCCGTGCTCCCGGGCGTCACCGGCGAGCTCGTCCCGCCCGCCCCGCTCGGCGGCGACGAGGTGGATGCCTGGGCCCATCAGCTGGCGTCCTTCGACGCGGCTGCCTACGACTCCGCCGTTATCCGCCGACACGCCGAGTCGTTCTCCCGGGCTTCATTCCGGAAGGCGATGGCCGACGTCGTGACGGCGACGATCGAGGCGGCCTAATCACCGGCCGGCCGGATCACTGGCCGGCCGGCCGCCGGAGCACCGCCTCGACCGTCTCGGCCGCCACGTCGTCCCACGAGCGAGGGCGCCGGGGCGCCGCCGTCCGGACCACTCCCCCGGACAGGTGGCGCAGGATCGTCTCCGCCCAGCCCGACACGTCGCCAGCCGGCAGGTGGTCGGCGGCGTCGCCGCTCACCTCCACCAGGGCGGGGTCCAGCGAGGTGACCAGCGGAGCACCGAGGTCCAGGGCCTCCACCGCAGGCAGCCCGAACCCCTCGGCCAGGCTCGGGGCCAGGACGACGGTGGCGTTCTCGTAGCACCAGCGCAGGGTGCCGTCGTCCACGCCGATGAGCTGGACCACGTGCCCCGAGGCCACGAGCTCTGCATGGTGTGGGCCGTACGCCTCGGCTCCCCACGCCGGCGGGCCCACGAGAGCCAGCACCGCGTCCGGCCGCTGCTGGACCACGCGATGCCAGGCCGAGACCACGACGGAGAGGTTCTTCCGCGGCGAGGGATCCCCCACGACCAGCGCGAAGGGACGCCCCGCTACCGCGGCAGCAGGCGACGGGACAGTCGCCAGGAGCCGGGGGCTGGTCGCAGAGTGCACGACGCTGATCCGGCCGACCAGCGCAGGTGACCACCCGACGAGCCTGTCGCGGGTAGCCGCGCTGACGCACAGGAGGGCGTCTGCCTGACGCAGGGACGCTGCGTACGGCTGGCGCAGCAGCACCCGCTTGGGCAGGGGGAAGTCTGCCGGCCGGTCGAACAGCAGCATGTCGTGCACCGTGAGGGCGGTACGCGCCGCCACTCCACGCGGCAGTAGGTGCTTGGCCCCTTGGACCACGTCGAAGTGTGCACCCAGCCGGCGGCCCATCAGGTACCGCTCGACGGAGGGCAGGGCCGGATCCGGGACCTTCGGCAGCACCACCACTCGCTCCTCCGACCCGGCGAGCTCGGCGAGCGGACCGGCAGCCTCCGGCGAGGTGAGTAGGTGCAGCTCCACATCATCCCGCCGATGCAGCGCACGGGCCAGCTCGACGGTGTACCGGACGATCCCGCCCCCGCGCGCATCCGGCGGCACGTGACCGGCCATCAGCAGCCACCGGGCCGGCCGCGTCACGCGCCGCCCCCCGGAGGCCGGAGACCCGTCGGGGGGACACCGTGGTCTGGGACGGGGCGGGAGGCGGCGGCCACCTCACCAGCGCCGGCGTTCGACGACATCGATCCTCATCTCTGTTCGGCGATGCGCGCGATGCACCACGACTGGATTTCGCACACCCGGGTCACGGAGCCTGCGGCCCGCGGTCTCGGCAGGAGATTAGACGAGGCCGGCTGCATACTGAGAGTGACGCCACCTGTACCCGACTTCGCCCGCCGCGCCGCCGCTACGTGCTCGACCTCCATCCCCGCAACGAACCTGCGGAAAGGCTCCCGGTGCTGTTGAACTCTCCGCCCGCCCCGGAGGCGGTCTTCGACCTGTGCGTGGTGGGTGCGGGCCCAGCCGGGTTGTCGCTCGCGCTGGAGGCAGCTCGGGGCGGCTTGCGCGTCCTCATCATCGAAGCGGGGCTCGCCAGGAAGGCCGTCCCGCCGGCGACCCGCTTCGCCGCGACCACCATGAGGGTGCTGGATCACCGGCGGCATGCCCCGCTCAGCGAGACAACCCGGACTGGCATCGGCGGAACCAGCTGGCTGTGGGGTGGGCGATGCGTCCCCTTCGAGTCGATCGACTACGAGCTGCGTGCGCACGTCACCTTCTCGGGGTGGCCGATCTGCCCCTCCGACCTTGCGCCATGGCAAAACCGCGCTGCGGAGTACCTCGACTGCGGGTCCGCCGACTTCCAGACCGAACCGATGTCCGGGTGGCAGAGCCAGGCCGTGAGCACGTCGCAACAGGAGCGCTGGTCCCGGCGCCCTCAACTCGCTCCCCACCTCGGGGCGCAGGTGATCGCCCACCCGACCGTCTCGGTGCTCACCGGCGCCGTCGCCACAGACGTCCGCTTCAACCCCGCAGGCACCGCCGTGACACAACTGCGTGTGCGTTGGGCAGGTACCGAGGTCCCGCTCACCGCTCGCGATTACGTCTTGGCCTGCGGAGGGCTGGCCACCACCCGGCTGCTCCTGCACGTGCAACGGCGCGAGCCCGCCTTCTTCGGCGGGTCGGATGGCCCGCTCGGCCGCTACTACATGGGCCACCTCACCGGCAGCATCGCCAGCATCTCGATCACGCCGCCCGAGCTCTTCACGGAACTGGACTTCCGGCAGGAGGAGGATGGCACTTACGTGCGCCGCCGGTTCACCCTGATGCGAGAGGCACAGATCCGGGGTCACTTGTTGCACACCTCGTTCTACTTGGGCAACCTGCCCTTCCGCGACGCACGGCACGGCAGCCCCACGCTCTCCGCCTTCTTCCTCGCCCTCACGTCGCCCCTCATCGGCCGCTGTCTGGCGGGAGCCGAGACGCGCCGCAGGAACGCCGGCCGCCCGGTCGGTGGCTGGGGAGCACACCTCCAGAACATCGCCCGGCGCCCCCGGCGGCTCCCCGCCGAGGTAGCCGCGATCGTGCGACTGCGCTACCTGTCCTCCCCCCGCAGGTCGGTGTTCGTCATTCACAACGACCGGGGGACGTACGCCCTGCGCTATCACGCCGAGCAGGTGCCGAACCCGCACAGCCGGGTTCGCTGCAACGGCCGTACCGGCGCCGACGGGCTTCCCGGCGTAGACATCGACCTCCGCTACTCCGACCAGGACGTCGAGTCAGTGCTTCGCGCGCACCAGCTCCTGGACGCGGAGCTGGCGTCAACTGGGGTCGGACACCTGATCTACGACCACCCGGAAGAGCGACGCAGCGAGGCGATCCGGCAGCAGGCGATGGACGGCTACCACCAGATCGGCACCACCAGGATGAGCGCGGACCCCAGCGCCGGCGTCGTCGACCCGGACTGCCGCGTGCACGGCTTCTCCAACCTGTTCGTGGCGTCGAGCAGCGTCTTCCCGACGGCGGGAGAAGCCAATCCGACCTTCATGACGGTCGCTCTCGCGGTTCGGCTGGCCCACCACCTCACCGATCCCGCCCGTCGGCGCAGCCAACGGTCGGAGCGGCCCGGCAGCGGGTGGGGGTCACCCGCTGCCTGGCCAGCTCAGTAGCTCAATACGCGCCCGACCCGCGGAAGACAGCGCCCACCGTCTTCCACAGGATCATCAGGTCGAAGGCCAGTGACCAGTTCTCGACGTAGCGGACGTCGATGCGAACGGAGTCGTCCCACGAGAGGTTCGAACGACCGCTGACCTGCCACAGCCCAGTGATGCCCGGCTTGACCAGCAAACGGCGCCGCATGTCGAAGCCGTACTGCTCCACCTCGCGGGTGACATGTGGCCGCGGCCCCACCAGGGACATGCTGCCGCCGAGCACGTTGAACAGCTGCGGCAACTCGTCGAGGGAGAAGCGACGCAGGACCTGGCCGACCGTCGTCACGCGAGGGTCGGACTTCATCTTGAACTGGACGGCGTTCCCGTCACTCATGTCGAGGAGCGAGTCCACCTGCCGGTCAGCTCCCTGGACCATGCTGCGGAACTTGAGCACGTGAAAAGGCTGCCCATCCCGGCCGATCCGCTCGTGGCGGAAGAACACCGGGCCACGACTGGTGACCTTCACCGCCAGAGCCAGCAGCACGATAACGGGCAGGAGAGCGACGATCCCGATGGCCGCTGCAGAGCGGTCGAAGAGGTTCTTGGCAAATCGCCGGACACCGGTGAACTCGGGGCGCTCCATGTGCAGAAGCGGGAGTCCACTCACCGGCCGGATCTGAACTCGCGGACCAGCCACGTCGGTGACCGCGGGGGCCAAAAGCAGCTCGGCATCGGTTGTCTCGAGGTCCCAACCCAGCCGGCGAAGCGCGGGGCCATCGAGCTCCGGGGACGGCAGGACCGCGACGGTATCGACCTCGTACCGTCGGACCACCTCGACCACGTCGTCCAGCCCACCGAGGACCGGCAGGCCGTCGAAGCTACCGCCCGAATCGGCGACGTGCCCTCCAGGCATGCACGCTCCGATCACCCGGTAACCGTGGTACGCCTCTCGGTCGATCTGCTCGTGCAACGCCATGACGCCGTTCCGGTGCCCGACGATGATTGCCGTCTGGAGGAATCGGCCCTGGATTCGCTGCCTGTGCAGCCAACGTCGCTGCGCCAACCGATGCGCCAGGGTCAGCACGGTCACCAACGGGAGTGCGATGACGACGAATCCGCGCGCCAGCTCGAGTCGAAAAGCCCAGGACACGGTGCCCACGGCCGCGAGGAGGAACACGCCGGCGCTGAAGACCCGACGGAACTCCTCGGCCCCCACCCAGAGGAAGCGCTGCTCGTAACTGCGCACCAACAGCATCGCGAGGACCCACACCACCGGGAGGAGAGCGGCCATCCAGAACGACGAGCTCGGCGCCTGCTCGGCGCCCGGGACGGGCCCGAAGTTCGCGAGGAAGCCGACCATGGCTGCCGTGATGGCGACAGCAGCATCTGTGACGACGATGCGCTGGACGTAGGTGGCGCGCCAGGCTCGGCGAGCTGCCGTGCCCTCCCCTCGCAACCTTGAGACGGAGAAGGACCAGCGCCGCGCACCAGCCGATCGTCGGCCCACGTTCGACCGGGTCCTGGAACTGGGCTGTCCGTCGAGGTGACGAATTGCTTCGTCACTCTGTTCGATCATGGTCAAGTGCGCACCCCCGTGCTCAGCTGCAGCCAGTGCCAGCAGCGACATCCTCGGCTTACCGGGAACCACGCTGTCGACCGGCGGACAGAAGTTATCGGCTGCGCAGCGTTAGCGGGAGACACAAACAGGTAAATAACGGCTCACCGTCGAGTGAGCCGCCGTGGTGATCGACGGAAAGTCAGGGGTCAATCGCTCTCAGTTGTGACGCGCCTTCCCCCAGCAGGACGACGGCTCGCAGAGTGCATGTGATTGTGACCACTAAAGTGCGTCCTGAATCAGCTGATCCGGGGCTCGAGGCAAGAGGTACTACATGCGGAGCAGCGGTCAGCGCACGCGGACCCGCACCGGCATCTCGAATCTTGCCCGAGTGAAGAATGGGAGCCGAGGCAGCGGTATCGCATCGGGCCATCCGAAACGAGCCCATCGAACAGGCGTTCCGGCGGGTCCGTGACTCCGACCACCACGGGATCTTCCGCGGTCGACGACTATGGCCTAGCTTTGCCGGATGAACTCCGGCCGAACGATAGGCGTCGCCCTGGGGGCGAGTCTGTCGGTCGTGGCATCCGTCGTCGTCGCATCAGCAGCCAGCGGATTGAACGTAGGGACCTACACACGCGATCCCGGTGCACTGGCACCCTCACTGCCCCCTTTTGCCGGCGCAGTGAGCATTCTCAGCGCAGTGTCATGGGGAGCGGTTGCCAGCCTGGCCCTCTTCGTGGCCCACTCAGGCACATCGAACTTACGATCCCCACTGCGCCGACTGGGGATCCTGGCTTTGTTGCTCTTAGCAGACGACGCCCTGCTGATCCATGAACAGATACCATCGTCGTTTTACTACGCCGAAGGCGCGATCTTCGCATTCTATGCACTACTTTCCGCGTCGATAGCCTGGTCGTTGCGTGACCACATACGACAAGGCGTCGGCACAGCCTTCGTTATCGGCGGCATCTTCCTGGCTGGCTCGGTCGTGGTCGACCCATTGCTGAGTGGCACCTCCTCCCCTGCGTACCTCTTGGAGGACGGTCTCAAGTTGCTGGGCGCATTCCAGTGGATCGCCGTGCCCGTCCTGGCCTGGCACACGTCCATTCCAGCCAACCCCGACCGCGCCAGAATCAGCGCGTGAGGAGATGAGACTGGCGGCGCGAGGTCGCCGGCAGATGCACTGTTCTGCAGTGCCCACGCAATCTTCATCCGGCTTCCCGCACGCGGCGGTGGACATCAGGGCGAGCTGTCACCCTGATCCGCCATCACGGACATAGATCCAAGCCGATCAACTGCCGCAGAACCGGTGCAGGATCACCGGCCCAGCTCGATCAGCACGCCACCCCCGCGACCGCTCACCGTCGTCAGCAACTTCGTCGCTGTGGCCGTGGTGACAGGGTACTTGGTGTAGCCGCGGGCGATGCCCAGTTGGGCGCACGCCTGGACGTCCTGGGTGCGGCGATCCACTGGGGCAGGTGGCGTTGGGTGCGGTCGCCCTGCCGGGCGCGCTACTCGCTGGAATGGTGCGGGCGAAAGGCGTGCAAGCCACCACGGCCGAGTGCCTCGCCCCCGGGGCACCGGGGGCGAGACACTCGGCTTCGCCTCTCGGCGAATGAGATCGGTCGCTGAGCGCGACCGGCGGAGTCTGAGGAGAGGTCAGCGGTAGCCGGGCGAGGTGTAGGTCGCGCCGACCGAGCCGGAGGGGACGAAGTCACCCGACGACGGGCGCCCCTGCCTCACGCTGCCGGTGATCGAGCTGTCCCTCGGCCAGGTCGCCACCCCGTTGGCGACCTTCGACGGGCACTGCTTGTGGGTCACCGAGGGCCAGACGCTCTGACCGAAGGGCCGGCCGGGCCGGGGACTGACGTAGACGCCCTCAAGGGCCAGCGGGTAGTCATCGTTGCAGTCGGTCCAGATGTAGTAGCCGCCCTTGTCCACCGTGCCGTCGTTGGTCCCGACGATGTTGGTGTTCCGGATCGTCCCGCGACCGATCGGGCCGGTGTTCTCGAAGACGTGCAGGCCCTGGAAGTTCGAGGAGCCGGTCAGCCGGTCGATGCGGTACTCCCGCAGCCCGCCCCACGGCTGGAAGACGTCGGCATGGTTCCCGGTGCTCGTGCCGCGCAGGCCGTTGACCCGCACGTTCTGGATCTGCAGGACGGCCCGCGGCGCGTTGGCGGCAATGCCGTCGGTCTGCGCTCCGCTCACGGCGCCGTTGATGTAGACGCCCTCGATGTGCACGGTGCCCGTACAGTTGCGCACGTAGATCGCGCGCTGGTCGTGGCCGCCGACCTTTGCCGAGGGGAGGGCCTTGATGCTGCCGCCGATGAGGACGGCGTTGCGGCAGTCGGTGATCGTGATCGGGCCGACCGCGCGGTCGGTGGGCAGCTTGACCAGCACGTCACCGCCGCGACCGCTGATCGTGGTCATCGACGTCGTCGCCGTCACCTTCTTGACGGGGTAGTTGGCGTACCCGGCGGGCGGCGCCCAGCTGAGCTTGGGGCGGCTGGTCGCGGCAGCCAGCTCGAGCTGCGGCGATGCGAGGGCCACACCAGGCGCGGGCGCCTGGGGCTCGGCGGCGGTGACGGTGGTCGTCATCGGCACGAGGCAGCCGGCGGCTATGGCGAGCGCAAGCCAGCGGCCGCGGCCGCCACTCGCGATCGAACGGCGCGTAGCCGAGGCGGACTTTCGTGAGGAGACGAAACTGGGTCGAGGCACGCGGGGCAAGGTAGCAGCGTCATTACGTCACACCGCACATCTTGTGGAACTGCTCGGTCCGGTGATATGAGGACCACTCCGGGTGACCTGGCCCGCACCGAACGAACCGGCTCACCGCACGCGGTGGGCCAACGGTCTCGACAACGTCACACGCAGTTCACCCCGCGAACGACCCCCCGGCAGCAGATCAACCGCTTCTCAGGACCCTCACGCCGTGGCGCGTGGCAGACGGGCCTGTCGCCGAGTTGATCCCTGCTCGGATTGGCAGAATCGCAATCAGTACCGCCCTCGCCGCTGAGCGTGATCGAAAGGACCTGCACGAACTCTCATTCGCGCAACGGCAGGTAGCGGTTGGATCGCACACAGTTCCCGAGACCAACTACCGGACGAATTGGGCCCCGAAATGCCAATGACTCAGCTACGGTCCCCCGGAATACCGACCACGGGGGTCAACAACTGTGACGCGTTTGCTGAAAGCGGTTCGGACAAATCGGGACCGGCTCATCTGGGTCATGTTCTGGTGCGCCTCTGCGGTGGTCGTGGCCTTCGCACTGGTGACAGGTGACCTGTCCTACCGCGACGAACGGGGCTACGTCACCATCGCCGACGCGGTGCTCCGCGGTGACGGCTACGAGCTGGACGGTGAGACCACCGCCTACCGACCGCCGGCCTGGCCCCTGCTGCTCGCGGTGTTCCGGCTCCTCGGCACACCGATCGAGCTCCTCGTAGCCGTGTCGGTGGCACTGCTCGTCGCGTCCGCGCTCCTGGCCCGTCGGATAGCGACACACATCGCGGGGCCGTCGGCGGGGTGGCTCGCAGCGTTCCTGCTCCTGCTCTACCCGCTGAACGTCTACACCGCGGCCACCCTGTACCCGCAGACGTTGGGCATGGCCGCCCTGCTCGGTGCGATCGCATTGAGCCTCGTCGACCCTCGGGCGGCCCGGCCCTGGCACGGAGCCGGTGTCGGGCTGCTGGCCGTCGTCGTCCTGTACTCCGTGCCGACCCTGGCCTTCGCCGCCCTCGTCGCCGTCCTGTGGGCGTTGTGGCGGTTCCGCCACCAGGCCGTTCGCTTCGTGGTCCCGGCGGTGCTGGCCGGGTTGCTCCCGGTGGCGCTCTGGACGGCGCGCAACGCTGTCGCCTTCGACGCGTTCGTCCCGGTGAGCACCGCCACCGGCGTCAACCTGCTGTTGGGGAACTCGGCCGAGGCGACGCCCACCTCCGGGGTCACCGCCGACATCGACAGCCACCGGGCAACTGCTGACCGGGCGGCCATGACGGAGAGCGAGGAGAGCAGTTTCTACACCGATGCCGCGTTCACCTGGGTGGGCGAGAACCCCGGTGAGGCAGCGCAGCTCTACTTGGGCAAGGTGGTGAACTACTTCGCTCCGTACAACGAGCCCGCGTCCGCGACCGGCGGCGGCTTGATGGAGCGGCTGGTGTCGTACCTGACCTTCGTGCCGCTGGTCGCATTGGCGCTTGTACGGCTGGCGCTGTGGCGCAGGTTCCCGCCGAAGCCACCGGAACTGCTGCTGCTCACCGTCTTCATGACGAGCGCCGCCTTCATGGCGCTGACCTTCACCAGGACGCGTTTCCGGCAGCCACTCGATTCCACCCTCATCATCGAGGCCGCGGTGTGCACCGCACTCCTCGCCGGGATGGTGCTGCGTGACAGGCGCGCCGGCCACCACAGCCGAGTGCCTCGCCCCCGGAGGTCCGGGGACGAGGCACTCGGCGCCGCCTCTCGGCGGCATCAGATCGGTCGCTGAGCGCGACAGCCGGAGTCTGACCAGAGGTCAGCGGTAGCCGGGCGAGGTGTAGGTGGCGCCGACCGAGCCGGCCGGGACGAAGTCACCCGACGAGGGGCGACCCTCCCGCACGCTGCCGGTGATCGAGGCGTCCTTCGGCCAGGTCGCCACGCCGTTGGAGACGTTCGCCGCGCACGTCTTGTGGGTCACCGAGGGCCAGACGCTCTGACCGAAGGGCCGACCCGGCCGGGGTGCGACGTAGACGCCGTCCAGGGTCAGCGGGTAGTCGTCGGCGCAGTCGGTCCAGATGTAGTAGCCACCCTTGTCCACCGGGGCGTCGTTGTGCCCGAAGATGTTGGTGTTCCGGATGATGCCGGCGCCGATCGGCCCGGTGTTCTCGAAGATGTGCAGCCCCTGGAAGTTCGACGAGCCGGTCAGCCGGTCGATGCGGAACTCCCTCAGCCCGCCCCAGGGCTGGAAGACGTCGGCGTGGTTCCCGGTGCTCATGCCGCGCAGGCCGTCGACCCGCACGTTCTGGATCTGGAGGATGGCCTTCGGCGCGTTCGCGGCGATGCCGTCGGTCTGCGCGCCGCTCACGGCGCCGTCGATGTGGACGCCCTCGATGTGCACCGTGCCGGTGCAGTTGCGCACGTAGATGGCGCGCTGGTCGTAGCCGGACACCTTCGCCGAGGGCAGCGCCCGGATGCTGCCGCCGATGATGACGGCGTTGCGGCAGTCCGCGATCGTGATCGGGCCCACCGCACGGTCCTTGGGCAGCTGGATCAGCACGTCACCACCGCGACCGCTGATCGTCGTCAGCGAGTTGGTCGCCGTCACCTTGGTCACGGGGTAGTTCGCGTAGCCGGCGGGCGGCGCCCAGCTGAGCGCGGCACCCGAGGTAGTGGTGGCCGCCGGCGCCGGGGCCGGTGCGGCGACCTGCTCGACCTTCACCGGCGCGGGGGCCGGCGCAGGTGCCGCCACCTCCTCGACGCGGGGTGCCTCGGCGGTGGGGGCAGGAGCGGGAGCAGGGGGCTTCGGGGCGGACGAGGAGGCCGCCAGGCTGTCGGCTCGGGCGTCCGCCGACGCACTGGCCGCGGCACCGGCGTTCGGCTGCGTGGCCGGGTCCTCGGTCGGTGCTTCGGTCACCGCCGCGACGGGCGCGTCCGCGACCGGGGCCGGCGCGGGCGCCGCGACGTCGGCGGCGGGCACCGGCTCAGCGGCACCGGTGGCGGCTTCGGTCACCGGGACGAGGCAGCCCATGGCGATCGCCAGGGCGAGCCAGCGACTGCGGCCACCACCCATGATCGCGCGGCAGGTGGCCGAGGCGGACTTTCGTGTGGAGACGAAACGGGAGCGAGGCACGCAGCGGAACGTAGCAGCGCGATTACGTCACGCCACGGGATTGGGGAACTTCTGAGTCCGGTGGTACAGAAGTGACACGGGGTGCCCGCCCACGCACCCGACGAACCGACCGGCCGCGCTGTCGACGTCCCGGCCGCACCGGATGCATCGGCAGGTCACCCGACGATCCGCACCAGCTGGCGTCAACTCATCCGATGTATTGCTGCGACCACCGTCCGTACCGCCCTGATCAGCACCTTCCGACCGGCCCACCACGACGACGGCAGCGTGCTCAGGGACACCCGATCTGGTGACGAGGCTGGCCCCGCCCCCGCGTGCGCCGGATAAACTGGCCTCTCGCCACGCTGTGTCACTCGACGGACAAGGACGCGCAGTAGTTGCTGTGAGTGATCACTTCCCCTCGACTCGTGAGTCGCGTCGCTCACGGTCCACGAGCGACCCAGCGCGCCGTCCGTCGCCACCCTCATCCGGCGCGGGGTCGTGACAGCGATCACGGTCGCCGCCCCGGTCCGGACGCTAAGTTCACGGGGCTGCCTCCCTGACGACTGGACCGGGCAGCACAGCCGCCCAGCACTGATGAGCCGATGGCCTCGACGAGACCCGGCCCCGCCGTCCTCGGGCACGGGGGCCCTCGTCCGTCGCCGCCCAACGGATTCGAGACCCCGATGCATGTGACCAGCCCCGCGGCGTCGCCACGCGGCCTCCTCCCCGCGGCCGCCCTCGGCGTGACCGCACTGCTCGTGACGCTGAGCGCCTGCTCCTCGCCGTCCGAGCCGACGGCCCGGCTCGACCCCGGTCCCGACAACGTCCAGGTGACGGAGGGCCTCACGTACTGGTCCGACGACCAGACCGAGCTGAAGCTGGACGCCTGCCTCCCCACCGACGCCGAGGAGCCGCTCCCGGCGGTGCTGATCGTGCACGGCGGTGGCTTCACCGAGGGCGCCCGCGACAGCACCGGCGTCCGCACCCTGTGCGAGCTGACGGCGGAACAGGGCGCGGCCGCCTTCTCCGTCGACTACCGCCTCGCACCCGAGTTCACCTACCCCGCCCAGGTCGACGACCTCGCCAACGCCGTGCAGTGGCTGCGCGACCCCGCCCAGGTGGAGCAGTTCGGCATCGACCCGGCGCGGATCGGCGCCATCGGCAGCTCGGCCGGCGCGATCATCGCGCAGAGCCTGGCCACCCGCGGCGAGGGTCCGCTCGACAGCGGTGCACGGTTGGCGGCGGTGGCGTCCCTGAGCGGCGTCTCCGTGCTCTCCCCCGAGGGCCTCGAGCTGGGGCAGCCCAGCGAGGACGCCGCCGACCTGGTGCTGAACTACCTGGGCTGCACCTCGGTGACCGACTGCCCGCAGTCGGTGCCGGCCTCCCCCATCACCGGGGTGGACCCCTCCGACCCACCGATGCTGCTGGTCAACGGCACCGACGAACTGGTGCCCGCGGAACAACCGGAGGCACTCGCAGCAGCCCTGGACGCCGTCGGCGTGCCGGCGGAGCTGCTGCTCGTCGACGGGCCCAAGCACGGCATCACGCTGCTCGACAGCGACGTGCGGCGCCAGGTCCTCGACTTCCTGCAGGAACAACTGTGATCGGCGCGCCGGACTCGCGCACGCCGGTACCCCCCGAGAGGACCACGGACATGACCACCGACACCGCCGCGCCCCCGCTCCCCCGGTACCGCCACGAGGACCCGGGCACGCCGCTGCGTGACGTGCTGCGCGTGATCCGCCGGAGCTGGCTGATCATCGTGGCCGCCGTCGTCGCCGGGCTCCTCGCCGGCTGGCTCCTCACCGTCTTCCTGCCGGAGCGGTACGAGACCGAGACCAAGGTGCTCGTCGACCCGGTCGTCGCCGTCGAGGCCACCGACAGCCTGTCCCAGGCGTCCGCGCTCGTCGCCGACCGGGTGGAGACCTTCGCCGCCCTCGCCCAGACCCCCGCGGTGCTCGACCCCGCCATCGACGCCATCGATGCAGACGTCTCCTCGACCGAGCTGGTGGACAACGTCTCCGCCGAGGTCATCCCCCGCACCTCGATCATCAACATCACCGTCGAGGCCGGCACGCCGACGAACGCCGCCGAGCTCGCCAACGCGATCGCCGCCAGCCTCATCACCCAGATCGAGGGGGACGGCGCCGCCGCCACCCCGGTCAGCCTGACCGGGACCGTGGTCGAGGCCCCGGAGATCCCCGACGAGCTGGCGTCGCCGCTGCTCCTGCTGAACCTGCTGGCCGGGCTCGCGGTCGGCCTGCTCGTCGCCTTCCTGGTGATCGTGTTCCGCCAGGCGCTCTCCGCGGGGACCCGGGGACGCTGATGTCGGCGCCGCCGACGACCGCTGGCGCCACCGCGCGGTCCGGCCCGGGAACGCCTCCCGGGCCCGCCTGGGCGGTGCTCGCCGCAGCCCTGACCTTCGTCCTGGCCGCCCTGGCCTTGATCGAGCCGGCCCTGCCGCTCGCCGTGCTCATCGCCCTCACCGGGGTGCTGATCGCGGCGTTCCGGCCGAAGCTCTTCGTCCTCCTGGCGCTGGTCGTCATCATCCTCTCGGCGCCCATCCAGAACGTGCTGGGACAGGTGGGCACCTACGCGGACGAGGGCGTGATCGCCCTCGCCTTCGTCGCCCTCACCACCCGCCGCCTGGTCACCGAGGGGCGCCTGGTCTGGCTGCCCGGGACCGGCTGGTTCGTCGGCTTCCTCGTCGCCGGGCTGGTCAGCGCCGCGCTGGCCGAGGTGCCCGTCGGGCTCGCCGTCCCCGCGGCCTTCATCGCCGTCAAGGGCGTGCTGTTCGCCTTCGCCATCGCGCAGCTGCACTGGGACCGCGACGACCTGGCCCTGCTGGTCCGCCTCGGCATCACGGCGATCGTGCTCATGGCCCTCAGTGCCCTGCTGAACCTCGCGGCCCCGGCCGCGTGGGCGGAGTTCACCACCGGGCGGCCGCCGATCAGCTACATCGGCCCGTTCCCGGCGATCAACGGCGCGTTCCAGCACCCGGCCGCCTTCAGCCGGTTCTGCGGGGTGCTCGCCGTCGCCGCGCTCGTCTACGGCATGGTCGTCCGCCGGTCCTTCGCCAACACGGTCCTGGTGCTCGTCTCCGGCGGGCTGGCCTTCCTGACCTTCCAGGTGAAGTCGATCGTCGGGCTGCTGGCCACGCTCGCGGTGGTCGGCGCCCGCTTCCTCCGGCCGGTCGGGGTCGCGGCGATCCTCTGCATCGGGCCGCTCATCGCGCTGATCACCGTGCCTCCCCTGGCGGACCTCATCGGTGGCGACATCGAGATCTACCTGAACCAGGACTCCGCGCGGGGCCTGCTCACCGCGGGTGGGATCACCGTGGCGGCGCAGTACTTCCCGGTCGGCGCGGGGTTCGGCCGGTACGGCAGCTCCACGGCCGCCGACGACTACAGCCCGCTGTACTACGCGCTGGGCTTCCCTGGCCGCTATGGCCTGGGCCCGGGGCCGGACTCCGGCCAGTTCCTCAACGACTCGCAGTGGCCGGCGATCTACGGGGAGACGGGCTGGTTCGGCGCCTTCTTCTTCGCGGCCGGCCTCGCCTGCATCGTCGTCGCCCTGCTGCGGCGCGTCTCCGCCCACGAGGACGTGCTGGTCCGCTGGATCCGGATCACCGGCGTCGGGTGGCTGATCCTGCTGCTCGTGGAGTCCGCCGTGGCCCCGGTGTTCGTGTCGTCGCCGTCCTTCCCGTTCGTGTTCGCCGCCGCCGGCGTCATCGCCTCGCTCCGCGTCGACGCGCGCCACGAGGCCCGGCACGACGCGTCCCGGGGACCAGCACCGGCCATGGGGCACGGAGAACCGGTCACAGCTTGATCGTCTTCGGGCAGAATGCCGTGGCCGGCCGGCCACCGGCGCCGTCATGAGTGCAGCGGTAGGAGGAACTAGGTGACCCTGAGCAGGCTGCAGCGCGTCAAGTTGGTCTGGCTGTGGGGTTACCGGCCCGCGGACTTCGCCGCCTACGGCTTCGATGACGGCCGCCCGCCCACCGACGCCGGCCGGTTCCTGGGCAGCGACTGGAACCGCAGGTTCGTCCAGGACGTCGTCAACGACCCGCGCAACCACGTGCTCACCGAGCACAAGTGGGTCTTCTACCGCTTCGCCGACGGGTTCGGCCTGCCCGTGCCGCCGACCATCGGCTTCTACGACAGCGTCCAGGGCACCACCTGGGACGGCGAGCGCCCGCTGCGGACCGTGCCGCAGGTCCTCGCCGAGCTGGACCGCGAGCGCCCGACCGGGCTGGTGGTGAAGCCCGCAGGCGGAGGGCAGGGCGCGCAGATCACCATCCTCGACCGGATCGACCACGCGACCGGCGCGGCCACGACCCGCACCGGCGAGGAGACCACCCTCGAGCGCGTGTTCGCCGCCCTCGACCCGGGCGGTGAGCGCGGGGTCAGCGGGTACGTCGTGCAGCACGCCGTCCGCAACCACCCGGACCTGGCCGCACTCGCCCCCACGACGACCAACACCTGCCGCGTCCTCACCACCGTCGCCGCCGACGGGACGGCGCACGTGCACGCGGCGAGCACCCGCCTCGGCCGGCGCGGGAACATGATCGACAACTGGGGCTCCGGCGGGGTCAGCATCCCGATCGACGTGACCACCGGCGTGATGGGCCCCGGCATCCTCAAGGGGGTGCCCGGCGACCTGACCGACCACCCCGACACCGGCGAGCGGTTCGCCGGCCGGCAGCTGCCCCTGTGGCAGGAGACCGTCGACCTGTGCCGCCGCGCCGCCGTCCTCTTCCCGGGGCTGCGCTTCCTCGGCTGGGACGTGGTGATCGGCCCGGACGGGCCCGTGCTGCTCGAGGGCAACGTGCACTGGAGCCTGCGCGGCTCGCAGATGCTGGCCGACGAGGGCTGGCTCGCCGACCCGGTCACCCGGGAGCGGGTCGAGGCCCTCGGCGTGCCGCTGCCCACCGGCCGGGTGTCCCGGCAGGTCGCCCTCGGGATGGCGCTCCGCGGCCGAGACCGCGCCGGCCGGGTGGCCCGGCGGGCCGGTCGCGCCCTCGGCTCCCGATGAACCCCGCGGCCGGTCGTCCGGCACCGCACCCGTGACCCCTGGAACGAACGAGAGGACGGCGATGACTGCCGCCGAGGACCACGCGCTGACCGAGGACGCCGCCCCCACCGCGGCCGCCGCCCCCGTCACTGATCACTCCCCCGTCCGGCTGCTGTGGACCGGCGGCTGGGACTCCTCCTTCCGGCTGATGCAGGCGCTGCTCGTCGACCACCGGCCCGTGCAGCCGATCTACGTGGTCAACCCCGAGCGCCGCAGCACCCTGCTGGAGCTCAGCACGATGTCCCGGATGCGCGAGCAGCTGCTCCAGCGGCTCGACGACCCGGCGATGCTCGCCCCCACCGAGCTGCACCTGCGCTGGGACTTCCCGCCGTCGGAGGAGCTCCAGGCCCTCAACGCCTCGATCCTGCGCCACGGCGTCTGGATCGGCAGCCAGTACGTCTACCTGGCCGGCGTCGCCGAGAAGCTCGGCTGGTCGAACGTGGAGGTCTGCATGCAGGCCCACGACGACGGCCCCACCGCCCTGCACCGCCTGGTCTTCACCGACGACCGCGGCACGCTCAGCTCCGCCCCCGAGGCGCAGATGTTCCGCTTCTGGTCCTTCCCCGTCCTCCGGACGACGAAGGGCGAGATGGCCGCGATCGCCCGGGATCACGGCTTCCTGGACCTGCTGTCGCAGCGCTGGTTCTGCCACGACCCCCTGGGCGACCTGCCCTGCGGTCAGTGCCGGCCCTGCCAGCTGACCAACCGGGACGGCGTGACCTTCGCTCCCCCGGCACTGGTCCTCGGTCGCAAGGTCGTGCGGACCCAGCGGCGGCTCACCCGGGCCGCCAGGCGGCGGGTCCGGCGCGCCGCATGACCAGCCGGGCGACGCTGCTGCGGACCATGGCCCGCCTGGAGCGGCGCCAGTACGCCGGGCGGCTGCACCCGACGATGTGGCGGCGCGGCTTCCTCTCCAACCGCTGGTACGCCTACCCCGGCATCCACGACCCCGCCGTCCCCTTCATCAGCGACGCCGCGGTCGAGGCCCGGCTGCGCCGGCTGAACCACCCGGCCGGCGCCCGGCTGCTGGAGGACAAGAACGTCTTCGCCGACGTCGTGGTCGCCCGCGGGCTCGCCGCGAGCGCACCCGAGGTCTACGGCGTGGGGCTGCGCGGGGTCCTGTACGGCCGGTCGGCGGAGGCGCTGGACCGGATGCGTGCGGCGGCGGCCGTCGTCGTCAAGCCCCTCGACGGGGCGGGCGGACGCGGGGTCCGCATCGTGGCCGGCGAGCAGGTCGAGAGCCTGGTCGCCGGTGACCCGGACGCCGTCGTCCTCGTGCAGGAGCGGCTGGCGCAGCACCCGCAGCTGCGCGCCGTGCACCCGGGCTCGCTCAACACGCTCCGGGCGCTGGCCATCCGGCTGCCGGACGGCGACCCGGTGGTCGCCGCCGCGGTCCACCGGTGGGGCACCGCGGCCAGCGGCGCCGTCGACAACGTCAGCTCGGGCGGCCTGTGCAGCGCCGTCGACCTCGCGTCCGGGCGCCTCGGCCCGGCGGTGGGCCGCCCCCGGGAGCGCGGGCGGCCGACGTACGACCGGCACCCGGACACCGACGTGCAGATCGCCGGGGAGACCGTGCCGCACTGGGGCGAGGTGCTCGACCTGGTCGGGGAGCTGATGCGGGCCTTCCCGGAGGTCACCCACGTCGGCTGGGACGTCTGCGTCACCGACCGCGGCCCGTTGGTCCTCGAGGGGAACGCCGGGGTCCCGAACCTCAACGTGTTCCAGTTCCACGGGTCGTTCCTGTCCGACCCGCGCGTGCGGCGCTTCTACATCGACCACGGCCTGCTCGACCGCCGGCACGCCTGAACCCACGGGGTGGCGCAGGCGCTCCCCTGTGCCGGGGAGCGCCTGCCGCGGCCCCGGGCGGGGCTCAGCGGAGGCGGAGCAGCCGCCGCTTCCCGGAGACCGGGAGCTCCCACCAGCTGCCCAGCAGCCGGTCCAGCTCCGGCTCGTACCGGGCCAGGCCCGCCGCGGGGTACGGGGTCAGCTCGCCGAACCACAGCACCCCGTCGTGCTCGTAGAAGTCCACGCGCATCATGTCGAAGTCCGCCGCCAGCAGGGACGCCGCCTTCAGCATGTCCTCCAGCCGCTCCGGCCGTGCGGTGTCCGGCCCGGGGGCGTAGCCGCCGTTCCAGGGCAGCGGCTCCCAGTCGGGGGTGTAGTACCGCGCCCGGTGCACGTTCCCGTCCCGGCTGTGGACGGCGACGGCGCGGGGCACGCCGTCGAAGACGAACAGCTTGAGGTCGGCCGGCACCTCACCCGGCGTGCCGATGAACTCCTCGACGAGCAGGCCGGGGCGCGCGGTGCGGTAGGCCCACTCGCCACTGCGCCGCCAGTACGGCTCGCTCACCCACCCCTCGACCTCCGCGGCGAGCGCGTCGACGTCGGCCGGGCCACCGCTGATCACCACGCGCTGGCTGGCGTGGTTCGGCTTCAGCACCCAGTTCTCGGGGAGGTCGACGTCCCGCAGCTCGGCGACGTCCGTGCCGAACCAGTAGGTCTCGGGCGTGCGGGTGAGGTCCGGCGCGAGCCGGGCGGCGTGCTCCTTCATCGCCAGCTTGTCGCAGGTGAGCCGGAGCAGCTCGCGGCGGTCGCGGGTCACCCGCCACTGGACCTTGTCGTTGAAGGTCTCGAAGTCCACCAGCGGGGGCAGCCGACCGTGCCGGAGGTAGAACTTCCTCGCCCGGCGCAGCTGGACAGGGACCAGCCGCTGCGGGTCGAGACGGGGGAACGGCGCACGGGCCACGGCGCACACTCCAACAGACGCGCGCGGACGCCGCAACGTCGCCCCCCTTCCGGGCGTCCCCCAGTGTGGGCGACAACGCTGCTCGCGGCCACCGCGCGACGGTAGGGTCGGCGTGACCAGACCCCGGTCCGGGGTCTGCCGCACACCCAGGAGAGCAGTTGTCACTGCCGAAGCAGTGGCCGACCCCGACCCGGGTCGTCCGGCGCTACACGACCGCGTGGCAACAGTTCGGTCCCTTCCTCGGCTCGTCGAAGTCGCGCATCGCGGTGATGGCCGGCGGCTCGGTGGTCGCCGGTCTGGTCGAGGCCGTGCTGCTGGCCCTGGTCGCCTCCCTCGCCACCGCGCTCTCGCAAGGGCAGACGCAGGTCGACGCCCTCCCCGGCCCGCTCGAGTTCGAGGCACCGCTGCTCGTCCTCTGCCTGGTGGGCATGGGGGTGGCCGTCTTCCGCGGCGCGCTGCAGGTCTGGCTGGCCTACGTCCCCGCGTCGATGAGCGCAGCGGTGATGGCCAACCTCCGCCGTGACCTGTTCGAGCGGTTCACCTCGGCGTCCTGGAAGATCCAGTCGGCCGAGCGTGACGGGCACTTCCAGTCCCTGATGACCACCCAGGCGATCCAGGCCTCGGCGGCGGTCACCACCCTCTCCGAGGGCATCAGCGCCGTCCTGATGTTCTTCACGCTGCTCGCCTCCGCCTTCCTGCTCAGCGCCCCGACGGCGCTGATCCTCATCGGCGCCTCGGCGGTCCTGTTCGTGATGCTGGCCCCGCTGGCCCGCCGCCAGCGCGGCCACGCCCGGGCGCTGAGCGCGGAGAACGTCGAGTACGCCAAGGGCGTGCAGGAGATGGTCCAGCTGGCCGAGGAGACGCAGGTCTTCGGCGCCAGCCGGGCCTACCGCGAGGCGGTCGAGGGGATGATCCAGGAGGTCCGTCGTCCGCTCCTGCAGACGCGCTTCCTCAACCGGGCCGTGCCGGCGCTGTACCAGAGCGTGGCGTTCTTCCTGCTGCTCCTCGCCCTCACGATCGTCTTCCTCTCCGGGGCGACGGCGATCGGCGAGCTCGGTGCGGTGGTCCTCATCCTCATCCGGTCGCTGACCTTCGGGCAGCGGATCCAGGCCTCCTCCACCCGGATGAACGAGCTGATCCCCTACATGGGCCGGCTGCGCCGGGCGCTGGACCACTACGCCGACCACACCCGGCAGGACGGCGACCAGCCGCTGTCCCGCATCGAGCGGCTCGGCATGTCCCACGTGGACTTCGGCTACGACGCCAAGACCCCCGTCCTGCACGACGTCTCCTTCGAGGCCAGCCGCGGCGAGGTGATCGGCATCGTCGGCCCGTCCGGGGCGGGGAAGTCCTCCATCGTGCAGCTGCTGCTGCGCCTCCGGCTGCCCACCAGCGGCACCGTCACGGTCAACGACCAGGACGGCCGCGACTTCCGCCTCGAGGACTGGCGGCACCGGGTCTCCTACGTGCCGCAGAGCCCGCAGCTGCTCTGGGGCACCGTCGCCGACAACATCCGCTTCTACCGCGACGACATCTCCGACGCCGACGTCGAGGAGGCCGCCCGCAAGGCCTCGCTGCACGAGGAGATCCTCAGCTGGCCGAAGGGCTACCAGACGGTCATCGGGCAGCGCGCGGCGGCGATTTCCGGCGGCCAGCGCCAGCGGCTGTGCCTGGCGCGCGCCCTGGCCGGGCGGCCCGACGTGCTGATCCTCGACGAGCCGACCAGCGCGCTGGACGTCAAGAGCGAGCAGGCGGTCCAGGAGTCCCTGGCCCGGATGAAGGGCGAGGTCCTGCTGCTGCTCGTCGCGCACCGGGTGTCCACCCTGTCGATCTGCGACCGGGTCATGGTGATGGGCGACGGCCGGCTCCAGGGCATCGCCGAGCCCGAGGTCCTGCTGCGCGACAACGACTTCTTCCGGGAGATCACCGAGATCTCGCAGGCCGGGCACAGCGTCCCCTGATCCCGGCGGTGCGGTGACCTCCCGGGAGGGAGGTCACCGAGCGTCGTCACGGCAGGTCGCTGCTGCTGGTGAGCACGCGTCCGCGGGTCATCAGCGCGGCAGGTCACGCCGTCCGGCCGACCCTTGAGCCGCCTCACGGCGCGGCTCAAGGGTCGGCGAGGCGGCTCATCCTGACCTTCCAGAGCCTTCCCGACCGTGCCGGTGGCACCACCTCACGGCGCTGGCGGAGCAACGTCACCTGGGTACGACCAGCGCGGGTGAGCAGACCGGCCCACGGGCCCGTTCCTGCGCCATCATCGACAGGTGTTCCAGGACCACGAGCCCGAATGCCCTCTCCACGAACCAGCGCACTGGTTGCGGGCGGCCGCCGTGCACACCTAGGCCCTGGCCTCCTTCAGCGAGCTGCCCGCATCGCGACCGGCTCTACCGGCGAGCGTCCTGCCGGCCGCGGCACCGCCTGGAGAGGAGTGGGCCGTCGCCTGGTGCTCGTGCCGGCGCAGCACCCCGCCGCAGGGTGGCCGCGCGTAGGCCGTGCGGCGGTCAGGGCCGGTCGGGGCGGGACAGCGACGTCCCGCTCTCCCCCGTGGTACCCGGGTCGACCTCCACCCGGGAGCGCGCAGCTGCCGCGACGACCTCCGGGCAGAGCTCGTCGACCTCGACGGCGAAGCCGATCCCGCTGCTCTTCATCAGCCCGGCCAGCTGCTGCTGGTGGTCGTCGACGTGCTCGCCACGGAACCGGCGGCGCACGACCGCGACCGGGGCGATCCCCATCTCGAGCAACCCGAGGACGCTGCCCACACCGGCGTGGGTGATCACCACGTCCGCGTCGCGCGCGCACTGGTCGAAGTCCTGGCCGGACAGCTCGTGGTGCACCCGGCCCGGCAGCTCGACCGCCGGCTCCGTCTCCCCCAGCTGCCAGACCGTGTGCTCGTCGGCCAGGCCCAGCTCCAGGATGCGGTCGATGATCGAGTGGAACGGGTAGCCGCGGAGCGTGCCCAGGGTGATGAACAGCCGGGCCGGCCCCTCGCTGCGCACCGGCCGGGGGACCATCCGGAACGCCGAGAACACGCTCGGGTGGGTGCCCCACCGGCCCCCCGCCCAGGCGGGGTGCTGCGTCCGGAGCTCGGCGAAGCGCATCGCGGCCAGCACCCGTCCGCTGACCGAGGGCCCGTTCACCCGCGAGACGCTCTCGATGTAGAGCGACGGGATGCCGGCCAGCTGCGCGGCGGGCAGTGCGGCCAGGGCCAGCGCCGACCCGGTGCTCACCGCGGCGTCGAAGTGCTCGGACCGCAGCCGCGGCAGGATCGTCCGGAACGCACGGGCGATCTTCAGCCCCTCGCGCGGCCGGATGTAGGGCACGTGCAGGACGTTCCGCCCCGCCAGCAGCGACTCGCTCTGAGCGGTGGGGAAGGTGATCCAGAGCGAGTCGTCGGACGCACCGAGCCCCGGGGCCAGGCGGACCAGCTGGGCCAGGTGCCCGCCGGTGGAGGCGGCCAGCACGAGCCGGCGGTCGGCGCCGGGCCGGAGCTCGGGCAGCTCTCGGGGGGACATCATTCCCTCACTTCGGTGGGCCGGGGCGACAGCTCGGTCGGCGGGGTGACCGCCTTCTCGGGGTCGTCCGGGGTGCGGTCCTGTGCCCCGCGGCGACGGGGGCCGCGGAGGAAGGCCGGTGGGGCGTACAGCCAGCGGACCCGGCTGGTGAGCCGGGCCAGGCCGAAGGACGCGAGGACGGTGAGGACGACCAGCGCGACCTGCACGCCGACGTCGACCCACCGGGGCCACGCCGGTTCCAGCAGCGCGATCAGCGCGGTCGCCAGGACGATGACGTAGAGGTGCAGCAGGTACAGCTTCAGGCTGGCGGTGCCCATCGAGGTGAAGATGCCGAAGCCCGGCACCCGGACCAGGTAGCGGACGACCAGGATGCCGACGGCCACGGCGGCGAGCTGCCCGACGAGCACCACGAGCGGCACCCAGCGGAAGCCCAGGACGATCAGCGCGGTGGACACGACCAGGACGGCGAAGGCGATCCCGAGGTGCACCGGCCGCGCCCGCTCGACGAGGTCCCGGATCTCCCGGGAGAACACCGCACCCAGGGTGAAGAAGAAGAACAGTGCGCCGACCCGGTTCCAGCCGATGTTGTGTGCGTCGACCAGGCCACTGGTGAAGAGGGTCGACACCAGGCCCGAACCGGCCAGCTGCACCCAGATCGGCGCGCGGGCGATCAGCCAGCGGAAGAGGGTGAAGAGGAAGAGCGCGTAGAGGAACCAGTAGCTGCTGCTCGGCCAGAACAGGATGAGCGGCAGCGCCAGCGGGTCGGTCGCCGGGATCTCACCGAGCTCGCCGTTGAGCCCGGGGATGACGAAGTAGAAGATCGTCCGGATGACCGACCACAGCACGTAGAGGTACAGCAGCGGCAGCAGCCGCCGCTTCCACAACGCGCGGAACTTGGTCGCCCCGTGCCGGCCGGCGAAGATCCCGGCGATCAGGAAGAACGCCGGCATCGGGAAGAGCTCGAAGACGGCCTTGGCCCGGCCGAGCACGGCGTCGACGTCCGCCGTCTTCAGGTAGAGGGTCACGTGGTAGGCGATGACCATGAAGATGGCCAGGCCCTTGACGGGCTCGAGCCACGCGAACCGCCCCGTCGTCGGGGCAGTGCTCTGGGCGCTCATCGAGGATCCGTTCTTCCTACGGCCTGGTCCGTCGCCCGACCGTGTCCGGTCACCCGGACCCGCGGGAACCCGCGAGTCCGCCGGGACCCTAACAGCCGGTACACCGACGGTACGGGGATCGGGACGGTCGTACGCCTGACCGAGGGCAGGTTCACTCCACCGTGGAAGTGGTCGGCTCCGCCGGGGCGGTGGTCGGCTCCGCCGGGGCGGGTGCGGGTCCGGTTCCCGACGAGTCGAGGCGGCGGATCAGCCGCGCCGGCACCCCGCCGTAGACGGCGTCCGGCTGGGTGTCGCCGCTGACCAGGGCGCCGGCGGCGATGACCGAGCCCGCCCCGATGGTCACCCCGCCCAGGACGGTGACGCCGGCGCCGAGCCAGGCGCCGTCCCCAATCGTGATCGGGGCGCTGACCGGCGCCCCGGCGCGCTGCTCCCGCGGCCCGACGTCGTGGGAGGTGGGCAGCAGGCTGACCCCGGGGCCGAGGTGGACCCGGTCGCCGATGACGATGCGGGCGTTGGCCCCGATCGTGGCGTTGACGTTGACGAACGCCCCCCGGCCGATCTCCAGGTGGTCGACGCCGCCGACGAAGCGGATCCACGGGTAGACGCGGGCACTGCCGTGCACCCGGACGCCCAGCGCCCGGAGCAGCCGCGCCCGGGTACGGGGAGCCCAGACCGGGCTGCCGGCCACCGTGCTGGCCAGTGCGCCGCGCATCCTGCCGCTCATCTAGGCCTGCCCGGTGGGGACGGAGGCCAGCAGGTCGGCCGTGTTGCGCTGCCCCATCGCCACGACGCCCGGGAGCGCCTGCCGGATGGACTGCCGGGCTGCCGAGTCCTCGGGGAGGACGCGGTCGATCACCTCGGCGACGACCGCCGAGAAGCCGGGGACGGCGTCGATGCGCAGCTCGGGCGTCCCGAACAGCTGCATCAGGCCCTCGACCTTGCCCTGGGACGCCAGGGTCAGCGCCGGGACGCCGTTCAGCAGCGACATCACCGCCAGGTGCATCCGCCCGGTGACCGTGACGCTCGCCCGGGCGGTCAGCCCGCGGACCTGCGCCGGGGACAGGATCGAGGGCACGCCGCTCACGTCGGGCAGCTCACCCACCCGCGCCATGAGGGCGGCGCAGGGCGCCATGTCGCCGCTCTGCTCCCGGTCGACGTGCGGGATGACCAGCACGTGCAGGCCACGGCCGCGCAGGTGCTCCACGATCCGGACGTACTCCTCGGTCTGGTCGACCCGGTCGGCGAGCAGCCCGCTGA
This sequence comes from Modestobacter marinus, assembly GCF_011758655.1. Lineage (NCBI taxonomy): Bacteria > Bacillati > Actinomycetota > Actinomycetes > Geodermatophilales > Geodermatophilaceae > Modestobacter > Modestobacter marinus. The sequence continues at coordinate 862,477 of NZ_JAAMPA010000001.1, forward strand.
CGTTGACCAGCGCGACCGGCCGGGTGACGTCCCGCAGCAGCTCGTCGGCCGCCGACCCGTCCACGGTCCGGGCGGCGAAGACGACGTCCGCCACCTCCTCGACCGGTGCGATCCCGTCCGCGCGGGCGCGCTCGGCGGAGATGGGGTCGCGCAGCAGGAGCCGGACCCCGTCGCGCGCCGCGCCGGCCAGCGACCGCCGGGCCGCGACCCGGGCCCGGTCGCTCCAGCTGAAGCCGATGATCCGGGTGTCGACCCCGGCGCGGGCGGCCGCCCGGGCGAGGTTGGACCGGCGGACCGACGCCGGCAGCGAGTACCGGCCGTCCATCACGTCCGCGCCCAGGACGGACAGCTGGGCCGCACCCGCGAGCGCGCGGCCGAACGCGGCCACCGAGGCCCGGTGGTCGGCGCCGGTCCCGTAGACCAGGTGCGGGATCTCCAGGACCTCCACCCGCTGCCGGAACTCCTCGGGCAGTTCCACCGCGGCGGGGTCGGGCACGACCAGGGTCACCGGCCCGGCGGTGTTCTCCAGCACCGACTCGAGCATCGCCTGGTCCCCGACGTTGCCGCCGCCGGGTGCGGCGAGGAGCAGGTGCCGGCCGCGGACGCGCGGCTCCGCACGCACCCGGGACCGGATGATCCGGCGGTCGACGAGGCTGGGCAGCCCCGATGCCACCACCGCCCGTCGCCAGATCCGGTGCGCGCGCTCGATGGCCTTGGTCATGGGTCCATACCCGCCTTCGGGGTCGTGATCGGGTCGGTGGGAGCCGCACCGGTGAGGCTCAGGGGGGCCGGGCCGGGAGGCACGCCGACGGGCGCGCCGTCGTCCTCCGGCGGACGGGTGGCCGGACGGCCGGAGCCGCGCCGGAGGGACCTGCGCATCCCGGCGATCCCCCGCAGGTCGCGCCGGAACGTCGGCCAGACGAGCGCGGCGAGGGCGGTCGCGCCGAGGACGGCGAGCACGCCGACGACCAGGCGCAGCGCGTGCGCGTCGTCCGGCAGCGCGACCGTGGACAGGAACGAGAGGGCCGACGCCACGCTGAAGACCAGCCCGGTGCGGAGCCCGTTGCGGAACATCCGCCCGGCGGGGGCGTCGGAGACGCGGGCGATCCAGACCAGCGCCACCGGCCACGCCAACGCCACCCCGACCGCGTAGCCCACCGCCACGCCCAGCAGCCCCCAGGTGGAGCCGACCACGATGACGACCGCCATCACCGGCCTGGTCACCAGGGCGTAGACGAACTGCGTCCGGGTCAGCCCCTTGGCCAGGAAGACCCAGGAGACGGCGTAGGTGGCGGCCTGGAAGAACCCGGCGACGAGCAGCACCTGGAAGACCGGCACCGCCTCCGTCCACTGCGGCCCGAGCATCACGAACACCACGGACTCGGCCTGCGCGAAGAGCACCGCGAAGAGGCCGCCGATGAGGGTGAGCAGCGCGACCTGGCCGAAGCTGATGAACTCGGCGAACCGCTTCCGGTCGTCCTGCAGCCGGGAGAGGACCGGCAGGGCCACGCGCGTGGACGGCGCCTGGACCTGCAGCAACGGCATCATGACCAGCTGGAAGGCGCGGTTGTAGAGGCCGACGGGCGCCGCACCGTAGCGCGCACCGAGGACGAGGGTGTCCATGTTGCGGCCCAGGTAGTTGAGCAGGTGCGAGCCGAGCAGCGGCATGCCGTAGCCGATGAAGGGGCGGACGGACGCGCTCCGGTCCACCCGGCCCGGCAGCCACCGGTTGGTGGCGACCAGGAACACCTGTGCGACCAGCCCCTGGGTGAGCTGCTGGGCGACCAGCGCCCAGTAGCCGGCGCCGAGGACGGCGAGCACGATGCCGACGGCGACGCCGGCGACCTGCCCGCCGATCTCGGAGAGCGCGAGCTTGCCGAAGCGCAGGTGCCGGGTGTGCATCGCCCGGTACTGGGTGGACACCCCGTTCAGCAGGAACGTGGCCGACATGACGACGGTGACGAGGGTCAGCCGGTCGTCGTCGAAGGCCAGCGCCACCAGCGGCGACGCGGCGCAGACCAGCACGGCCAGGACGGCGCCGATGCCGGTGTTGAGCCAGAAGAGGTTGTCCCGCTGCCCGTCGGAGAGCGTCTTGGCCTGGACGGCGGCCGAGGAGAGACCGAAGTCCCGGAACAGCTCGCCGAAGCCGACGATCAGCGTCACGATCGCGAGGAGGCCGTAGTCCTCGGGGTCGAGCAGCCGGGCCAGGACGGCGATGCCCACCAGCTGGACGAGCACGCGGAGCCCCTGCCCGCCCAGGGTGACGGCGGCACCCCGGGAGGCTCGTGCACCGAGCCCCTGCCCCTCCCCCGCGGTGGGCCCGGTCACCCTCGCCCGCTGAGCACTCGGGCCCGTCGGTAGGCGTCGCGGTGGTGGAGCCCGATCCGCTCCCAGTCGCGGTCGTCGAGCCGCGGCTCCCCGCCCCGGCGGGCCGCGGTGGCGGCGATCGCCTCCTCGAGCACCTGCGGGGTCAGCTCACCGGGGTACTGCAGGATCCACCCGGGGCCCACCTCCTCCGACAGCGCCGCGTTGGTCGGCGACTCCGGCACGAGGACCGGCCGCCCCAGGGACAGCGCCGCGAAGAGGGACCCCGAGTTGTGCATGCTCCCGCGGTAGGGCAGGACCACCAGCTGCGAACAGCAGATCTCCTCGACCAGCTCCTGGTCGCTCACCAGGCGGAGCAGGGTGTCGATGCGGGGGTCGCCCGCGGACCTCTCGTGCACCAGCTCGGCCTGGCCCGGGTGCGGGTTGCCGACGATCCGCAGCCGCAGGTCGGCGCGGTCGATGCCGCGGAAGGCGTCGATGAGGACGTCGACGCCCTTGTACGGCCGGATGATGCCGAAGTACAGGAGCCGCCCCGGCTGCGCCTCGGGCTGCGGGTACTGGGCGAAGGGCTGCCGGTAGTGCCCGTGCGGGATCGTCACCGTCTCGCGCCCGGCGGTGACCGGGCTGGCCGGGTTGAGCCGGATCACCAGGTCGACGTGCCTGTAAAACCGGTCCAGCGACCGGTGGTCGGACCGGCTGCCCTGCTCGTGCGGGCTGAGGTTGTGCGCCGTCCACACCAGCGGGATCCGCCGCACCCGCAGGCGCAGGAGCAGCAGCTCCAGCAGCCGGCGCTTGACGAACCGCAGCCACGGCCGCCGGCTGTCGCGGATGAGCAGCTCCGGCCAGTGCACGTGCAGCACGTCGTACCGGCCGAACAGCCCCGTCTGCCAGTCGAAGAAGCGGACGTCGACGTCCGGCGCCGCGCCCTGGACCATCTGGTCGGCGTACTGCGTGGTGCCGTCCGGCTCGCGCAGGGAGTGCAGCACCACCAGGCGACGGTCGGCGTCGGCCCGGGGGACGGACGGCTGCGGAGCCCGGCGGCCGATCACGACGGGCCCTGCCCGTCTCCGGGCACCGCACCGTCCGGCCGGCCGGGGACCGCTCCCCGCGCGGTCACGGGGAGGACCGCCTGCCGGTCGGCAGACGAGGGGTCGGTGCGAGGGACATCAGGCCGGGAGCGGACGCTCACAGCCAGGAGTTGAAGGTGGCGACCATGTCCGAGTGCGTCCAACCCGGCACGGTGTGCCCCTGGTCGTGGTACTGGACGCGCACGTCGGCCGCGACGGGCTTGGCAAGACCGGCCAGCGCCAGGCCGTGCCGGTCCGGCGGCAGGATCGGGTCGACGAGCGAGACCACGGTCTTGACCCGCTTGCCGGCCCAGGCGCTCTGCGGCAGGCGGGCGGGGTTCGTGGCCGCGACGCGCGCCGGGTCGTTGCCGTACGGGGGGCCGATCCGGCCCGGGTCCCGGGCGTAGAGGTCTTCCATGTCGTAGCTCGCGTTGGCGAGGTAGATCCCGCGCATCCCGCGGACCATGCCGTTGCCGTAGGCGTAGGTCATCAGCGAGCCGCCGCCGGAGTTGGCGCGGGCGAACGCGACGCCGACGTTGAAGACCGCGCTGATGTACTTGTCCCAGTTGACCTGGTGGGTCAGGGCGGCCTGCGTCGTCCACGTGCTGCCACCGAAGTTCGGGCAGACGCAGACCACGCCCCGGTCGACGAGCAGCATGCCGGGGTAGGCGTACGCGCCGTCCATCGCGGTGTGCGTGCTGCCGTTCGAGTGGTACATCCAGGCGACCGCGCTGGGCTTCGGCGCCTTCGGGGGGGTCGCGTGCGGCACGTAGAGCCGCGCCCGGTCGGTGCCCCAGACGACGTCGATCGCCTCGTACTTCTTCTTCCCGATCCGGGTGGTCCGGGTGTCGGTGCGGGAGACCTCGCCGGGCAGCTTGGGGATCGGGCTGTAGACCGGGGCGGCCTGCGCGGGCCCGGCACCGACGGCCACGCCGGCGAGCCCGGCAGCGGCACCGAACAGGACGGCGCGGCGGCTGGCCAGGGGCGGACGGACGGTGGACGGGTCGGACGCCGGGACGTCCGAACGGGCTCGGGACACGGGCTATGCCCTCCATGAGGCCGGGACGGATGGTCGACACCGCGCCGCAGGACCGCAACACGTGTACCGGAAAACTAACCTCCACCGACCGGAGAAGCCAGGGATGACCTGCGGCCGGTCCCGTCCGGGTGTCACCCGATCGGGGACCACCACCCCGCCACCGCACGCACCGTGGGGCCCTCCCACCGCCCACCCGTGGCGGACAGCGGCCGGTGGAGCCGTTCCGGCACGTACCCTGGACCGAAGGCCGACTTCCCTGGCCCACGGCCCGTCGCGGCGCCCGGACCCGCGCATCGTCCCGAGGAGGAGCATGGCGTCGATCGCCGTCCTGAGCCCCTCTCCGGGGGACCGGGTCCGCGGCACGGTCGAGGTGCGCGTCGAGGTCCGCGGCGGCAGCAGGGTGGGGAGCGTCACGGTCGCCATCGGCGATCCCGCCTTCGGGACCCTCCCGGCGGAGCCCGTCGGGGACCGGGTGTACGTCGCCCGCTGGGACACCCGGCGCAAGCTGGTCGACCCCGACGTCCCCGCGCCGGCCGACGCGATGTTCTGGATCACCGCCGCGGCGGTCGTCGACGGCATCCGGGTCGAGGCGCCGTACCTCGCCGTCGTCACCGCCAACGACCGGGACGCCGTGCGCGCGGAGTCCGCCGGCGGGTGGCGGGAGGAGCTCGCCTGGGCCGCGGACTACAGCGGTTCGACCGAGCAGTGGCTGGCCAGCACCACGCCCGTCGTCGGGGCCGAGTACGCCTCCGTCGAGCCCGACCCCGTGCTCGGGCCGGCCCGCCGCGCCGTCCGGGTCTCCGTGCCCGACAGCGCACGGGGCGACCGTGACCAGCCGACGTCGTCCACCGTGCGGTTCCAGTCCTCGAGCCCCTCCGACATCCGCGAGGGCGACGAGTTCTGCGTCGGGTTCGCGTTCCTGCCCCCCGAGGACTTCCCCTCCGTGCACCCCCGGGACGGCGTCCTGGAACCCGAGGGCGAGGCCTCCGGCTACATCGCCGTCTTCCAGTTCTACGGGCCGCCGTACGAGCAGGGCTCCCCGTTCGTGCTGCACACCGAGCGCCGCACGCCCGACGACCCGATCGACGAGTTCAGCGTGCGGGGCAACGAGCTCAACCCCGGCGACCCGGTGCCGTTCCTCTCGCTGCCCTACCGCCGCGGGCAGTGGACCGACGTCGTCTTCCGGGTCCGCGCGTCGTCGTCCATCGCCTCCGGCTGGGTGGAGTGCCACCTCAACCAGGGCGAGTCGACGGCGGTCCGCCCGATGCACCTCGCCGACGGCCGGCTCCGGGTCCCCCGGGTGCTCCTCCGGCCGGAGTCCCAGCCGCACCGGACGGACATGCAGATCTACCGGGTGGCCGGCCGCTTCGACCGGGTGACCCTGTGGCACACCGGCCACACGATCGCCCGCACGGTCGAGGAGGCCGACCCCGGCTCCTACCGGGGCGGGGTGCTGCCGTGATCGACCCGCACGGCCCCTCCCTGCGCGGCGACCCGCCGGCCGGCTCCGACGCCGCGGCCCCCGGCCGGCGGCCGATCAGTCGCCGCGCCTTCCTGCTCGCCGGCGGCGCCGTCCTCGCCGGCGGTGCGGCCGTCGCGACCGGGCTGTCCCGGTCGGGTGAGCCGGAGACCCCTCCGGTGACGGCGCCGACCCCGGGGACGCCCGCCCCCGCACCGGTGCCCGGCTCCCTGGACGCGGTGCTCGCCGAGGCCGACCGGACCGCCGGACGCCGGCTGCTCGGCAGCCCGTGGCGGGCCTGGTTCGGCGAGACGTCGGAGCCGTGGAGCGCCATCTACGTCAGCTGGTTGCTCCGCGACAACGGAGTGCCGCGGACGGCGGAGCCGGTGACCCTCTACGCGGAGCTGCAGCGCGCCGACCGGGTGGGCTCGACCCCGGAGCCCGGGGCACTGCTCTTCTACTCCCGCGGCGAGGTCAACCGGCCGCACCACGTGGGCCTGGTGACCTCGGTGACCCGGGGTGTGCCGCAGACGGTCGAGGGCGACCACCCCTTCGCGCTGCCCTACCCCGAGCGCTTCGTGCGCCGCTACGCCCGCCCGTGGGAGGACCAGGCGTTGATCAGCTACGGCTACCCTGCCTACGCCTGACCGCTGCCTGGAGGAAACGTGCTGATCAGCGTCGTGCTGCCCGTCTACAACGACGCGACCCACCTCGCCGACGCGATCGACCGGGTGCTGGGCCAGGAGGGGGTCGACGTCGAGCTGGTGCTCGTCGACGACGGCTCCACCGACGGCTCGCGGGCGATCGCCCGGGCCGCGGCCGACCGGGACGCCCGGGTCCGGTTCGTGCCCCTGCCGGAGAACGGCGGTGTCGCGCGGGCCCGGGAGCGCGGGGTGCAGGAGGCGACCGCGGAGTGGATCTGGTTCGTCGACTCCGACGACGGCTGGCTGCCCGACGCCGCCGCCCGGCTGCTGGCCGCCGCGGAGGCGGCCCCCGACACCGACGTGGTGGTGGCCGGTGCCCGCGCCACCTTCGAGTCCGGCAAGGCGCCCACCCGCACCGACCCGCCGTCCGGCCCGCCCGTCCCGGGCAGGGAGGCGTTCCGCCTCTTCCTGACCGGGCGGATCACCGGGCACCTGTGGAACAAGCTGTTCCGCCGGGAGCTGCTGCGCACCATCGACTTCACCCCGGCGCGGGTGCAGTCCGACCTCGCCATGGTCGCCCAGGCGGTCGCCGGCGCCCGCCGGGTGGCCTTCCTGCCGGTGGCCGTCTACGAGTACCGGGTGCGCAGCGCCTCGATCATCACCACCCGGTCCCGGCGCGCGGAGTCCCTCGAGCTCATCGCCGCCGCGGTCGAGACCGCCGCCCGGCGGGTGGACCCCGCCGTGACCGGCACCGCCGAGTACCGCTACTTCGTCACCCGCTACCTCACCCTGTCCGGGCTCAAGGACGCCGTCCTCGGCTCCTACGGCCCCGCGGAGAGCGCGGAGCTGGTGCGCCGGCTGCGCCGCCGGCTCGGGGTGCGGGAGCTGGTGCTCCTGGCCCGCCGGCGGGACGCCAAGCGGCTCGCGCTGGCGGCGTCGGCGAAGGTGTCCCTGCCCGCCTACCGCCGGCTCCTGGCCGTCGCCGACCGGTGAGCACCGTCGCCGGGCCGGGAGGTGCGTTACCGTTCGGCGGCTCCCAGGGCCGTGTGTACCCGCGCACCGCAGGTGCCGTCGAGGCCACCCGGAGCCGCGTGTCCTGAGGTGCCGCTGACGCCACCGCCGCCACCGTCCCCGAAAGGCGCCCGCATGACGAAGGTGTTCGCGATCGGCCGCGGCCAGTACGAGAACGTGGGAGACATCATCCTGCGCCGGCAGCTGCTCGACTGGGTCCGGCCGGCCGGTGAGCTGCACGTCTACGTGGGCGCCTCCCCCGACGGCTACGACGAGGGCCTCGGCCTGCGGCCCGGCGACCGGGTCTACCGGTCGCTGCGGGCCTGGTACCGGGTGGCCCTGGCCTCGGCGCTGCGCGGTGAGGCCGCGTACGTCTTCAAGCCCGGGGAGATCCAGCTGACCCTGGTGGGCATGAAGGAGCACCTCTCCCTGCTGCCCCTGCTGGTGGCGCTGAAGCTGCGGGGCGGCGCGGCCGTCCGGGCCGGGGTCGGCACCCGCAACTTCGCCGCCGTGCCGCGCGCCCTGATGCGCCCGTCGATCGCACTGTCGGACCGGACGCTGTGGCGCGACGACGCGACCGGGCGGTACATGGGCACCGGCGCGGTCATGCCGGACCTCGCCTTCGGGGAGGGCGCGGACGACGCCGCCGTCTCCCGGTTCGCCTCCCCCGCCCCGGAGCGGAACGCGCTCGTGGTCTCGATGCGCGGCGAGGACCCGGCCCGCCCCTACCCGAGCCGGGCGTGGCTGGACGGCGTCCGGTCCTACGCCGCGGCGCACGACCTGGAGATCTGGGCGGTCACCCAGGTCTGGACCGACGAGGAGCGCTCCCGGCGGCTGGCCGCGGACCTGGGCGGCCAGGTGCTCGGCTGGACGGGCCCCACCGGGCACGACGAGCAGGAGCGCCGGCTGCGGGAGCTCTACTCCCGCACCGCGGTCGTGCTGTCCGACCGGCTGCACGTGGTCATCGCCGCGTTCACCGAGGGCGCGGTGCCGGTCGGCTCGCCGGTGGGGGACTCCGACAAGGTGGACCGGCACTTCACCACCATCGGCATCACCGGGGTGACCGTCTCGGCCGGCATCGACTCCGCCGACGAGCTGGTGGCCCGGCTGGAGGCCCTCGCCGGACGGCGGGCCGAGCTGTTCGCCGCCCTCCTGGAGGCGCGCCGGCGGCTGCGCGGGCACCGCCAGGACATCCAGCAGGTGCTGTCCGGGCGTTCCCCGGCGGCGCCGGCCACCACCGAGCCGGTCGCGGGCTGACGGCGGTGACGACGTCCCGGCCGACCGTGTTCCACCTGGGCCGCGTGGGCGACATCCCCGGCGGGATGACCCAGGTCATGAACGGCTACCTGGCGTGGCCCTTCCCGCGGGTGGACGTCGCGGTGCTCACCTCCCGGGGCGACCCGCACGACCTGCGGGCGACGCTGGTGAAGGGCGCCGGCGCGCTGGCCCGGGTCCTGCGGCTGCCCCGGCGCTCCTCGGTCGTGGTGGCGCACATGTCCGAGCGGGGGTCGTTCGTCCGCGAGGGCGCGCTGATGCGGGTGGCCCACGCCCGCGGCATCGCCACGGTGGCACACCTGCACGGCAGCTCCTTCGCCGCCTTCGCCGCCGCGCACCCGCGGCTGACCGGCTGGGCGCTGCGCGGGGCCGACCGGGTGATCAGCCTGTCGGCCGAGTCCTCCGAGGTGGCGGCGCGGTTCGTGCCGGCCGAGCGGGTCGTGCTGATCCCAAACGCGATCCCCTCCAGCGCACCCGCCGCGAAGGAGGACCTGGTGGTCTTCGGCGGCGTCGTGTCGCACCGCAAGGGCATCGACGTCCTGCAGGAGGCGTGGTCCCGGATCGACGCCCCCGGCTGGGAGCTGGTCGTGGCCGGCCCGGTCCAGGACGCCGCGCTCGTGCGTCCGGACGTCCCGGGGCTGACGATGGCCGGTTCGCTGGCGCACGAGGAGCTCATGGCGCTGCTGGACCGGTCGCGCATCGCGGTGCTCCCGTCCCGGGACGAGGCGATGCCGATGTTCATCCTCGAGGCGATGGCCCGCGCCAACTGCGTCATCTCCACCGACGTCGGGGGCATCGCGGCCGTCCTGGGGGACGAGCACGGCATCGTCGTCCCACCCGCGGACGTCGAGGCCTTCCACGCCGCCCTGCAGTTGGTGCTCAGCGACCCGGAGCGCCGGTCGCGGCTGGCCGGGTCGGCCCTCCAGGCGTTCGAGGAGCGCTACAGCGCCGACGCGGTCTTCCCCCGGGTCGAGGACCTGTGGCTCGCCGCACTTGCCGACCGCCGTCGACCCGCCCGTCGAGCCTCGACGAAAGACTGACACCCAGGGTCACCGAATGGTCACCGGATTTCGCGATCGCACCGGCGAATGCAGTGAATGCGTGACCGGGCGCATGCGATGAGTGACGTTCCTCAATGCTGTTAGTGACCTCCTGATCACAGACAGAAATGCGCCACCACCGCCGTCCTCATCGGCAATTGTTGTGGCTATGGTGTCCACGCTCTGACGAGTGGACGACCTCTCAGTTCCCGCTGAACAGCAGGCGGAGTCATGACGGTCGGACTCCGCTCCGTTGTGTAGTCGCCAACTGTTCTGAGGTCGAAGATGCTCGAAGAAGTCACTGCACCAGCAGGCCCCGCGTCGACGGTCGCCGGCCCCTCCCACCCGACGGGGGCGTGCTCCCGATGACCGGGACGAGGCGGAACATCCTGAGCCTGTCACCGAGCGAGGTGCAGCGGCTGACGTCGGCCTTCAACGTGCTGAAGGCGAACGGCACCTACGACGAGTTCATCCGGCACCACGTCGACGCGATGAACATCGCGACCCCGCCGGGCTCCACGCGCAACGCCGCCCACCGGGCACCGGCCTTCCTCCCCTGGCACCGCGCGACCCTCCTCGACATCGAGAACGCCCTCCAGGCCGTCGACCCGTCGATCGAGGGCCTGCCCTACTGGCGGTGGCAGAACGAGACGGCGCTCAACGGCGGCGACCCGCGACGCTCCCCGCTGTGGAGCGCCGGGGGCATCGGCGGGGACGGCGACCCGGCCCGGGGCAACCGGGTGCTCAACGGGCCGTTCGCGCACTGGGTGGCGCTCATCGTCAACAACACCACCGGCGCCATGGTCCCGCGCTCCACCCCCGGCCTCATCCGCATGCTCGGCCGCGACCCCCGCGGGTCGACGAGGTTGCCCGACCCGTCGCAGGTCACCGATGCCATCGACCGCTACTCGACCTACGACCGGTCGCCCTGGGACGCCACCGTGGCGACCTTCCGCAACCGGATGGAGGGCTGGTCCGGAGGCCCCCGCATGCACAACCTGGTGCACCGGTGGGTGGGCGGCGACATGCTCGCCGGCACGTCGCCGAACGACCCGGTCTTCTGGCTCGTCCACGGCAACGTGGACCGGCTCTGGTGGGTCTGGCAGGGGATGCGCGGCGTGAACAACTACCAGCCCGCGTCCGGCGGCCCCACCGGCCACAACCTCAACGACACGATGCAGGGCCTGATCGTCCCGCGGACCCCGGCGGACGTCCTCGACATCACCCGGCTCGACTACACCTACGTCTAGGAGGACCAGCGCTCATGGATCGCAGACGTTTCATGATGGGGGCCACCGTGGCTGTGGCCGGCACGGCGGTGGCCGTGACCGGGACCCCTCCGTTCGACGACATCCCTGAGGCAGCGGCCGCCGCAGAGGAGCGCTTCACCCACCGGGGGCGCAAGGTGGTCATCCAGAAGGTCGGGAAGAACGCACATGCCGTGGTCAACGGCCGGCACGGCGTCCACCTCGAGCAGATGAACGGCGGGTACGCCACCCACCTGCTCCCCTTCGCGACGTACAAGGCGCCGCGCAAGGCCGTCGAGGCCGTCATCGAGGCCGAGGACGCCGGGCTGCTGATCGTCTAGCCAGTCGGGCACGGACGGCAGGACACGGGCGGGGCGCTGGGCAGACCAGCGCCCCGCCTGTGTCGTCTCGGCGTGCTGCCGGTGGCCCTCGGCGGCACGGGGCGCCGGTGACCGGGTCTGCGACCGCGCCGTCCTGGTGCCGGCGGCGAGGGTGGACGGCCGCGTGTCGCCCGGACGGCGTGCGGGGCGGCCCGTCGGCTGGACGGTCCGGGGAGCCGGCCGTCGCCGGCAGGGCGTGCGCAGCCGGCCGTACGGGGGCAGGACGCACTCAGCGGACTCTCAGCGGCACCGGTGCGCGGGAGCCGGCTGTCGCCGGTGCCAGACGACGACGGGGTGGGCCGGGGGCTGCATCGCAGCTCCCGGCCCACCCCGTCGGCGGTGGTCAGGTCAGTAGGCGCCGGAGCCGCGGAAGACCGCGCCCACCGTCTTCCACAGGATCATGAAGTCGAAGGCCAGTGACCAGTTCTCCACGTACCGGACGTCGATGCGGACCGAGTCGTCCCAGGAGAGGTCCGAGCGGCCGCTGACCTGCCACAGACCCGTGATCCCGGGCTTGACCAGGAAGCGGCGGTGCATGTCGAAGCCGTAGCGCTCGACCTCGCTGGGCAGCGGCGGGCGCGGCCCGACCAGCGACATCTCACCGCGCAGCACGTTGAGCAGCTGCGGGAGCTCGTCCAGGGAGTAGCGGCGCAGCACCCGGCCGACCGGGGTGACCCGCGGGTCGCCCTTCATCTTGAACAGGACGCCGTTGCCGTCGCTCTGCTCGGCCAGGCCGGGCACCATCCGGTCCGCGCCGGCGACCATGGTGCGGAACTTCAGCATCCCGAACGTCTGCCCGTCCCGGCCGACCCGCTCCTGCCGGTAGAACACCCCACCGCGGCTGGTGAGCCCGACGGCCAGGGCGAGGGTGGCCAGCACCGGCAGGATGAGCAGGATGCCGAGCGTGGCCGAGATGCGGTCGAAGGACTCCTTGGTGAGCCGGCGGACGCCGCGCAGCTCGGGCCGCTCCATGTGCAGCAGCGGCAGCCCGCACACCGGGCGGATGCGCACCCGGGGACCGGCGATCTCGGTGACCGCGGGGGCCAGCAGCAGCTCGGCGCGGGTCTTCTCCAGGTCCCAGCCCAGCCGGCGCAGCGCCGGGCCGTCCAGCTCCGGCGAGGGCAGCACCGCGACGGTGTCGACCTCGTAGGCGTGGACGACGTCGACCACCTCGTCGAGGGTGCCCAGCACCGGCAGCCCGTCGAAGGCCTCCGGGGACTCCCCCCGCGGGCCGGCCGGCAGGCAGCAGCCGATCACGCGGTAGCCGTGGTAGGCCTCGCGGTCGATCTGCGCGTGCAGGGCGGTGACGCCGCTGCGGTGACCGACGAGTATCGCCGTCTGCAGGAAGCGCCCCTCGGCGCGGCGGCGGTGCACCCACTGCCGCTGCAGGTAGCGCTGCAGCAGGGAGAGGCCGGTGGCCAGGGGCAGTGCGACGACGATGAAGCCCCGGGCGAGCTCGAGCTTGAAGGCCCAGGAGACCGTGCCGACCAGGGCGAGCAGCAGGACGGCGGCGGAGAAGACCCGGCGGAACTCCTCCGGGCCCACCCAGAGGAAGCGCTCCTCGTAGCTGCGGCTGACGAGCATCAGGCCCACCCAGACCACGGGGAGCAGCACGGCCAGCCAGACCGACGAGTGCTGGCCCGCGGTCATCCCCTCGGGCCCGAAGCGGGTCAGGTACCCGACGGTGGCGGCCAGCCCGGCCGCGACGGCGTCCCCGGCCGCGATGTGGCGGACGTAGTCGGCACGCCAGGCCCGGCGGGCGACGGTGCCCTCACCACGGAGCCAGGACCGTGCGAACGTGCGGCGACGGGGCTGCTGCGCCCGATGCTTGGACGCCGCGCTCCGTCGAGGACGGACGGCGGTGTTCCGCTCGTCGAGCATGCTCATGCAGTGAACCCCCGGGAGGCCGGCGCCACGGGAAACGCAACCTCGTAGTCATGTCTGGGACGGACCGACGACTGCGCTGTCAGACCGGCACGGTGACGGTAACGAAGCTGTAGCAAAAGCGGCACCCCGTGAGAATGGAACTTCGGCCGACGTCGGTGTAAAGGACATTGGTCGGGCACAGGCAGTCAGTCGACCAATACGTACTGCGACGACGCACGCGACATATTCGGCGTGGCGCAGGTTCGAGTGGCGGGTGAAATGAGTCACGACGGGCGCGCCGCCCCACAAACCCCCGTGTCGGGCGGGCCGGCCGGCGCGGGCACTCGGGCCGCCCAGCGTGTCGAATCGGACACGCCGTAACCGTCTAGGCACAGCCTGCTACGGCAACTAGCTTGCTGCCGTCGGCTCCTGCCGGCGCGCGAGGGGGGACGCAGGACGTGCAGACCGACCGACCGGGTCCGGAGACCTCCGGCCGACACCGCCGGGTCCAGGTGCCACCGGCACCCGTCGAGACCGGTCGGCACCGCGTGGTCAGCGCTCCGCCGCCGCGGGTGACCGAGCCCGTGCTGCCGGCCCCGGAGCTGCGGCGGGTCCCCAGCTCGCTGCCGACCCCGAGCGCCCCGCCTGTCCCCAGTGCCCTGCCTGTCCTGTCGACCCCGGAGCCGCGGTGGATCCCCAGCTCGCTGCCGATCCCCAGTGCCCTGCCTGCCCTGGCGACCCCGGAGCCGCGGTGGATCCCCAGCGAGGCGCCGACCCCCAGCCCCCTCCCTGCCCCGCCGCCCCCGGAGCCGCCGCGGTCGGTGCGTCGACGGCACGCCGCGGACGCGGCGCCGACCTCGCACCCCGACGCGCGCCGCCGCCGCAGCCGGACACCGCAGCGGGTCCTCGCCGGCGCCGCGCTGCTGCTGGTCACCGTGACGCCGCTGCTCGCCCGGTCCTCCAGTGCGCTGGGCCTGCACGACGCGGTGGCCGCCGAGGTCGCCGCCCAGCCCGATCGGGCCGAGGACACCCTGGCGGCGCTTCCCGCCGGCGGCCTCGTGGCCGGTGCACCGTCGCCCGGCCCGGCTCCCGCGCCCGCCGCTGCCGCCGGCTCCGCCGCACGTGCGGCAGAGAGCAACCGCGCGGCCCCGGCGGTCCCGGGTGCCGCAGCCACCCGGGACGCCTCCGCCGCGCCCGGCGCGGCCGGCACCCACGGGGCCGGGGAACCGGCTGCCGGACCGTCCGCCGCCGGCGGCCCGTCCGCCGGGACCGTGGGACAGCCGCCGCCCGGCGCCGGCTCGGCAACCCGCGTGCCGACCGGCGCGCAGCCCGCCGGGACGGGACCGACCGGTACGATCTCGACCGGTACGACCTCGACCGGCAAGACGCCGGCCGGTACGACCACCCGCACGACCACCGGCACGACGACCGGTGCGGCCCCGACCGGTGCCACGCAGACCGGTGCGACGCCGACCGGTGCGACGCCGACCGGTGCGACGCCGACCGGTGCGACGCCGACCGGTGCGACGCCGACGGGGGCGACGCCGACGGGGGCGACGCCGGGGACGGACGGCCTGCCGGATCCGGGGACCGCGGACGCGCCGTCGACCGGCGGACCGTCCGTCCAGGCCTTCCTGGTCGAGGGCACCCCGACGCCGGCCCCCACCCCGCCGTCCACCGCGACGCCGGAGCCGACCGTCGCGCCGCAGTCCGCGCAGCCGTCCCCGGGCGGGACGACCCCGTCGGCGTCCGCGACGGAGGCGTCCGCGACGACGGAGGCGCCCGCAGGCACCGTCGCCGCCCTCCTCGAGCGGGCCGGCATCCTCGCCGGTCCCTGACCCGGGCCGCGCCAGCCCGCCCACGGGACAGCGACCGCTCCCTCCGACGAGGCACGCCGGTGGCCGCGGGGCTCAACCAGGCCGTCCGGGGCGCCGACCGTCCCGTCATGCCGATCGCCGCCGCCACCGTCACCGTCACCGACGGGGTCCCGTCACCACCGGGCCGCCACGCCCCCGCCGCCGTCTCCCTGCTGCCCACCCGGGTCACGCTGCTCGACCGGATCGCCGAGCAGACCCCCTCCTCGGAGCTCTCGCCGGCGACCCTGGTGCTCGTCGGCCTGCTCCGCCGGGACACCGGCTGGCCGATGCCGGGTGAGCACCTCGACCGGGTCGCTGCGGCGCTGTCGGCGAACGTGCGCGGCGACGACTGGCTGGCCCGCTCCGGGGCCACCGAGTTCGCCGTCCTGCTGGGCGCCGTCGCACATCACGCCGAGACCGCGGCCGACCGGCTCACCGAGGTCGTCTCCGACGCCGGCGTCCCCGGCCTGACCGCCTGCGCCGGCATCGCCGGGCTCTCCCCGGACACGTCGCCCAGCGAGGTGCACCGCCGGGCCACCCTGTGCCTCACCGCCGCTCGCAGCATCGGCGGCGGCAGGGTCATCCGCTACCGCGGCACCCGCCGCTGACGCCGCGGGTCCACCGCAGCGGCGCGGTGGACCCGCGGGCGATCGGCGTCCACCAGACCTGCCCCGTGCCGCCGCGTCCCGGCGGCACGGGGCAGCTCCACGTGGTCGGCCGGACGAGCCTGGACGGCGCCCGCACCCACCCGTCGCCGGGCCGCCGCGCCATGCCCCCTAAGCTCCCGCTGCGCTCGTCTCCCGGTCCACGGTGACGCCCTCCGGACCGGAGGAGCCACCGTCCCGCTGGTGCACCGCCGAGGACCAGGTCGGCTGTCGCCCCAACGGACCGATGACCTGGTGAGACACGCGATTGACGGGAACGCCCGACCGGGCGAACCTTGGCGTGGGGACGCTGCCAGCGTGGGCAGAGCGGCCGAGACGAGGGAACTCCGTGGCGTGGTGGTGGCTGCTGATCGCTTGGCCCCTGGTGGGGTTGCTCGCGGCTGCCGTCTTCCACGTCGTCGTCACCCGGGTGCCACCGGACCACTGCCATGAGCTGACCCTGGTGCAGCGCGCCCACCTCCCCGGTGGGCATCCCCTGGGCCTGCGCCGCCGACCCGCCTCCCGTCCGCCGGCCGGCCGTCCGTCCGGCGTGTCCCTCGTCCGCCGACGGTCCGCCACGACCGGCGCCGGGCTCCCCTCCGGCCTGACCCGCGGCCCGGTCCGCCGCGTCTCCCTCCAGGCCCCGCTCGGCTCCCGGCGCCGGCGGCGGACGTCTCGCCGGACCCCTCTCATCCGCGTGCCCGGTGCCGAGGCGCACGCCTGCCGCGCACCCCGGCGGACCGCCGGCCACGCTCCCGCCGCGGCCCGGGGTGCGGTGTCTGCCGCCGTCCTCGCCTCGACGCCGTCCCACCGGCCGTCGCGATCGGTCCGGCCACCTCGCGCGGGTTCCGCGCCCACCGCTCCCACCGGCCGGATCCGGGCCTGGACCCGGGGTGGGCCCGCGCGGCCGGGGCCGCGAGGGCGCGCCCCACAGCGCCTGCTCGCCCTCACCGCACTCTCGGCCATCGCACTCGCCCCGGTCCTGGCCAGGTCCGGCAGCACCCTCGGGTACAGCGACCCGCTGCGGGCCGAGCTCGCCGCGCACCCGGACCAGGTCTCGGCCACCTTCGACGCCCTCAACCGTGGGGCCGCGATGTCCGGGCTGCCGCCCATCGAGATCCGTGACTGGCCGCTCCCAGAGGGCGACCAGGCGCCGGAGGAGGACGGCGACCGGTCCCCCGGAGGCGTGACCGACCGCGGCCCCGCCACGTCCACCACCGACTCGCGCCGGACCGATCCGCGCCCGACCGACTCCGCACCCGCGACCTCGACCGGGGACGCGCCCACCGACGGGCCGACGGTGCCGCCCGTTCCCGTGCCCGGCGACCGACCGCCGGCGAGCGACTCCCCCAGCGACGGGGACACCCGCACCACCGTGCCGACGCCGACGGGTCCGGCCGACCCCACCGCGCCGCGCCCCACCCCGACGCCCAGCCCGACGGATCCCGAGCCCACCCCCACGCCGACCCCGACCGAGCCGGAACCCACCCCGACGCCGACGGACCCGGAACCCACCCCGACGCCGACCGACCCGGTCCCCACCCCGACGCCGACGGACCCGGAGCCCACCCCGACGCCGACGCCGACGCCGACCGATCCGGAGCCCACTCCGACCGATCCGGCAGATCCCACAGAGCCGACGCCGACGCCGACACCCACCGACGCCGAGCCGACGCCGGGCCCGACCGACGACGAGGCCGCTCCACAGCCCTGACCACCACGGACGGTGGAGGGCTCTGTCCCTGAACCGGCCATGAGCCATGGGCCATGGGCCGAGGCCCAGGACGTCGACGCCCGGCCACGGCAGGGACGAGAACGCCGGGCCACGAGCGATGGGTGACAGGAGTGGCCGACTCCGACATGATCGGCCGCGGCGGGCCCGCCGGCGGAGTCGGAACCGACGACCTGGCCCTGCTCACCGCTCCTGTGCTCGGACCTGCGTGCGGGTTCGGCGAGCGTGGTCCAGCTGGATGCGAACCACGGCCCCAGCCTGTAGGCCACCTGCACAGCGGCTCCCTCGGCGACGACGCCGCCGAGCTCGGCGACGAGGCCCTGCGCGAGCCGAACCCGGCGACCCATCGGAGACGACATGGGAACTCAGGACCAGGGACTCCGCCGGCGGGCCGGCGCCCGACTCCGGCTGAACGTGCGGCACCTGCAGGACCGTGCCGAGATCTGGCGCGAGACGACCGCCGACGGCCGCCGGCACCTCCGGTACTCGGCCGCGACCGACAGCCGCAGCGCGCTGTCGGCGCAGACACGGCACATCGAGGCCCAGATCACCAAGGACTACCACCGGATCGAGAAGGGCCTCTCGCTGCGCTCCCCGCGGGTGGGCTTCGGCGCTGCCCCCGCGGCCCGGCTCGACCGCGACCTGCTCCGCTACGAGCAGTTGCCCGACCACGACCCGGCCGTGGTCTCCCACGCCCGCAGTGCCCTCGACGGGCTCCACCGGTGGCACGAGCGGACCGAGCACACCGACGGCGGCCCCACCAAGTCCCCCCTCCCCTGGGCTCCGCTCGACGACGCGGAGATCGAGGCCTTCTTCCGCAGCCGGGTCAGCGTCCGCGACTTCGCCGACCAGCCGCTGGACGTCGCGCTCGTCCGCCGGGCCGCCGACCTGGCGCTGTCCTCACCGTCCGTGTGCAACCGCCAGGCCTGGGGGCTGTGGAGCTTCTCCGACCCGACCCGGCCCGCATCGCCCGGCTGGCCGGGCTGCAGAACGGCAACGCGGGCTTCCGCGACCAGATCCCGTGCCTGCTCGTCGTCACGGTCGACGCGAAGCTGTTCGCCGGCGCCGGTGAACGCAACCAGCGCTGGGTCGACGGCGGGCTCTACGCGATGTCCCTGGTCTGGGCCCTGCACGCGCAGGGCGTCGCCTCCTGCATGCTCAACTGGTCCGTCGGCCACGCCCAGTCGCGCCGGCTGCGGGGGGCCGCCGGGATCCCGGACCACCTGGACGTCGTCACCCTGGTCGCGGCCGGTCACCCCCGCGACGGCCTGCGGGTCGCCCGCTCCCCCCGCCGTCCGGTCGACGAGGTGCTGCACAGCGACCTGTCCTGACCCCGAGCCGGACACCGCCCGGTCACCCCTCCTGGGGCGCCGGGCGGTGTCCTGCTGCTGTCGCCTTGCTCAGCGGGTGATGGTGCTGGCCTCGTCGGTCGGGACGTCGTTGCCCTCGCTGCCGTCGGCCGACGCTGCGCGGGCGGCCTCCCGGGCGGCGATCCGCTCCCGCTGCGGGACCACCGTGTACTTCGGGTCCCGGGCGCTGGCCATGCCGGCCTCGAAGACGCCGAACCGGGTGAGCAACGAACCGGCGGCCAGCAGCGCACCGGAGACCGCAGCACCGACCCGGGTGCGGCCGGCCACCACGGTCAGCCCGGCACCGCCGGCGGTGCAAGCCCGCGCGGCCTTCATCAGCTTCCCGGGCCGGCCCAGCTGGTACGGCTCACCGACGATGCCGTGGTCGTGCTCGACCTTGTGCATCGCGGCCAGCTCGACCGCCGCACCGGCGACCGCCATCTTCCGGGCCGGCCCCGCGTCGGCGACCGGGGTGAACGCCATGCAGATGCCACCGCCGGCCGCCATCCCGGAGCCGGCGAACACGAACGGCAGCTCCTTGTACGGCGCGTGCCACGACGGCACCGCGGTGTTGGCCAGCAGCACCGCCGTGTAGGTGGTCATGGGGCCGCCGAAGACCGCGGAGACGCCACCGGTGAGCTTCTCCAGCGCCGGGAACCAGCCCGAGATCCGCCGGAGCCCGAACCTCTGCAGGCCGGGGAACGCCTCGAGCAGCTGGAGCCCCGCCGTCGCCGCGGTCAGCGCGCTGAACGGCGCCAGGATGTAGGAGCCCACCGACAGCGGCGAGGTCGGCTTGATCACCCGCAGCATGTGCAGGAACCGCTCGGGGCGACCCAGGTCGTGGATCAGCCAGACGACCGAGGCCAGGGCCCCGCCGCCGGCCGTGTAGTGCGCGACCCGGGTCAGCGCGCGGTTGCCGCTCGCGTCGGCGATCGCACCGAGCACGGCCGACGAGCCCGCCGCACCACCCAGGAACAGGTACAGCGGCACGTCCGGGGTCTTCCACACCGGCGGCTTGATGATCGGCCGGCCGTAGTAGGAGGTGAACTCGGCCTCGTCGACGGTCGGGTCACCGTCGCGACCACCGCCACGGCGGCCGCCCTTCCGCCGCTTCTTCTCCCGCGCCTGGGCCGGCGGGCCGTCGGCCCGTCGCCAGCCTGCGCCCGGCGTCACCAGTCCCTCGGTCACCGGCGCATCCCCTTCTGCTGGGGCAGAAATGGCCATTTCTGCCCTCGGACGTGGGTCATCGGGTGCGCCGGGAGCCGAGCACGGCCGAGAGCGCGAAGCCGACCACCATGGCCGCGCCGCCGACGGCGTGCTTCCACATCGACGGGAGGTCGCGGGTGGTGACGATCGGGTCCGGCGGCAGGCCGTAGACCTCCGGCTCGTCGAGCAGGAGGAAGAACGCCCCGGCACCGCCGACACCGTCCTCCTCGTCGCGCCCGTAGAGCCGGGCGGTCTGCACGCCCTGCTCCTTGAGCGTGGCCAGCCGGGCGTCCGCCCGGGCCTGGAGCTCGTCGAGGTCACCGAACTGGATCGACTGGGTCGGGCACGCGGTCGCACAGGCCGGCTGGAGGCCGTCGGTGAGCCGGTCGTAGCACATCGTGCACTTGAAGACCCGGCCGTCGTCCTTGCGCTGGTCGATGACGCCGTAGGGGCAGGCCGGCACGCAGTAGCCGCAGCCGTTGCAGATGTCGCCCTGCACCACCACGGTGCCGAACTCGGTGCGGAACAGCGCCCCGGTCGGGCAGACGTCCAGGCAGCCGGCGTGCGTGCAGTGCTTGCACACGTCGGAGGACATCAGCCAGCGGATCTCGCGGTCGGCCGACTGCCCGGTCTGCGGGTCGAACTCGCTGAGCGCCTCGGCGTTTGGCACGCTGGACTGCGCGGTCAGCCCGCCGTCGGCGTTGCCGCCGTGCGACCGGGCGTGCTCGTCGGCCCCGCCGCCGGACCCGCAGCCGCCGGAGCCGCAGCCCCCACCGGACCCGGCGGCGTCTGCACCGGGCAGCCCGACACCGGGCATGGGCAGGTCGACGGCGCGGCTCTGCTCGACGAACGCCACGTGCCGCCAGGAGTTGGCGCCGAGCATGCCGGTGTTGTCGTAGGACTGCGCCGTCAGGCCCATGGCGTCCCGGTTGCCCTGCGCGTCGTCCATCGGGAGCGTGTTCCACTCCTTGCAGGCGACCTCGCACGCCTTGCAGCCGATGCACACCGAGGTGTCGGTGAAGAAGCCCACCCGCGCGGGGTGGTCCTCCTCGTACCCGGCCTCCCCGCTGACGTCGGGCAGCGGGCCGTAGAGCCGGTTGGCCGGGTCGTTGCCGGTGAGCGCTGGGCTGGCCGAACTGACGGTCGTCACGCGCGCTCCTCCTCCATCGGGACCAGCCCCATCAGCTCGTCCCCTCCTCGATCGGTGCCCGGCCGCCGCTGGGGACGAGGCCCGACTGGACGCCCGCCCGGATCCGGTAGTCCTCCACGTACTGCACCAGCTCCCGCCCGCGCGGACGCCGCCCGGGCTGGATGTCGCAGGTGGCGACCTTGGTCTCCTGGATGTGCACGTTCGGGTCCATGACCACGCCGAACAGGTCGTTGCCCGAGTCGCCGGTGGACAGGCCCTGCTCGCCCCAGTGGTACGGGATGCCGATCTGCTCGACGACCTGGCCGCCCTTGAGCTTCATCGGCCGCATCCGCTCGGTGACCAGCACCTTCGCCTCGATCGCCGTCCGGGCGCTGATCAGCGTCGCCCACCCGCCGCTCTCCAGCCCCCGCAGCTCGGCCAGCTGCGGGCTGACCTCGACGAAGAACTCCGGCTGCAGCTCCGACAGGTAGGGGAGCGTGCGGCTCATCGCACCGGCGGTGTGGTGCTCGGTCAGCCGGTACGTGATCATCGCGAACGGGTAGACCTCGCTGCGCGGCGGGTTGCCCCGGTTGTACGCAGCCTGGATCTCCTCCCGGCCCGGGTTGGCCTGCTGGCCGTACAGGGCGTTGTCCACCGGGGACTCGGCCGGCTCGTAGTGCGCCGGCATCGGACCGTCGGCCAGCCCGGCCGGCACGTAGAGCCACGCCTTCCCGTCGGCCTGCATGACGAACGGGTCGGCGCCGCCGATGCCGGCCTGCGCCACCGCGCCCTCCGGCGGGACGTAGTCCGGCCGCTTGGTCGCCTCGAAGTCGGGGACGTCGTGACCGGTCCACTTCCCGGCCTCCTCGTCCCACCAGACGTAGGCCTTGCGCTCGCTCCACGGCTTGCCGGACGGGTCGGCCGAGGCGCGGTTGTACAGCGTGCGCCGGTTCGACGGCCACGCCCAGCCCCACTCGGCGGCGACCCAGTCCTGCTCCCGGCCGGGCTTGCGCCGGGCGGCCTGGTTGACCCCGTCGGCGTAGACCCCGGTGTAGATCCAGCAGCCGCCGGTGGTCGACCCGTCGTCCTTCATGTCCAGGTAGGTCGAGAGCATCTCGCCGTCCGGACCGGAGCCGTTGATCTCCCGGAGCACCGCGTCCGCACTGGGCTCGTCGTGCTCGCCGTGCGTCGGGTAGTCCCAGGTGAGGTCCAGCAGCGGACGGTCCCGGGGGTCGGTGGACCCGGCCAGCTTCTCCCGGAGCCGGCGACCCAGGTGGAAGTAGAACCACAGGTCGCTGCGGCAGTCGACCGGCGGCTCGACCGCCTTGTGCCGCCACTGCAGCAGCCGCTGCGTCTGGGTGAAGGTGCCCTCCTTCTCCACGTGCGTGGCCGCGGGCATGAAGAACACCTCGGTGGCGATGTCCTCGGTGACCAGCTCGCCGGTCTCGATCTCCGGGGCCGTCTTCCAGAACGTCGCCGACTCGATCATCTGCAGGTCGCGGACGACCAGCCACTCCAGGTTGGCCAGGCCGAAGCGCTGCATGCGCCCGTTGGCGCTGCCCACCGCGGGGTTCTCGCCCACCAGGAAGTAGCCGGGCACGTTGCCCTGGATCATGTCGGCGACCGTGGTGTACGTGCCGTGGTCACCGGTGATCTTGGGCAGGTAGTTGAACGCGAAGTCGTTCTCCGCCGTCGCCGCGTCGCCCCACCAGGACTTCAGCATGCTCGTGGTGTACGAGCGCATGTTGCCCCAGAAGCCGACCCGGTCGTCGCTGGAGGCGCAGAAGCTGTCCAGGTCGGTGTGCTGCTGGGCGTGGGGCATCGGGATGTAGCCGGGCAGGATGTTGAACAGCGTCGGGATGTCGGTGGAGCCCTGGATGCTCGCGTGCCCGCGCAGCGCCAGGATCCCGCCGCCCGGGCGGCCCATGTTGCCCAGCAGCGCCTGCAGGATGCCCGCGGTCCGGATGTACTGCACGCCCACCGTGTGGTGCGTCCAGCCCACCGAGTAGACCCACGCCGTCGTCCGCTCGCGGTTGCTGTTGGCGGTGACCCACTCGGCGACCTTGAGGAACACCTCCGGCTCGATGCCGCAGATGTCGGCGACCATCTCCGGGGTGTACCGGGCGTAGTGCCGCTTGAGCACCTGGAAGACGCAGCGCGGGTGCTGCAGCGTCTCGTCCCGCTTCGGCTTGCCGTGGATGTCGGCCGAGCCCTGGGCGCCCTGCTGCTGGTCGGCCTCCTTCACGCCCTCGGACTCGTCGTCGGTGCCGTCGTCCGCCGCGTCGTCGGGCCGGTCGCTCCCGTCCTCGTCGACGCGGAAGGCCGACCCACCGGGCTGGCTCGGCGAGCGCTGGCCGGCCGAGGCGGGCACGTTGACGCCCTCGTACTGCCAGGTGGTCTCGTCGTACTGCCCGGTCTCCGGGTCGAAGCCGGAGAAGAGGCCGTCGAGGTCCTCGGTGTCCTGGAAGTCCTCACGCAGGATCGCCGCCGCGTTGGTGTAGGCGACGACGTACTCGCGGAAGTCCAGGTCGTTGTCGAGGACGTACTTGATCAGCCCACCGAGGAACGCGATGTCGGTGCCGGCGCGCAGCGGGACGTGCAGGTCCGCCAGCGCGCTGGTGCGGGTGAACCGCGGGTCGATGTGGATGACCTTCGCGCCCCGCGCCTTGGCCTCCATGACCCACTGGAAGCCGACCGGGTGGCACTCGGCCATGTTGGAACCCTCGATCACGATGCAATCGGAGTTCACCAGGTCCTGCTGGAAGTTCGTGGCGCCGCCACGACCGAACGAGGTCCCCAGACCGGGGACCGTCGCGGAGTGCTATATGCGGGCCTGGTTCTCGATCTGCACAGCGCCCATGGCGCTGTACAGCTTCTTCATGAGGTAGTTCTCCTCGTTGTCCAGGGTCGCCCCGCCGAGGCTCGCGATGCCCAGCGTGCGGTTCACCCGGTGCCCGTCGACCTCGTCCTGCCAGCCCTTGCGGCGGGCGTCCAGGACGCGGTCGGCGATCATGTCCATGGCCGTGTCGAGGTCCAGGTCCTCCCACTCCGTCCCGTGCGGACGGCGGTACTTGACCGTGGTGACGCGGCTCGGGCTGGTGACCAGCTGCTTGCTGGCGCTGCCCTTGGGGCAGAGCCGGCCCCGGCTGATCGGCGAGTCCGGGTCGCCCTCGATCTGCACGACCTGCTCGTCCTTGACGAACACCCGCTGGCCGCAGCCCACCGCGCAGTACGGGCAGACCGACTGCACCACCCTGTCGGCGGTCGCCGTGCGGCTGACCACCTGTTCGGTCGCCTTGCTGCGCGCGGCCGTGCCACGCCCCAGCGGATCAGGACCCGTCAGCTGCCGGAACACCGGCCATGCATCCAGCCACGTCTTCACCCCGCCGAGCTTGCCACTTGATCGCGCGTGGTGCGCGTCCGGCCTCACATCTGGCGCGTCGGGTCGAGGAGGTCCGGCGACCGGCCCGATCCCGGCGGCACGGCGGACACCGGGGCCGAGCGGGACGGGGGGCTGGTGCTGCTGAGTAGCGTCGTCACGGACCCGAGGAGGCGCCCCATCGCGACCGACCACGCACGCTGCCCAGGAGCCGACCCCGGCTGCACCTGCGCCGGCGACCAGGCCGTCCACGCCGCCCGCGCCCAGCCGGGCGGCGGAGCCCCGTCCGGCAGCGGGGTGCCGGACGGCGCCGACGCGCTGGTCGACTGCCCCGAGTGCGGCGAGCCCAGCAGCCCGCTGCGGATCGTCACGTGGGGCCACTGCCGGGTCTGCCGCACCGCGGACTCCCGGTCGAAGAGCCCGCTGCGCTGGTGAGCCCGGGCCGCTGAGCCCGGCCCCCGCTCCTTCGGGTGAGTGCCACGGGCCACCGGTCCAGTCGGGGCACGGGTCTCCCGACAACTGACCCGTGACCTCCGGAGCCCTCACCGCACCGACGCGGGCCATGGCCGCTCCGACGCGAGGCGGCCCGACCGCGGTCCGCACGCTGAGCCGGCCACTGCTGCTCGCCGTCCTCGCCGCCCTGGCCACCCTCTCCGCCGGCCTGCTGCCCGGCCCGACCGCCGTCACCGTCGCCGTCACGGTGAACTTCCTGGCCGTCGCCGGTGTCCTGGTCCTGCTCGCCCGCGCCGGGCGGCGGAGCGCCCACCCGGCGGGCTGGCGCTGGTACGTCGTGTCCGTGAGCGTGGGCACCGTCGGTGCGCTGGCCGCCGGTGCGGTGCTGCCCTGGGGGCAGACCGCCCTGGGCAGCGTCCCCGGTCAGCTGCTGGTGGTCATCGCGATCCTCCGGATGCTCGACCGCGCCTCGCTGCGAGCCGCGCGGGCCCACGTCGCCACGATGTTCGCCCTCTTCGTGCTCGCCGACCTGCTGACCGTGCACACGCTGTACCACCTCACCATCGGTCGGCAGGGGGTCCTCTCCCTGTCCGAGACGGTCGCCCTGTTCGCCCTGCTCTCCAGCATCGCCGTCGGCACCGGCTTCTCCCTGGTCCTCATCGCGGTCTGCCCTGCCGCCCAGCGCCCGGTCGGCTGGCTGCTGTTCGCCTCCCAGGTCGCCACCGCGCTGGCCGGCGCGTGCTCCTCGATCGCCTCCGGCCCTGGCTGGGTCCAGTACCTGGCCTGCGCGCTGAGCGTCCTGGGGCTGGGCCTGCTCGTGGTCGCCTGCCGCGCCGACCGACCGCTCCCCCGGACCGACCCCCGGAACGTGGACGGCTCCACCCTGGGCGCGCTGCTCCCGCACGCGACGGCACTGGCCGGTGGCTCGCTGCTGCTGCTGAGCGTCCCGGTCACCGGTGACCTCACCGCCTTCGGGGCGGCGCTCGGCGTGCTGGGGCTGGGCGCCCTGCTGGCCCACCAGGTGGCGTCCTGGCGCACCCAGCAGCGGCTCACCACCGACCTGCAGCGCAGCGAGGCCTACTTCCGCACGCTGGTGCGCGGCAGCGCCGACCCGGTGCTGATCCTCGACGACCGGCTGCAGGTGCAGTGGGTCTCCCCCGCGATCACCGCGCTGCTCGGCCTGGACCCCCAGCGCATCGTCGGCCGCTCGATCGCCGACGCCGTCCACCCCGACGACGCCCCGGGCCTGGTCGCCGCCCTGAACGCCACCTCCGCGGACGCCTCGGAGACCAAGACGCGGACGGCGCGGGTGCGGCACCTCGACGGCCGCTGGCGACTGATCCAGTCCCAGGTCCGCGACCTGCGCGGCGACCCCGACGTCGGCGCCCTGGTGCTCTACTGCCGGGACGTCAGCGCGAACGCGCCGCAGCCGGCCGAGCCCGTGCCGGCTTTCAGTACGAGCGACCCGGCAACCGGCCTGCCCAACCGCTCGGCGCTCACCCAGCGGCTCGCGGCCACCCTCCGCGCCCCGTCGACCACCCGCACCTCCCTGGTCGTGCTGGGTGTCGACGGGCTGCCCGTGGGCGACGACGTCACGGTGCTGCGCGAGCTGACCACCCGGTTCGCCCGGGCCCTGCGCGGCGACGACTGGCTGGCCCGCTCCGGGGTGAGCGAGTTCGCCGTCCTGGTCTCCGGCACGGTGTCCGACGCCGAGGTGATCGCCGGCCGGCTGGTCGCCGCCGTCGAGCCGGTCGCCACCGGCAACGGCACCCTGCGGCTGACCGCCGCGGCCGGCGTCACGCCCCTGGACGCCGACGCGGACGCCGGGGAGGCGCTGCGCTGGGGGGACCTGGCGCTGCGCAGCGCCCGCGCGGCCGGCCCCGGCCGGGTCCGCCGGCACTCCGACGCCCTCCGGATCACCCAGCAGCGCGAGGAGACGCTGCGCACCGACCTGGACCGGGCCCTCGCCGAGGGCCAGCTGCGGCTGGTCTACCAGCCGGTCGTGGACCTGGCGCTGCACCGGACCGTCTCGGTCGAGGCGCTGCTGCGCTGGCGGCACCCCGTGTACGGGGAGGTCTCGCCGGCGGAGTTCGTGCCGCTGGCCGAGGAGTCCGCGCTGATCTCCGAGCTGGGGCGGTGGGTGCTCGCCGAGGCCACCGCCACGGTGGCCGCGCTCCCGCACCCGGACCTGGCGGTCGCGGTCAACGTCTCGGCCCGGCACGTCCGCAGCGGCGAGCTGGTCGCCGACGTGCTCCGGGCCCTGGAGTCCAGTGGGCTGCCCAGCTCCCGGCTCATCCTGGAGATCACCGAGTCGGTGCTGCTGGACGACGAGCACGTGACCGACGACCTGGCCGCCCTGCGGCGGCTGGGCGTGCGGATCGCCGTCGACGACTTCGGGACCGGCTGGTCCTCGCTGGCCTACCTCGTCGGCCTGCCGATCGACGTGCTGAAGATGGACCGGCAGTTCCTCGCCGACGTCGAGACCGACCCGCAGCGCCGGGCGCTGTGCAGCTCGGTGCTGCACCTGGGCACCAGCCTGGGCCTGGTCGTGGTCGTGGAGGGCGTCGAGACGGCGACCGAGCTCCAGTTGCTGCGCGACATGGGCCACCGGTTCATCCAGGGCTACCTGCTGGCCCGGCCCCTCGACCGGGCCGTCCTGACCACCCAGCTCCCGGGCCTGGGCGGGGCGGCCGTGCCGACGTCGGCCGCGGGGCTGCCGGGCCCGCCCCGGCCCGCGGACGACGGGCTGCCGAGGTGAGGCCGGCCCAGCAGCCGGTGGTGCTCCTCGGCGCACTCGTCGCCCTGGCCCTCGCCGTGCCGGCCAGCCCCAGCGGGGCGGTGCCGCAGTGGGACAACCTGGTGCTGACCGCGGTCGGGGCGTGGGCGGCGTGGCGCTGCGCCCGGCTGACCCGGGGGATGACCGGCCGCGCCCGGCTGCCCTGGCGGCTGCTGGGCCTCAGCTCCCTGCTCCTCACCTGCGCCGGCCTGGTGACCGGACTGGGCATCGGCGGCGCGCAGGGCCGGTTCGGCGTGGGCGTCCTCGTCCTGGTCGCCGCACTCGGGCCGATGGTGAGCGCCGCGCTGATCGGTGGTCAGGTCCGGGGCACCCGCTGGCCGGTCCTGGTCATCGACGTGCTGATGGTCACCGTCGCCCTCGTCGTCGTGGTCGACGTGTTGGTGCTGGCCCCCGCGATGACGCCGGGGGCGATCGACCCGGTCCTGCAGCCCCTCGTGATCGCCTACGGCGTCTACCCGGCGGTGGCCGTGGGCGTCGTCGGGGCGCTGTGCACGGTGTCGGCCGCGGCCGTCCGGCGCCCGGCGACCGCGGTCATCCTGATGACCGCCCTGCTCGGGCTGGCCGCGGCGCTGCTCGCTGCGCACCTCGTGCAGCCGGCCGGGCCGTGGGCCGCCGGAGCCGACGTGGCGATCGTCGGCGCGCTGGTCACCGGGGTGCACGCGGTCCGGCTGGCCAGCGCCGTCCCCGCGCAGCTCTCCGCTGCCGACACCGCACCGGCGGTGAACACCGCGGGTGTGGCCGTCGACGTGCTGGCGCTCGTCGGGGTGCCGGTCACCCTGGTGACCGCCCTGCTGCTGGACCTCCGGGTCACCGACGGCGCGCTGGCCTGCACCGCCGTCGTCGTCCTGCTGCTGCTGGTGCGGCTGTTCATGCGGATCCGGGACAGCGACCGCATCGAGGAGGACCTGCTCCGCAGCGAGGACGACTTCCGCGGCCTGGTGGAGGCCAGCTCGGACGGCGTGGCGATCGTCGACGCCGGGTTCCGGCTGGAGTTCACCTCCCCCGCGGCCCGCACCCTGCTCGGGATCGCCGACGCCGACCCGCACCCGCTGCTGCTGGACCTGCTGCCGGAGGAGGACCGGGCCCGCGTCCGTCGTGAGCTGGGCACCGCGGCCGGCGGGGCGGCTCCCGCGGTGCACCTGCAGCTGGGCGACGGCGAGGGCGGGCCCCGCGAGCTGGAGGTCACCCACCACGAGCGGCCGGGCAGCGGGCGCCGGGTGCTGCACCTGCGGGACGTGACCACACGGCGACGTCGCGAGCGGGAACTCGAGCGCATGGCGTTCACCGACCACCTCACCCGGCTGCCCAACCGCGCGCTGCTCTTCCAGGAGATGGCCGCCGTGTCCACGGCCACCGGCGACCGCGCCCTGCTGGTGCTGGACCTCGATGGGTTCAAGGCGGTCAACGACTCCGCCGGGCACGAGGCCGGTGACCTGCTGCTGGTCGAGGTGGCCCGCCGGCTGCAGGGTCTGCTGCGCGCGGACGACCTGGTCGCCCGCCTCGGCGGCGACGAGTTCGCCGTGCTGCTGGCCGGGGACGAGGAGGCCGCCGTCGAGGCCGCCCAGCGGGTGGTCGACGCGCTCGCCCGCCCCTGCCGGATCGGCGACCGCACGTTCAGCGTCGGTGCCAGCGTGGGTCTCTGCCTGGTGCACCCCGGGGGCGGCCAGCTCGCGTTCCGGCAGGCCGACGCCGCCCTGGGCGCCGCCAAGAAGGCCGGCAAGGGCTGCTGGCGGCTGCACACCGAGGACCGGGTGGCCCAGGCCGCGGCCGGCAGCTCCGTGGCCATCGCCCTGGCCGACGGGGAGGTCCAGCTCCGCTTCGACACCATCGCCAACGGCGACACCGGCGTCCTCGCGGCGGTGCACGCCCAGCCGGTGTGGGTGCACCCCGAGCTCGGCGCACTGCCCGCCGCGGAGCTGTGGGCGGCCGCCGAGCGGCAGGGGTGCACCGCCGCCCTGCAGCAGTGGCTGATCAGCCGCGCCTGCGGCGACGTGGCCGCCCTCGACGACCAGCTGCTCGTCGCCGTCGACCTGCCCGCCGGGCTGGTGCACGCCGACGAGCTGCCCGGCGAGGTGGACAGCGCACTGCGCGCGGCCGGCCTGGCACCGCCCCGGCTCACCCTCCTCGTCACCGAGGAGGTGCTGCAGACCTCCTCTGCCGCCCTCATCCCGGCGCTGCACGCCGTGCACCGGACCGGCGTCCGGCTCGGCCTGGACGACTACGGGATGGGCTCGACCCTGTGGTCGCAGCTCGCCCGGCTGCCGCTGGAGGTGGTGATGGTCGACGTCCGCAACCTGTCGGCCGGCGGCAACCACGACCGGACGCCGGAGCTGCTGGGCGCGATCGGCCGCAGCGCCCGCGACTTCGAGGTGTCCACCGTGGCCAAGGAGATCACCTCCGGGCAGCTGCTCCACGAGCTGCGCGTGCAGGGCGTGGTCGCCGTCGCCGGCCCGGTGCTGCCGACCGGCCTGACCGTCGCCGAGGTGGCCGGCCTGCTGCGCCGGCCCGGTCCCGCGGTGGTCGCACCCCTGCCGCCGGCCCGGGCAGCCGCCGGGGTGTGAGGCCGGGGTGCGCGGCGTGACACTGACCCGGTGACCGCGCCGTCCCTGCGCTTCCTCGGGCACTCGACCGTCCGTGTCGAGCTGGCCGGCCGCACGGTGCTCACCGACCCGCTGCTCACCTCCCGGCTGGGTCCGCTGCGGCGGGTGGTCCCCCGGCCGGCACCGGAGGCCTGGGCCGGCGTCGACCTGGTGGTGGTCTCGCACCTCCACAGCGACCACCTGCACCTGCCCTCACTGCGCCGGCTGGGCCGCGGCACGCCGATCGTGGTGCCCCGCGGCGCCGGCCGGTGGCTCGCCCGGCACGGCTTCACCGCCGTCACCGAGCTCGGCGCCGGGGAGACCCTCACCGACGGCGGCCTGACCGTCACCGCCACGCCCGCCGACCACGCCGCCCACCGCTGGGGGCCGCACCTCACGCACGGCCCGCACGCGCCGGCGGTCGGGCACCTGCTCACCGGGGACGGCGTCACCGTCTACGCCGCCGGCGACACCGACCTCTTCCCCGGGATGGCCGACCTCGGCGACGACGGCGTGGACGTCGCCCTGCTGCCGGTCTGGGGGTGGGGGCCCACGCTCGGCCCCGGCCACCTGGACCCGGCCGGGGCCGCCCGGGCCGTGGCGCTGCTCCGCCCGCGGGTCGCCGTCCCCGTGCACTGGGGCACCTTCGCCGTCCTCGGGCTGACCTCGCTGCCCAGCCCGTGGCGGGCCCGGATGCGGTCGCTGCTCGTCGAGCCACCCCGCCGGTTCGCGGCCGCGGTGGCCGCCGGGGACACGGCCACCGCGGTGGCCCTGACCGCCCCCGGGGACGCCGTGGCACTCGGCGTCGCGGGTCCCGACCCTGCCGACCACGAGGCCGGCTGACCGGCCCCGGGACCCCCGGACGGGTCGTCGGACGGGAGTTGCCGGGTGCTGATCGAGCCGTCACCCTGGGTTCGAGGGGGAACGTGAAGTTCATGTGAACGCCGCCCCGCCGACGTGCTGGAGGTGGGTGGAGTGCTCGACAGTGGGCTGATGCGACCTGATGCCCGGGCCTGGTTCGAGCACCGCACCACGTCGGCCACCTCCCTGGCCGAGATCGACGCCGAGGCACTGCTGCTGGCCAAACGCCGCGGCGGCCACCGGGTCAGCGTCGTCATGCCCGCGCGGAACGAGGAGACCACCGTCGGGGTCCTGGTCCGCGACCTGGTCGACCGCTGGGTCGAGGGGGTGCCGCTGGTCGACGAGCTCGTGGTCATCGACTCCCACTCCACCGACGCGACCGCCGAGGTGGCCCGGGCGGCCGGCGCCGAGGTCGTCGCGGTCGGCGACGTGCTGCCGCGGCAGGGCGACCGCCCGGGCAAGGGCGAGGCGCTGTGGAAGTCGCTGGCGGCCACCACCGGGGACCTCGTCGTCTTCATCGACTCCGACCTGCTGGGCGACGTCAGCCACTACGTGCCGGGGCTGCTCACCCCCCTGCTCACCGACTCGCGCGTCGAGTACGTCAAGGGCTGCTACACCCGCCCGCTCACCGTCGACGGTGAGCACCGCCCGGCCGGCGGTGGCCGGGTCACCGAGCTCACCGCCCGGCCGCTGCTGAACGCGCTGTGGCCGGAGCTGGCCGGCTTCGTGCAGCCGCTGGGCGGGGAGTACGCCGGCCGGCGCTCCGCCCTGGAGCAGGTGCCGTTCGTCTCCGGCTACGGCGTGGAGGTGGGCCTGCTGGTCGACCTGCTGGGGGTCTGCGGCCTCAACGGGCTGGCCCAGGTCGACCTGGGCACCCGCACGCACTCCCACCAGACCGACGAGGCGCTGGGCACGATGGCCGGTCAGATCGTCTCCACCGTGCTGTCCCGCGCCGAGCGGGGCCGGGCGGACCGGCGCCGTCTGGAGCCCGGCGGGCTGCTCACCCAGTTCGCCCACGACGGGCGCGGGTTCGTGCCGACCAGCCACACCGTCGCCGTCGACGAGCGGCCGCCGATGTGCGCGGTCGACGAGTACACCTCGCTGCGCGCCGGCGTCGTCGGCTGAGGAGCGTCCCCGGCACCGTGCGGTGAGGGCCCGTTCCCCGCCGGGAACGGGCCCTCACCGCACACCCCTCAGGCGAGGGGGGTGTCGTCCAGGGCGGCCGCGAGGTCGGCGGGGGTGTCGTAGATCCCGACGGCCCCGGCCTCGGTCAGCTCGTCGTCCCCGAAGCCACCGGAGCGGACGACGATCGCCGGCATCCCGGCGTTCTTCGCCGCGACCACGTCCCACACCGAGTCACCGACCATCACGCTGCTGGTGTCGTCGGCGGCGCCGAGCATCTGCCGCGCCACCTGCAGCAGGTCCGGCTCCGGCTTGGACGACTCGACGTCGCCGCTGGAGGTGACGGCGTCGGCGAGGTCCCGGGCGTCGAGCAGGTCGAGGAAGACCTCCACGTGCTTCGGCTTGCCCGAGCTGGCCAGCACCAGCCGGTGCCCGCGCTCCTTGATGGCCACCAGCAGGTCGCGGGCGCCGGGCAGCGGGGCGATCTCGTCGATCATCGGGTCGACCTCGGCGACCCACCTGTCCCGGGCCTGGTCACCGATCCGCCGCTCGACGTCGTCCCCACCGAGGGCAGCGACGAGCTGGTCACCTCCCATGCCGATCAGGCGGTGGATGCGCCAGACGGGGAAGGTCTCCCCCAGCGAGCGGAGCGCCCGGTACCAGGCCAGGGCGTGCTGGTAGTTCGAGTCGACGAGGGTGCCGTCGACGTCCATGACGGCGATCGTGGGTTCGGCCATGCCCGGTCCCCTGCCCAGCCACCCGCCCGCCCATCCCCGAGGGGCCGAAGTCGCGACCTCGGCCCCCCGGGGATCAGTGCTGGAGGACGCCGCGGATGACCGTGCCGTCGCGCTGGTCCTGGTAGCCCTGGTTGACCTCGTCGAGCGAGTACCGCTTGGTGATCAGCGACTCGACCTGCAGCGCGCCGTCCTCGTAGAGCCGCAGCAGCCGCGGGATGTCGCGGTAGGCGTTGCACATCCCGTACAGCGCGCCCTGCACCCGCTGCTCGTAGACCGTGGTGATGTTGCCGGGCAGCGCGACGGTCGTCGCCATCGTGTGGTCGGCCAGGCCGGTGAGCACCAGCGTGCCGCCCTTGCCCAGGCAGCGGTAGGCGCCGCCGGTGATCTCCGGGCTGGTCGTGCCGGTGGCCAGGATGACGACGTCGGCCCCGGTGCCGCGGGACAGCTGCCGGGCCAGGCCCGCCGCCTCCCCGGTGTCGGCGACCGCGTGGGTGGCGCCGAGGGTCCGGGCGAACTCGCGGCGGAAGGCCACCGGGTCGACGGCGACGACGGCGCCCGCCCCGGCCATCGCCGCGCCCTGCACCGCGTTGCAGCCCACTCCCCCGGTGCCGACGACGACCACGACGTCGCCCTGGCGCACCGGCCCGGCGTTCACCGCGGACCCCCAGCCGGTCGGGACACTGCACGCCATCAGCGCGGCGACGTCCAGCGGCAGGTGCGGCTCGATCTTGACGCAGGAGAACTCCGACAGCACCGAGTGCCGGGCGAAGGCCCCGACCATGCAGAAGCCGCCGAGCTCCTCGCCGTCCAGCCGGAACGGCCAGGTGCCGTCGGGCAGCTGCCCGGTGCCGATCGTCGCGCCGAGGTCGCAGAGGTTGGACCGGCCGGTCGCGCACCAGCGGCAGTGGCCGCACGCCGGCAGGAAGGAGGTGACCACGTGGTCGCCGGGCTGCACGCCGGTGACCCCGGCCCCGACGGCCTGGACGACGCCGGCACCCTCGTGCCCGCCGACGATCGGGTACCGCTGGCTCTCGAACCGCAGGTGCTCGTCGGAGTGGCACAGCCCGGCGTACGCCATCTCGACCAGCACCTGCCCCGGGCCGGGGTCGACCAGCTCCAGCTCCACGACCTCCCAGTCACCGGGACCCCGCAGCACCGCACCGTGCGTCTTCATCCACCGTCTCCCTGTCTCGAGCGTGACCTGGCCCACGCTAGGGGGTCCGGCGCCCTCTCCCGCCGCGGGGGTGGCACCCAGTGCCATCGCGCCCGGTCGGCGGTGCCCGGGCCGGTGCGGCACGATCGACCGTCGTGACCGGCATCGACACCCCGACCCCCGAGCCGGCGACGCAGACCTCGGTCTGCCCCGGCTGCGGTTCGGTGCTCGCCGTCGTCCCCGGCCTGGCCGGTACGCACGCCGGCGCCTCGGCCAGCTGCGCCGGGCTGTTCGCCGTGACGGTGCGCGGCCTGCGCGAGGAAGCGGGGCAGGACGTGCGGGCCGCTGCGTTGCTGCAGGTGTCCACCGACGCCTACGACGCCCAGCACCTGGTGCCCGGTGCACCGGCCGCCGCACCGGTCCGGCTTGCCCTGGCCCGGGAGCGGGACGTCGACCCCGCACGTGCGGCCGCACTCGGCAGCCGGGTCGACGACGCCGCCCCCCGCGACCTGACCCCACCGTCCCGGTGGACGACCACCGTCGCCGACCTGGCCGCCGACCTGGACGTCGTGGACCTGCCGACCCTGGTCCGCGCCTGGGCCGACGCGGTCTGGGCGGACTGGGCACCGGCACACGCCCGGCTGCGCGCCGCCGCGGACACGGCCCTGACCAGCTGACTCGGTGCCCGCCAGGGTGGGCTGGGCTCTACATTGGCGACCGTGGACGCGGCGGCAGGGGGGCGCCGGGAACGCCGCAAGGCGCAGACCCGGGCGGAGATACGCGCGGCGGCTCAGCGCCTGTTCGCCGAGCGCGGCTTCGACGTGGTGACGATCGCCGACATCGCCACTGCCGCCGACGTCGCGGTGCAGACCGTCTTCAACCACTTCGACAGCAAGGAAGCGCTCTTCTTCGACGGCCGGACCCCGTGGGTGGAGGGGGTCGCCTCCGCCGTCACCACGCGGCCGGACGGCACCGGACCGCTCGCCGCGCTGCGGAACTACCTGGAGGACGACCTCCACCAGTTGCTGGAGCAGGAGACGCAGCCGGAGAACCGCAGCTACGTGGAGGTCCTGGCGCGGTCCACCAGCCTGCAGGAACGGGAGCGGACCCTGGTCGAGGAGGCCGGCAGCCGGGTGGCCGCCGCCCTGGCGACGGCGCTCTCGTCATCGGAGCAGCCGGACGGTGCGTCGGTCGAGCTGCTCAGCCGGCTGGCGGGCGACCTGTTCCTGGTGGCCGGGCGCGTGCTGGTGCTCGCGAACCGCCGGCGGGTGCTCGGCACCGAGCACGGCGCCGCGGCGCGCGGACCCGAGCACGCGAGCACCGCCGCCACCCTCTCCATGCTGGAGGACGGGGTGCGCCGGCTCGCCCGCCAGCTGGACGTCCGGATCGACTGAGCGAGGACTCCGCTGCCGCCGTCCGGCCCCGTCCCGAGCTCGCGGGGGACGGGGTCCTCCGTCAGTCGGGGGGCAGCTGCTCCGGCCCGGCGATCGGCAGCAGCACGCCGGTGACCAGCTGCTCGACCTGCGCGGTGCTCATCGGCGCGGGACCGAAGACCGTGTAGCGCTGCCACCACAGCGCCTGCACCGCCGAGCTCAGCAGCGCGACCCGCTGCGGCGGCAGCTCCCGCCCGCGGGCGGCCTCCCGCGCCGCCAGTTCGCGGACCACGTCGGCCAGCGGGCGCACCAGCGCCTCCTCCAGGCCAGCGCGCAGCTCCTCGTCGTGCCGTGCGGCCCCCATCAGGCTCGCGGCAGCGCGCTCGGCCCGGTCCAGCGGACGGGTCCAGCGGGCCAGCAGCTCGCAGAGGTCGTAGTGCAGTGACCCGGAGTCAGGGGGCAGCTCGACCAGCGGCGCGGTGCTCAGGGCGTGCCGCGCCAACGCGGCCATGGTGGGCCAACGCCGGTAGATGCCGGCCTTGCCGGCCCGGGCGCGGGCAGCCACGCGGTCGCTGTTGAGCCTCCCCCAGCCCTCGTCGGCGAGGATCTCCACCGCCACGGCCACCAGTTGCTCGGACAGCTCCGAGGAGAGCGGACGCCCCGGTGGGCGGGCGCCGGCGGGTCGCGGAGACAGTTCGGTCGTCGTCACCGTGCAATCGTGCCCAAGAAGGTGGAGTGACCACAACAACCGAGCGACTCCACATTCAGATCACATGTCGCCGGGCGTGTCGTCGGAGCGTCCTCAGGCTGACGCGGCGGGCTCCACGTGCACCTGCAGGCTGGCCCCGTCGTCCGCGGTCCAGCCCTTCTCGCCGGCCTGCTGCACCATCCGGTCGAAGTGCTGCGCCCAGCCGTCGGCGGTCGCCTGCGGCTCGGCGGCGGCGCGCAGGGCCGCCACGTCCAGCAGCCCGGTGTCCCCGTCGGTCAGCCGGCCCAGGCCGGCGTCGCGCAGCGCTCGGTCCACGTCCTCGTCGGTCAGCGCACCCACCGCCAGGTGCAGCGTGGCCAGGTCGTCGACGTCGGACACCCGCACCTCGGGCACCTCGTCGGCACCACCGATCACCTCGACGATCATCTCTCTACCTCCGGGACGTGGGCTTATGGGCTGGGCTGGAAGGCCCCGTCGCAGGGACCCGCCGCGAGCGGAGCGAGTGGTGGGGGGCGACGGGGTCCTCACACATGCCAGGGGAAGCGGGAGAAGTCGGCCGGGCGCTTCTCCAGGAAGGAGTCCCGCCCCTCCACCGCCTCCTCCGCCATGTAGGCCAGCCGGGTGGTCTCCCCGGCGAACAGCTGCTGACCGACCAGTCCGTCGTCGATCAGGTTGAACGAGTACTTGAGCATCCGCTGGGCGGTCGGGCTCTTGGCCACGATCCGGCGGCCCCAGTCCAGCGCGGTGGCCTCCAGCTCGGCGTGCGGCACGACCCGGTTGACCATGCCCATCCGGTGCGCCTCCTCCGCGGAGTACTCCTCGCCGAGGAAGAACA
This sequence comes from Modestobacter marinus, assembly GCF_011758655.1. Taxonomy (NCBI): domain Bacteria; kingdom Bacillati; phylum Actinomycetota; class Actinomycetes; order Geodermatophilales; family Geodermatophilaceae; genus Modestobacter; species Modestobacter marinus. The sequence continues at coordinate 899,744 of NZ_JAAMPA010000001.1, forward strand.
CCTCTCGGGCGAACTTCTGGCCCACCTGGCGGGCCAGGTACGCCGAGCCGAAGCCGCCGTCGAAGCTGCCGACGTCGGCGTCGGTCTGCTTGAACCTGGCGTGCTCGGCGCTGGCCAGGGTCAGGTCGGCGACCACGTGCAGGCTGTGCCCGCCGCCGGCCGCCCACCCGGGGACGACGCAGACGACGACCTTCGGCATGAACCGGATCAGCCGCTGCACCTCCAGGATGTGCAGCCGCCCGTTCGCCCCGTCGCCCGCCTCGTAGCCGTACCTGCCGCGCACCCGCTGGTCACCGCCGGAGCAGAACGCCCAGCCGCCGTCCTTGGCGCTCGGGCCGTTGCCGGTGAGCAGCACGCAGCCGACGTCGGTGGCCAGCCGGGCGTGCTCGAACACGGCGAGCAGCTGGTCGACCGTCTGCGGCCGGAAGGCGTTGCGGACCTCGGGCCGGTCGAAGGCGATCCGCACCACCCCGGCGTCGACGGCGCGGTGGTAGGTGACGTCGGTCAGCTGCTCGAAGCCCTCCACCGGCCGCCAGGCAGTGGGGTCGAAGATCTCCGAGACGTCGGCGCGGGCACTCACGGCCCCGAACCTAGCCGCCCGCCCCTCCCCTCGCCCTCCCTCCACCGGAATGGCCATCTCGGTGGAGAGGGGGCAGGGTTCTCCCGGTGCGGATCGGGACCTTCAACCTCGCCTCCGGTCGCGACGCCGGGGGTCGCCCCCTGGACGCCGCGGCCCTGCGGGCCGGGCTGGCAGACGTGGACGTCGACGTCCTCGCCGTCCAGGAGGTCGACGTGGCCCAGCCACGGTCGCACGGTGTCGACCAGCCGGCCGAGGTGGCCCGGGCGCTCGGTGCGCCCGAGTGGCGCTTCGCCGCGGCCGTCGCCGGCACCCCCGACCCGTTCCGCAGCTGGACGCCGGTCGACCCGCCGGTGCTCCGCGGGTCCTGGGAGGCACTGACCGGCCCGCACTACGGGATCGCGCTGGTCAGCCGGCTGCCGGTGCGGCGCTGGTCGGTGCTGGGGCTGGGCGCCGGGCGGGCGCGGCTCCCGCTGCAGGCCCCCGACCCGCGGACCGGGCAGGTGCGCCGGTGGTGGTTCCCCGACGAGCCGCGGCTGGCGATCGCCGCCGAGCTGGAGCAGTGCACCGTGGTCTGCACCCACCTGTCGTTCGCGCCGCACACCGCGCTGCGCCAGCTGACCCGGCTGCGCCGGTGGTGCGCCGGGCTGCCCGGCCCGGTCGTGCTGGCCGGCGACCTCAACCTCGTCGGGCCGGTGCCGGCCCGGGTGTTCGGCGCTGCGCGGCTGGTCAGCGAACCGAGCTACCCGGCCCCGGCCCCGCGGGTGCAGTTCGACCACGTGCTCGGCCCGGCCGGCCTGGACCCGCAGCACCCCGAGGTGCGGCAGCTCCCGCTCGGCGACCACCGGCTGGTCACCGTGTCGGTGTCCCCGGGCTGAGCTCCGCGCGCGACCGGGACGCCGACGTCCCCGGTCAGCCGGCCGCGGGGACCTCGTCGCGCTCGCGTCGGCGGCCCGGGGTGGCCGGCAGCCACCGGTCGGCCGCCCAGTAGACGAGCAGGAACGCCAGCGCCAGGAGGACGACGCCGGCGGTGTTCCGCAGCGCGACCGCCAGACCGAGGTCGCGGGCGTTCAGGAAGAAGTAGGGGTACCAGCGGCTCTCCGCCCCGTGCACCATCGTCCAGCCGATCCAGGCCACCGGGTAGAGCATCGCCCAGGCGACCGTGCCGCCGGTGATCCGCGGCCGGGGACCGAAGACCAGCCAGCCGACCACCATGGCCAGCGGGGACAGGTAGTGCAGCACGAGGTTGGTCCACACCGTCACCCCGCTGGGGTCGACGGTGGGCGCGAGCAGCACCGAGAACACCAGGCCGGTGACGGTGATGGCCAGCAGCGCGTCGAGCAGGAGCACCCGCCACAGCCGGCCGGAGCGCAGCGGCTCCAGCGCCAGGGACGTCGCGGCGATCAGCACCAGCACGTTGCTGCCGACCGTGAACAGGCTGAGCCACCGGATCAGCTCCGTCACCGCGGTGGTGCGGCCGCCGGCCGTCTCGACCAGGGTGCGGGTCAGGGACGTCACGAGGCACGCCCCGACGAGGAGCGCCAGCACGGTCCAGTGGACCCGCGCCGCGGTCAGCCGCCCGGTCACGGGGCGGTGCCGGAGACCACGCGCGCGAGCGCGGGCAGGGTGGCGGCGAGCCCGGGGTGCAGCACCGGCAGCGCGTCGAGGGCGAACCAGCCGACGCCCTCGCTCTCGTCGTTCAGCGCCAGGTCGCCGGGCTCGAGCGCACCGGCGGGCGTGGCCAGCACGGTGGTGTAGCTCCAGCCGCCGTGGTCGTCGACCGACTCCGCGCCCAGGACGACGTCCGCCCGGCGCAGCCCGAGCTCCTCCCCCGCCTCGCGCAGGGCGCCGTCGACCGCGGACTCCTGGGGATGCAGCGCGCCCCCCGGCGTGCCCCAGGTGCCGCCGTGGTGCGACCACCCGACCCGCAGCTGGAGCAGCACCTCGACCCCGCCGCCATCGCCGGGCCGGTGCAGCAGCAGGCCGGCCGCCCCGGCGAGCCCCCAGTGCCGGTGGCCCAGGGCGCAGGTCGTCCAGCCGTCGGTCGGAGAGCGCACGCCGACAGTCTGCCGTGGGTCGGTCGACCGCCGCGCGGGACACCGGTCGGTCACGGCCTCCCTCGTCCGCGCGGCCCGGGCGCGGCGGGCAGGATGACGGCATGGAGACCGTGCAGCTGCGCCGATACGTGCTGGAACCGGGCCGGATGGCCGACTTCCTGGCCTGGTTCCCCACGCTGCTGCCGGTGCGCGAGCAGTACGGGTTCCGGGTGCTGTTCGCCCTCGCCGACGAGGAGCACCGGACGTTCACCTGGGCCGTCGCGCACGACGGGGACCAGGACGAGTTCCGCCGGGTGGAGGACGCCTACCACGACTCCCCCGAGCGGGCCCGGGTGTTCGAGACCTTCCCGGCGTGCGTCTCGGACAAGGAGATCGGCTTCGCCGTCTCCGCCGTCTGAGTCCCCGGGCGACAGGGATGGCCATCCCTGTCGCCCGGGTGTTCAGTGCCCGCCGCCCTCGCAGCACTGGTGCGGGTCCTCGATCTCGAACGGCTGGAGCACTCCCCCGGCGGCCCGCTCGACCAGCAGGGTGAGCCGCCCGCCGGTGAACCTGGGCCGCAGGAACCCGTTCGGCCCGGTGTCCACGACGTCGGTGCCGGCCGGCTCCACGCCGATCCCGGTGACCTGCTCGATCGCGGTGGCCGCGACCAGGTCGGTCGCGGAGACCCGCCCGGTGACCGACGCCGACCCCGGGAAGCGGATCGCCCGGCCGGCCTCTCCGGCAGTGACCTCGCGCAGCGCCGTCCGGGCCGGCCCGGCGACGTCCGCGTCGCCGGTGCCGCCGGCCACCACCGGGCCGGCGAGCGCCCGGGCCAGCGCCGACCGGGTGGCCGCCGGGTCGGCCGGCTCCCCGGTCAGCCGGATCGAGACGCCGACCCGGGGCGCCGGGGCGGAGCCGTCCACGTGGGTGCAGACCAGCTCCGCCTCGGCCCCCGACCCGGCGAGCGCCTCGTCGACCGCCGCCAGCAGGTGGGCGTCGGGGAGCTCGGCCCCCGGCGCCGCGCCCCACCAGGGTGCGGTCAGCGCGCCCGTCATCAGATCGCGTCGACGAACACCGGGTTGGCGTAGAACCAGAGGTCCTCCCACGGGTTCGCGTCCCCGACGACGTCCATCAGCGGGTTGCCGTTGCTGTCGAGCTGGTTGCCGTCGCTGCCGCGCAGGCGCACGTAGAACGACCGGTCGACGTTGGTGAACGTGTGCTCGAAGGTCCACTGCGCCCGGCCGCGGCCCACCTCGAAGGTCTTCGCCACGGTGGTCTCCGGGGCGGTGAACCGGTCCCGGTCGCTGGCCTCACCGGTGATCGGGCCGCTGATCAGGTCGACCTTGGCCAGCTTGGGCACGTCGCCGTTGGCGTTCGCGCCACCGGCCACCTTGACGGTGATGGTCACCGTGACGGCCCCGCCACGGCGCACCCAGGTGCGGCCACCGAGCGTGGCACCCCGCGGGTCGCCGTCCTTGACCGAGCGGACCCGCACGTCCAGGGCCTCGATGATGCGGCCGTGCACGGCGACGACCTTGCCGGCCTGCAGGCCCTGCATGATCCCGACGTAGGAGCGGGAGTCCGACCCGACCAGGGTGCTGCTGTACTGGCCGGGCCAGAAGTCGCCGTACTGGGTGATCGGCCGGCCGGTGTCGACGGCGTCGCCCTTGGTGCCGTTGGTGGTGAAGTCCAGCGGCCCCTGCACGCGGGTGTCCCGGAAGACCCGGTGGGAGTCCGAGGTGGCGGTGACCCACCACGGCTTGCCCTCGGCGAGCAGGGAGTCCCACAGCCCGCCGAGGGTCGCGGTCATCCAGTCGAAGCCACCGAAGGTCCGGTAGGACTCCGGCGGGTACGGCACGAACCGGTCCGCCCGGGCGCCGGCGTTGTCGTAGTAGCCGCGGCCGCTGCCGGGGCCGCCCTGCGAGACCGGGATGCCGGCGGCCTGGTGGCCGGGCGCGCCCTCCATGCCGACGGCGACCGACGGGGCGGCGTCGCGCCAGTTGCGGATCTCGTGCGGGCTGTCGATGCCCTGCCGGGCGGGGTGGTTGGCGAACATCAGCGCGATCTCGGTCCGCCGGTTGCGCACCTGGTTGTCCAGGTACTTCAGCGCCTCGATCGCGTAGGCCTCCACGTTGCCGGTCACGCCGTTGGCGGCGAGCACGCTGCCGTCGTAGCCGGCCTCGAAGGCCTTGAGGATGTCGACGGTCGCGCTCCCCGGGGGCAGCATGACCGTGGCGTGCTCGGCGTTGGGGATGTTCCACTCCAGGCCCTGGTAGATCATCGTGCCGGCGTACTGCCGCCGGACCGCCTCAATCTCCGGGGTGATCTTGTCGATCGAGAGCTTCTGGTGGGCGACGCCACCGTGGTCGGTGATGACCATCCAGTCCAGGCCGTACTGCCGGCCCTTGATGACCTGGGTGGCCACGTCGTACTGCGCGTCGGGCGAGTACTGGGTGTGGATGTGGTGGTCGCCGGCGTAGTACCGGGTGCGACCGGTCCACGGGTTGGTGGTCGTCCCCGCGCCCGCGGCGGCGGCGACACCCTGACCGAGGCCGGAGGCGGCGCCGCCCAGCCCGGCGGCGGCACCGGCGACGACGGCGGTGGTGGCCAGGAAGGCCCGGCGCGACACCGACAACGGGTCGTCGGCCTGCGGGTCGGCCCAGGTGCCCTCCACGCCGGAGTCCGCACCGTGCGAGTGGCCGTCGTGGTGGTGGTGGTGAGGGTGGTCGTGGTGGTGGTCGTGGCTCATCGAAGGCTCCCGCATGGTCCGCTGTGCATCTGTCGCGGGAACTCTCCGTCGCCAGGGCGGACCAGCGGGTGACCCTCAGGAGATGATCGGGAGAACAGCGCACGTCCGGGAGCGCGCCATACCTCAGGCCTGTTCGGGGCCTTCGGACAGGGTCCGGCTGATCGCCCGGGCAGCGGCCCGGACACCGGGCGCCATCGGCCGGACGGCGGCCGGCGAGCTGCCCCGCACCACGATCGACAGCGCCGCGACCACCTCGCCGCGGGCGGAGATCGGCGCCGCCACCGAGACCGCGTCGTCGGTGACCTGCCGGCCGCGGGGGGAATGGCCGTGCACGCCCTCGGCACTAGCTGACCAACGGCTGTCCGAGCTCGACATCCATGCGGCGGAACGCGGTACTGAAGACATCCGCGACCACTCGACTCATTGATTCACAGAGCCGGTTCCAGTCCATGGCCTCACGGCGCACCGCCTCCTGCCCGACCCGAAAGTGGACTAATCGATTTCTCAATTCGTAGATAGCACGAGCCGCCGCGACCTTAACGTCATCAGCTGGCCCGACGTTCAACTGGTCACATATCTCGCGAAGGTCACCATCGTCCGCATACTGCAACACGAGGACAAGACTTTGAGCTTCGCGCGGGTACCATCCAATCTCTTTCTGCAGAACCGCGGCAATCGACTGCCACGACTCATCTACTTGCAGTGCTACTGCAAGCCTGCGGCACGCCTCGTATGCGTAAGTCGCCTCAATGCACCTATATAAGGCCATATACATGGCGGTCGGGTCCCAGTCGAAGATCGATCGACAAAGGGCACCATACGGCAAGTCGGCATTCTGAATGCTGGCTAGGTTGACCAACCCTTCCCGCAAACCCGCGTCTACCCACGACTCCCCCAGGGAGCATTCATCAACACCCAAGAGCAAAAAGACACGCCAAGTACTTTCGGCCGGCATGTTGGAGCATTCATATAGGCGCACCTCGGGAAAAAGCGAGTGAACGCTTCCGATGTCATGCCCTATATATCCAACGTCGCCCATCTTGCCGACTTCAACGATGTTCCGCACCATCGAGGCTGGCGCAACGGGGAGTGGGCGAAGCTCCGAGAGTATCGCCACGACGGCACCGCCGTTGGCCTCGACGGAAACCAGACCGTCGACGGAAGAGTCGAACTCAAACCCTACCGTCACGAAGTAGTGCGCCTCTTCGACTGCAATTCGAGCAATAGCGCGGCGCAGCCCAAAACGAACAACCTCAAGTATTCGCAGTTCCTTCAAGTACCGCTTGTCAGCGTCGTCGCTGGCGACGAATCGTCGAGCATCACCATTTGGCCATTCATCCCCTCGATCTCGACAGTAATCAAGTAGGTGGCCAAACAGTGCAGCGTTGGCTGCGATCATCTCCCGCGACATTTAGTTAGCCCGCCAGCAGGGCTCCATACTCGGTACCTCGAATTGATCCTCAATTAGAGCTTTGAACGCCTCATAAAAGACGGACCGCTCATAGCGACCAACCTGTCCGACGCGTCGGTCCAGCGTCTCTGCTAGAACATCTAGCTTCAAGAATTCGCCCAGCTGCTCGTCGTCGAGTTCGTTCAATCGGGCCAGAAGGGTGTCCGACCAACTCTGAACACGCGCAAGTCGGCGACCACGGTCATCGGCAGAAGTGTCGGCCCCCGGCCGGCCGAGGACATATGCACCGATCGCAACAATCAACCCAATTCGTGCGGGCTGCGCCCCAAAAACATCTTTACCCCGACTGTACCGTTGACCGGAACCGGCGTCGAATCGCGTGAAGGCTCTGTCTAGAGCCGCAAGAATCCCCATAGCGGAATAGAATTGCTCTTGGAACTCGGGCTCTGAGAGATTTTCCACGAAGTCTAGCCGCGAGAACTCGTCGGAGACGGCTTCTCTTGTATCGACAGACGTTTTCCGTAGCGAGAAGGCGATGTACAACTCGACCAAGTGACTACTCGAGTACTGTCCGGCGTCCACGCGCCGCCCTGGACTGTCGGGCGTGAACACCCTCTCGACACCTGAGACGCGGCCTACGATCTCTTCGATTAATGGCGCATAGATCACTGAAAGCTGACGACTGATCGTCCAGGGCACTTGGCCGGTGTTCAGCACCAACATTCGATAAATCATGCTTCTCACGTTGCTGGCGATCCAGAATTCAACGCGGATTGATCGAGATTTCAGTGCGTCGCTTATCTCGAGGGCCTCTAGCATTGCGGCAGTTCGCTGCATACCGTCGATAATCGAAAGCGTCTTGATGGTTCCTTCTGGCAGGAACTCGGCCACCGCCGAGGCGTCCTCCATAGGGAGCTTTCCGAATAGGTCGGCTGGAACGACGGCTCCGATGACCACCGGGGGCAGCACGGCCCCCAAGTTCAAGTCAGCAACCATCCGCGTGCGGATGCGTTTCGCCGTTGTAGTAGTCAACACGTCACGCTGACCAGTGAGCGACCCTTGGGACTCGTGCGCCTCTCGAATTAAGGTCACATAGTCAGGAACCGTCATAGTTGTCTGGACTGACCAACATTGAGTTCTATCGTCGAACAACCAATCCATCACGGGTTGAACCTCTCACACGATTGAGACGCCCGGCAAGCGACTCGCTGAGGCTGCTCGCGCGCTCGGTAGGCTGCGGAGGTTTGTGGGTGAACACTCAGCCCTCGGCTGAGCCTCCGGACAGGGTCCGGCTGATCGCCCGGGCAGCGGCCCGGACACCGGGCGCCATCGGCCGGACGGCGGCCGGCGAGCTGCCCCGCACCACGATCGACAGCGCCGCGACCACCTCGCCGCGGGCGGAGATCGGCGCCGCCACCGAGACCGCGTCGTCCGTGACCTGCCGGTCGCTGACCGCCACCCCGGCGCGGCGGACCTCGGCCAGGACGCGGCGCAGCTGCACCGGGTCGGTGATCGTCTGCGCGGTGTACCGGCGCAGCGGCGCGGCCAGCACCTGCTCCTGCACCTCGGCCGGGGCGTGCGCGAGCAGGACCAGCCCGACCCCGGTGGGCGGCAGCGCGAACCGGCCGCCGACCTCGGTGTAGACCGCGACCGCGTCCCGGGAGGCGAAGCGCTCGACGAACACCACCTCGACGCCGTCCCGCACCGCCAGCTGGACGTTCTCGTGGGTCACCTCGTAGAGGTCCTCCATGAACGGCAGGGCCGCCTCCCGCAGCCCCAGCCCGCGCGGCGCCAGGGCGCCGAGCTCCCACAGCCGCAGCCCGACCCGGTACCGGCCGTCGGGGTCCCGCTCGAGCCCGCCCCAGCTGCACAGCTCGGCGATCAGCCGGTGCGCGGTCGACAGCGGGACGTCGGTGGCCCGGGCGATCTCCGAGAGGGTCAGCGCGCGCCGGTCCCGGGTGAACGCGTCGAGGACGGCCAGCAGCTTGCTGCCCGCCGTCCGCCGCGCCGCCGGCCCGGCCGGGCTCAGAGCTCCAGGACGAGCTTCGGACACGCCGCACGGGAGACGCAGATGAACATCGTGTCGTTCGCCGCCTGCTCCTCCGGGGTCAGCAACGAGTCGCGGTGGTCGACGGTCCCCTCCAGCACCCCGGTCTCGCACGTGCCGCACGTCCCCTCCTGACAGGAGGAGAGGACCGGGATGCCCGCCTCCTCGACCACCTGCAGGATCGACTTGTCCGGCGGGACGGTCAGCGTCGTCCCCGACAGCGTCAGCTCGACGTCGAAGTCGCCGCTGAGCACCCGCTCGCCCTGCTCCTTGGGTGCGAATCGTTCCACGTGCAACGCCCCGGGCGGCCAGTCGGTGCAGCGCTGCTCCACCGCCGTCAGCAGGGGCTCGGGCCCGCAGCAGTACACCGCCGTGTCCGGCTGCGGGGTGCCCAGGATGCGGTCGAGGTCGATCAGCCCCACCTCGTCCTGCGGGTGCAGCGTGACCCGCAGGCCGTGCCCGGTCTTCGCCTCCAGCGCCTCCAGCGCCTGGAGGAAGGCCATCGACGTGCGGGTGCGCCCGCCGTAGTGGAACTCCCAGGTGGCGCCGGCCTCCTCGGCGGCCGCGGCCATCGGCAGGATCGGGGTGATGCCGATGCCGCCGGCGATGAAGACGTACCGCGCGGCGGGCACCAGCTCGAAGTGGTTGCGGGGCCCGCGGACGTCGACCTCCGCGCCCTCCTGCACCTGGTCGTGCACGAGGGCCGAACCGCCCCGGCCCGCCGGCTCCCGGAGCACGCCGATCTGCCAGACCGCCCGGTCGTGCGGGTCGCCGCACAGCGAGTACTGCCGGGTCAGCCCGCCGGGCAGCCGCAGGTCGATGTGCGCGCCGGGCGACCAGGCCGGCAGGTCGGCCCCGGTCGGGTCGCGCAGTTCCAGGACGACGACGCCCTCGGCACCCGTCGTCCGCCGGGTCACCTGCAGCCGCAGGTCGACCTCGTCATGGGTGCTGTGCACTGTTCTCCTCGTTCATGGTCCTGCCGCAGCCGGCATGCGTCCCCGGCTCCCTGCCGGGTCCGTCCCCGGACTCCCGCCAGGAGGGCGGGGACCTCCGGCGGCGGGTGGGTGGGGGTCCGCGCTCAGGCGGGGAGTGGCACCCGGCGGACGATCACCAGCGGGTCGGTCACCAGATGGGCCGGCGGGGTGGGCAGCGGGCCCGTCACCGAGGGCTCGACCGGGCCGCCCGCGGGGTGGTCGGGGTGGGCCAGCAGCCACTCCCACATCTCCACCGGGTCCGAGGCCTCGGCCTCGGCGCCGCAGTGGCACAGGCCGCGCAGCCGGTCGGAGCCGGGCAGCCAGTTGACCCGCAGCACCCGCTCGCCCTCGAGCACCTGGCGCGGCGCGGGCAGCGTCAGCCCGGGCTCGGTGCGCGACCCGTCCCGGGGCTCGGGGACGGTCACCGGGTGGCCGCCGCGGGGCTGCGGACACCGGCGGGGGTGCGGGCCGGCGGCGCGGCCGGGGCCTCCTCGCCGGCGCCCTCGGCCGCCAGCCGGGCGATGATCCGCCGGGCGGCCAGGCCGCCGGTGTCGATGTTGATGGAGAGCTCCTGGTAGCCGTCCGGCTCACCGGTGAGCACCTTCTCCAGCACGTCGAGGGCGACGACGTCCTGCAGCACGACGGTGCGGTTGCTCTCCCGGAGGAAGTCGGAGACCCCCTCGTCGTCGAGGGCGAAGTCCCGGGCGACGGCCCAGAAGTCGTGCGTGCTGGACTCCGTCTCCGGGGTGATCGCGTAGACGACCTCGACGTGGAAGGCGTCCGGGTCGCTGCCGTCGGCGTGGGGCAGCACCCCGACCGGGGCGATCCGGCTGTGCAGCTTGTACAGGCAGGGCGGGGTGAACTCGATGTCCTGCCAGCGGGTGATCCGGCCGGTGATGCCGGTGCTCTTCGCGTAGAACGGCGGGCACTCGGCGTCGGCCATGTGCCGGCTGACGTAGACGACCCCCGCGGCGTCGTCGACCTCGGTGGTGATCGGGGTGTCCGCCACCTCCGGCGTCCCGATGTAGCCGCCGTGCAGGTAGGTCTCGTGCGACAGGTCCATCAGGTTGTCGACCAGCAGGCTGGCCCGCGCAGCGAGCGGCTCCATGCCGCTGACCGTCGTCCACCCCTCCTGGGCCAGCCACGGCGCGCGCGGGATCGCGGTGCCCTCGGCCTTCTCGGCGTCGCCGATGAACACCCAGACGAAGCTGTCCTGCTCCACCACGGGGTAGCTCTTCAGCCGGGCGGTGCGCGGCACCCGCGTCTGGCCGGGGACGGCCACGCAGCCGCCGTCGGCGCCGTAGGTGAAGCCGTGGTACCCGCAGACGACGGTGTCGCCGACCAGGTGACTGGGCTCCTGGGAGAGCGGGAACCGGCGGTGCACGCAGCGGTCGCTCATCGCGGTGACCGCACCGGCCTCGGTCCGCCAGAAGAGGATCGACTCCCCGCAGATCGTGCGGCTGAACAGCTCGCGGCCGACCTCGCGACCGTAGGCGGCCACGTACCACTGGTTGCGCACGATCGACGTCATCGTCTCCCTCTCGCAGATGCCTGGACAGGTCGACAGTGACCGACCTCACGGACCTCCGGCTACGCCACTTCCGTCACACGGAAGCACGGCCGGCAGGCCGGCTCGGCGCCGACCGGGTTCACCGCACGGTCAGCCGGACCGGCATGCTGTGCCAGGCGCGCAGGGTGTTGTTGTGGTGCCGTTGGGCCGGGCCGGCGAGGGCGATCGTCCGCACCCGACGGGACAGTGCGGTGAGCACGGCCTCGGCCTCCAGGCGGGCGACGTGCTGACCCACGCACTGGTGCAGCCCCATGCCGAACCCCACGTGACCGGACGGGTCACGCCCCAGGTCGAAGGTGTCCGGATCGGTCCAGCGCCGCGGGTCGCGGTTGGCGGCGGCCAGGAACAGCAGGACCTTGCGCCCTTCGGGGACGACGACGCCACCGATGCGCACGTCGGCGGTCGTCGTCCGGAAGAACGTCTGGACGGGCGACTCCCAACGGATCGCCTCGTCGAAGGCCACCCGGGCCAGCGACGGGTCGGCGACCAGCCGCGCCCACTGGTCGGGGTGGGTCGCGAAGGCGTGGAGGATCGCCGACAGTGCGTGCACCGTCGTGTCCACCCCCGCGGTGAGCAGGGAGCGGACCACCAGCGGCGCCTGCTGCGGGGTGATCTCGCCACGGTCGGCCGCCGCCCAGATGGCCGCGCCGAAGCCGTCCTCGCTCAGCGCGGCACGGGCGCACTGCTCGCCCACCCAGCCCGACAGCTCCGCGACGCGGGGTGTGCCCTTGGCCACCAGGTCGTTGGCCGGCCCGAAGGCGTTGAACGCGTGGTCGCCGTAGGGCAGCAGGTTCTCGCGGCCGTCCGGCCCGAGGCCGACGGCGTCCGGGAACACCCGGAGCGGGAACGCCTGCGCCAGGGCGGGGACGGCGTCGAACTCGGTGCCTGCGGCGAGGACCTCGTCGACGAGCTGCTCGGCGTCGGCGGCCCAGCGGTCGCGCAGCCGCCGCAGCGCCCGCGGGCCGAGCACCGCCGTCAGCACCCGGCGAGGCGCGTCGTGCCGCGGCGGGTCGGCCTCCAGCAGCAGGCTCGGCGGCCGCCAGGGCTCCTCGGTGCGGAAGTTGGACAGTCCCACCCCGGCTGCGGACTGGAACTGCTGCCAGTCGACCAGCGCGGCCTGCACCTGCTCGTACCGGCTCAGCGCGTGCACGTCGTAACGGCTCAGGTAGACCACCGGCCCGGCCTCGCGCAGCTGGTGGTGGAGGGGCAGCGGGTCCTCGAGGACCTCGTGACCGAACGGGTCGGCGTCACTGACCGGCAGGTCGGTCGCCGGGCTGGGGGCGAGGGTCATGGTCGGCTCCAGGGGGGTCACGGTCAGAGGTCGAGGACGAGGCGGTCGCTGCAGGAGCGGGAGACGCAGGGGTACATGCAGTCGCCGGCGGCCCGCTCGTCGTCGCTGAGCAAGGAGTCGCGGTGGTCGGGGACGCCGGCCAGCACGGTGGTCTCGCAGGTGCCGCAGGTGCCCTGCCGGCAGGAGGACAGCACGTCCACACCGGCGGCGCCGAGCGCCTCCAGCACCGACACGTCCGGGGTGACGGTCACGGTGCGGCCGGTGCGGTGCAGCTGGACGTCGAAGGCCGCCGTGCGCACCGGAGGGCCCTGCTCGGCGGCGGCGAACCGTTCGGTGTGCAACGCCCGGGCCGGCCACGCGGCGCACGCGGCCTCCATCGCGGTCAGCAGCGGCGCCGGCCCGCAGCTGTAGACCTCGGTCCCCGGCCGCGGGTCGCCCACGAAGCCGGCGAGGTCCAGGAGGCCGGACTCGTCCTGCGGCCGCACCGCGACCCGGTCGCCGTACGCCGACAGCTCCGCCAGGAACGCCATGGAGCTGCGGGTCCGGCCGCCGTAGAGCAGTCGCCAGTCCGCGCCCAGCAGCTGGGCCTGGACGATCATCGGCAGCAGCGGGGTGATGCCGATGCCGCCGGCCACGAAGAGGTAGGACTCCGCGGGCACCAGCGGGAAGTGGTTCCGCGGGCCGCCGAGCCCCACCACGTGCCCGGGCTCCAGCTGCTCGTGCACGTACCGGGACCCGCCGCGGGACGCCGGCTCCAGCAGCACACCGACCCGGTAGCTGTGCGCGTCCCACCGGTCGCCGCACAGCGAGTACTGCCGGCTGAGGCCGTCGCCCAGGGTGAGGTCGACGTGCGCACCCGGCGTCCAGTCCGGGAGCCGCCCGCCGTCCGGCGCGGTGAGCGTCAGGGTCACGACGCCGTCCGCCACGCGGACCTTCTCCGCCACCTGCACCACCGTGCGGTCCACCGCGCTGCGGCGGGTCTCGTTCGACTGCTCCACCTGGGGCACTCCGACCTCCTCGTCGTCGTCGTCCGGCAGCGTGCGACACCGGTGACCTCCGGCTGGAGGTCTTTCTCAATGGACGAGAGACCGGTGTCACACTTCCTCCGTGGCGCGGACCCCGACCGGCGAGTCGGTGCTGGCCCGCGCCGTGCGGGTGCTGGACGCCTTCACCGCCGACGAGCCGGGCCTGACGGTCGGCGAGGTGGCCCGGCGCAGCGGTCTGCACGTGGCCACCGCGTCCCGGCTGGTCGCCGAACTGGTCGCCCACGGGCTGCTGGAGCGCGGTCCGGGGCGCGAGGTGCGGGTCGGCGTGCGGCTGTGGGAGCTCGGCGCGCGCGCCTCCCCCACGGTGTCGCTCCGCGACGCCGCCATGCCGTTCCTGGAGGACGTGCACGCCGTGGTCGGCCACCACGCCCAACTCGGTGTGCTGGACGGCGAGGACGTGCTCTTCCTCGAACGGCTCAGTGCCCGCGACGCCGTCATCAACTTCTCCCGGATCGCCGGCCGGCTGCCGTTGCCCACCTCGTCGTCCGGTCTGGTGCTGCTGGCGCACGCGCCGTACGACGTCCAGGAACGGGTGCTGTCGCGTCCGCTGCGCCCGATCACCCCGGCCGGGTTCGGTACGGCCGCTCCGCTGCGGACGGCGCTGGCCGAGGTCCGGCGGAGCCAGGCGGCGGTGCTCGCCGGACACCAGCACCCCGACGCGACCGGCGTCGCCGTCCCGGTCCGCGACGGTCGCGGCGACGTGGTGGCGGCCCTCTCGGTGATCGTCCCGAACGACGGCCGCGGGCGCGACCTCGTCCCGCTGCTGCTGGCCGCCGCGCGCGGCATCTCCCGGGCCCTCCGCGGGCCGGATGCACCGGTCGCGTGAGCACCGGGGACGACGGGCGCCCGGTCTACCGCGCTCTCCCGTCGCCGCCGCGGGGACGGCCCTCGCTGCCCGGGCCCGGCGGTCCGGCGAACGCCTGGGCGACGTCCAGCCACCGGTCGGCGTCCGGGCCGACGGCGACGAGGGCGAGGTCGGCCCGGGGGCGGCGTTGCACCACCCGCAGGCAGAAGTCCAGCACCGGCCCGCGCACCCGCTGCTCGGCGTCCTCGGGGCCGTCGGTCCAGGAGGAGCCGTCCTCCCGGGTGAGCTCCACCCGGATCGGCGCCGTCGGCGCAGGGAGCCCGTGGGCGGCGAACGCGAACCCCCGGGTGCGGACGCCGAGGTGGGCGACGTGGTCCAGCCGCGCGGAGGGTCGCGGAGGCCGGCCCAGGGCATCGCCGACGTCGACCCCGTGCGCCCAGGTCTCCATCAGCCGCGCGGTCGCCATCGAGGCGACGCTCATCGGTGGGCCGAACCAGGGCAGCCGGGTGCCCTCGGGCGCCGCGGACAGCGCGTCGGCCAGCCGTGCGCGCCCGGCCCGCCACCGGGCCAGCAGGGCAGCCGGCGGCGCGGCCGCCCCCTCGGCGGCTCCGCGGTCCACGGCGTCGGCCGGGTGGTCTGCCGCCCGGGCGGCGAAGGCGGCCGGGGCGGTGGCCGCGAGCAGGGCGATCTCGTCCGTCCAGGCCAGGTGCGCCACCTGGGCGGCGACGGTCCACCCGGCCGCGGGGGTGGGCCGGGCCCAGTCGGCCGGCGTCAGTGCGCCGAGCAACTCGTCGAGCGCCGTGCCCTCGGCCGCGAGGTCGGCCAGCAGCCCGGGTCTCACGGCGCCGCCGTCGCGATCCGGCGCAGCTCGGCGCGCTGCACCTTGGCCGAGGCGGTCATCGGCAGCTCGTCCACCACCCGCCACGACCGCGGCACCTTGAACGGCGACAGCCGTTCCCGGCAGTGCTCGGTCAGCTCGTCCGGCCGCGGGTCGCGGCCGCCGGCCGGGACGACGAAGGCCACCACCAGCTCCCCCCACCGCTCGTCGGGCACGCCGACCACCGCGGCCCGGGCGACGTCGGGGTGCTCGGCCAGCACCTCCTCGACCTCCACCGGGGACACGTTCTCCCCGCCGGTCTTGATCATGTCCTTCAGCCGGCCGACGACCCGGCAGGCGCCACCGGCGTCCATCTCGGCCAGGTCGCCGGTGTGCAGCCACCCGTCGGCGTCGATGGCCGCAGCGGTCGCCGCCGGGTCGTCGAGGTACCCGTCGGTGATCCGCTCGCCGCGCACCCAGAGCTCCCCCGGCGTCCCGGGCGGCACCACGGCGCCGTCCGGACCGGCGATCCGCACCTCGGTGCCGGCCAGCGGCGCCCCGACGGTCTCCCGGCGGACCGGGTCGGGGTCGGTCGGTGCGGTCAGCAGCACCGAGCCGCAGGTCTCGGTCATGCCGAAGGTGATCGACAGCCGCGCGCCGAACACCTGCTCCACCCGGTCGACGAACGCCGGCGTCACCGTCATCCCGCCGGTGAAGAGCACGCGCAGGTCGGGCAGCTCCGGCGGACCCTGAGCGGCCAGCAGGTCGAGCAGGGTGGGGGCGGCGGACAGCATGGTCACCCGGCGGTCGGCCAGGGCCTCCAGCACCGGACCGGGCGCGAACGGCAGGACGACGTGCTCGGCCCGTGCCCACAGCGCCCCGACGACCCCCAGCACGTTGCCCGCGGTGTGGAACAGCGGCATCGGGTTGCACCAGACCCGTCCGGCGGTCGGCCCCAGCCGGTCGGCGAAGGCGTGCCCGGTGAGGACCATCGCGCGGTGGGTGATCCGCACGCCCTTGGCCCGGCCGGTGGTCCCCGAGGTGAACTGCACCTGGGCCAGGCTCCCGGGGTCGACGACCGGCAGCTCCCCCGGCGCGGCCTCCGGCAGGGCTGCCCGCCAGTCGGCGCCGACCCGGACAACCTCGACCCCGTCGACCCCGGCACAGAGATCGGCCACCGGGTTGCCGGCGACGTCCTCGGCGGCGAAGACGCGGACCGCACCGGAGAGCCGGAGGGCGTGCTCCAGCTCCGCCGGCCGGGACCGGGGGTTGACCGGGACGAGGGTCATCCCGGCCAGGGCGACGCCCAGCTGCAGGAGCACCGCGGCGGGGCCGTTGCCCAGGCAGGTGGCGATCCGGGCGCCGGGCGCCCGGTCGGCCAGCAGCCCCGCGGCCACGGCCCGGGCGTCGGCCAGCAGCTGCGCTGCCGTCCAGGTGCCGCCGGTGGCCGGCGTGCTCAGCAGCAGGTCGTCAGGCCCCTGTCGGGCTGCCCGGTGGAGGACGTCGCCGAGCACGCCCTCCACCAGGTGCCCGGCCGGCGACCTGAGCTCGCTCACCCGCAGCGCCGGCACCGCTCAGCCCCCGTAGGAGAAGGACTCCGCGCTGGGGCCGCTGTACTCGTCCAGCAGTGCCAGACCGGCCTCGGCTGCGGCGTCCACCTTGGAGACGTAGACGGTGGTGGTGGGCGACTGGCCGGGCTGGGAGTAGTCCAGCCCGTCGGGCAGCAGGCCGTCGGTGTCCACCGAGGAGCTCTCCTGCAGGGCGGCGACGACGCCCTCCGGGGTCAGCTCACCGGACTCGCACGCGCCCTCGAGCGCCTGCCGGAGCAGCTCGGCCTGGACGTAGGCCAGCGGGACCTCCCAGCCCAGGTCGCCCTCGGGGGCGACGGACGCGTAGAGCTCGTTGGCGGCCTGGACGCCCGGGGCGTCCGAGGCGTACGGCGCGACGCTGGTGATGCTGTAGGCGTTGGCCAGCAGGGCGTCCGCGACCGGGCTGCCCAGCAGCGAGGGGTTGAACGTCGGGTTCATCCCGACGATCGGGATGTCGGCGCCCTGGGTGGCCAGCACCCCGGCGAGCGAGGCCAGCTGGGTCGGTGCCGCGGCGAGCACGACGCCCGCGACGTCGGCCTGGACCAGCGCCGAGGCCTGCGCGGAGAGGTCGGTGGTCTGCGAGGTGATCTCCTGGGCGACGATCTCCACCCCCCGCTCCTCCGCGGCGTGCTCCGCCCCCGCGAGGGCGTCGCCGCCGTAGTCGCCGGCGAAGTAGACGACGCCGATCTTGCCGCCCTCCGGCACGCCGAGCTCGTCGACCAGGTAGTCGACGGCGTTGGCGGCCTCGATCGCGTAGCTGGCACCGGGGAGCTGGTTGTTCTCGTACTGCAGCGCGGACCCGGTCCAGCCGACGCCGCCGACGTACACGTCGTCCTGCTCGGCCAGGGGCAGCACCGCGGCGCTCGTCGGGCCACCGAGGACCTGCTGCAGCGCGATGACGTCGGGCGCCATGCTGCGGTAGAGGGTCACCGCGCGCTGCGGGTCGTAGCCGTGGTCCTGCACGTCGACCACGACGTCCCGGTCGCAGACCCCGCCGTCGGCGTTGACCTGGTCCCAGTAGGCGTTGGTCTGGGTGACCTGCACCGCGGCGCCGGCGGCGAAGGGGCCCGACAGGTCGGTGAGCATGCCGACGGTGATCTCCGAGTCGGTCACCCCGGCCCCGGTGGTCACGTCCCCCTCCGCTCCGCCGCCACCGTCACCGCCGGACGCGTTCGGGTCCGTGGTGCTGCAGGCGGCCAGCGCGAGCATCGCGGCAGCCGCGACGGAGAGCGCACAGGTGCGGGGCAGGTGCTTCATCGGGTGGTCTCCTTCGACCGGGGGTGGGTGACCGCGGCCGGGTGGCCGCCGTCGGACGTGTCGAGGTCGGGTGAGCTGGGACCGGGCGAGCCAGGCCCGGGCGTGGCCGGCTCGCCTGTGCCGGGGCCCCCGCGGTGGCGGAGCCGCCGGGCGGCGCCGGCGAGCCCGCCGCGCAGGAAGACCAGGACGGCGATGATCGCCAGCCCGTAGACGATCCGGCTGGCCGTGGACGGGTCCAGCCCGCCCGAGCCGGGCGCGGCGAGGAAGGGCAGCGCGGAGCTGTACTCGGCCAGCACCAGCGGCAGCGCGGTCACGAACAGCGCCCCGACGACGGCGCCGGCCACCGAGCCCAGCCCGCCCAGCACGATCATCACCAGGAAGTCGACCGACGCGGTCAGGGAGAACACGTCCGGGGCGACCCGGCCGTAGGCGAGGGCGAGCATCGCCCCGGCGGTCCCGGCGTAGGCGGAGGAGACGACGAAGGCCGCCGCCTTCGCCCGGGCCACCCCGATGCCCATGGCGGCCGCCGCGGTCTCGGAGTCGCGCACGTTGGCCCAGGCCCGGCCGGTGCGGCTCGTGCGCAGGTTCGCGGCCAGCCAGCAGGCCACGACCGCGAGCAGCAGGAACAGGTACCAGAGCCGGTGCAGACCCTCGAACTCCACGCCACCGACGGCGAGGTAGTCGGGGTCGCGGTTGCTGAAGCTGAAGCCGCCCAGCGCGAAGGACTCGACCGACCGGCCGGTGAACCCGCCGGTCCAGTCGGTGAGGTTGAGCAGCAGGTGCCGCACGATGAAGACCAGCCCCAGGGTGGCCAGCCCCAGGTAGATGCCCCGCAGCCGGCCGGCGACGGGCGAGAAGGCGGCCCCCACCCCCGCCGCGACGAGTGCGGCCAGCACCAGGCCCAGCACCGGCGGCAGGCCGGCGCCGGTGACCGACGTCGTGGTCTCACCGGTGGACCAGGCGTACACGTAGGCGCCGATCGCGGCGAAGGCCGCGTGCCCCAGGGACAGCTGCCCGGCGACGCCGACCAGCAGGGTCAACCCGACCGCACCGATGGCCGCGGCCATCACGAACAGCCCGGTCTGCAGCCAGAAGTCGTTCAGCACGAGGGGCAGGGCCAGGGCGACGGCGAGGAGCACGAGCCCCCCGATCCGGCGGAGGTGGTCAGACACGGACGGCCTCCTTGCTGCCCAGCAGACCCGAGGGCCGCACGAGCAGGACGACGATCATGACCACGTACGGCGCGACCTCGCCGAAGCCGGTGCCGAGGAAGCCCTCGAGGTCGCCCTCGTAGCCGGTGACCAGGGCACTGGTGAGCCCGATGAGCAGACCGCCGACGACGGCGCCGGGAACCGAGTCGAACCCGCCGAGCACCCAGGCGGGGATCGCGGCGAAGGCGCTGAGCGCGATGGTCGGGGCGACGCCCGGCGAGGGGAAGGAGGTGAGGAAGACGCCGGCGACCGCGGCGAGCACCCCCGCCAGCGCCCAGCCGGTGGCCGCGGTGCGGGACAGCCGGATGCCCATGAGGGAGGCGGTCGGGCCGTCGGCGGCCGCGGCCCGCATGCCCACGCCGAGGTCGGTGCGGGAGAAGAGGTACCAGAGGGCGGCGAAGGCGACCACGGTCACGCCGGCCGCCACCACCCGCCCGGTGGGCAGCGCGATCTCGCCGAAGCGGACCACCGAGGCCCCCCAGGGCGCGCCCACGGGGAGCACCTGGTTGCCGATCCGCCGGGTCAGCTCGGTGAGCAGCACGATGTCCACCCCGAGCATGAGGATGGCCGCCGTCCCGGGGTTCGGGTCGGCGAGGTTGCGCACCAGCAATGCGTTGATCAGCACCCCGACGAGCGCGGCGCCGAGCAGCGCGACCAGCATCGCGGGCCAGAACCCGATCGTCGGGTGCAGGACCGCCACGAGGTAGGCCCCCAGCAGCACGATCGAGCCGTGCGCGAAGTTCAGCACCCCGGTCGAGGTGAAGACGATCGCGAAGCCGGCGGCGATCAGGCTCAGCACCAGGCCGTAGGACAGGCCGTTGAGCACCTGGGTGAGGAAGTAGCTCATCTCGGGGCCTCCGCTCCGACGTCGTGCCGGCTCATGCCGCCGACGCCCCGAGGTAGGCGCGGAGCACCTCGGGGTCGCGCTGGACCTCCGCCGGGGTGCCCTCGGCGATCTTCTTGCCGAAGTCCAGGACGGTGACCTGCTCGGCGAGCCCCATCACGAAGGGCATGTCGTGCTCGACGAGCAGGATCGACAGGCCGAGGTCCCGGCGCACCTGGCGGATGGTCTCGGCCATCTCCTGCGACTCCCCGTGGGTCATCCCGGCGACCGGCTCGTCCAGCAGCAGCAGGGACGGGCGGGCGGCCAGCGCGCGGCCCATCTCGACCCGCTTGCGGTTGCCGTAGGACAGGCTGTGCACGGGCACGTCCAGCAGGGGGCCCAGGCCCAGCAGGTCGGCGATGTCACGCACCGTCGCCCGGTGGGCGCGCTCCTCGCGGCGGGCTCCCGGCGTGCGCAGGGCGCTGGCCAGGACGCCGGAGCGCATCAGCCGGTGCCGGCCGACCAGCAGGTTGTCCTCGACGGTGTCCTCGAGGGCCAGCGAGATGTTCTGGAAGGTGCGGGCCACGCCGAGTTCGGCGGTCCGGTGCGAGGGGAGGGCGGTCAGCTCGTCGTCCCCGTAGGTCACCCGCCCCTCGGTGGCCCGGTAGGCGCCACCCAGCACGTTGATGCAGGTGGACTTGCCCGCCCCGTTCGGCCCGATCAGCGCGTGCACGGTGCCGGGCTCGACGGCGAAGGAGACCTCCGACAGCGCGGAGATGCCACCGAAGCGCACGGTCAGCTCCTCGACGGCGAGCCGCTTGGGCGCCTCGGCGGTCGGGATCCCCGGCTCGGTGACGACCACGGTGGCCGGGCGCTCCGGCGCGGCGACGCCCAGGTAGCGCTCCCGGACGTCGTCGCTGGCGGCCAGCTCGGCGGCGCTGCCCGACGCGGTGACGTGGCCGACCTCGAGCACGTAGGCCCGGTCGGCGACCCGCAGGCCCATCACGGCGTTCTGCTCGATCAGCAGGACGGCGGTGCCCTGGGCGTTGATCGTGGTGACGATCTCGCCGATCTGGTCGACCAGCAGCGGGGCCAGCCCCAGCGACGGCTCGTCCAGCAGCAGCAGCTCCGGCGAGGTCATCAGCGCCCGGCCCATCGCCAGCATCTGCTGCTGGCCGCCGGACAGCAGCCCGCCGAGCTGGCCACGGCGCTCGGCGAGCACGGGGAAGAGGTCGAAGACCCGGTCCCGGGCCTCGTCGCGGGCCTTGCCGTCGCGGACGGTGAACCCACCGGCCCGCAGGTTCTCCTCGACCGTGAGGTCCCGGAACACCCGCCGGCCCTCGGGCACCTGGACCAGCCCGCGCCGGACCACCGCGGAGGTGTCCAGCCCGGCCAGGTCGGCGCCCTGGTAGCGGATCGTCCCGCCGGTAACCGCGCCGCCGTAGGAGCCGAGGGCGCGGGAGACCGCCCGCAGCAGCGAGGTCTTCCCCGCGCCGTTGGAGCCGAGGACGGCGACGACCGAGCCGGCTCCCACCTCCAGCGACACGTCGCGCAGCGCCTGGACGGCGCCGTCGTAGGAGACGTCGAGGTGCTCGACGCGCAGCAGCGGTTCGGCCATCGCCGTCCTTCCGGGTCAGTTCCGAGCGGGGGCGGGCAGCGCCGGGCGACGAGGCGCCCGACGTGCTCGGTGTCACACAAAAGCTAGAGAGGGTCTCGACGTGCGTCAAGGAGTTGTCTAGCTTTGTGCTCGCGAGCCGTGACCCGGCGGCTCCGGACGAGGGGGTCCCGTGGACGCAGCGGTGCGCACCCAGGCGGCGTCGGCCGACCTGGGTGCTGACGGGCCGCACCGCCCGCAGTCGTTGCTGCTCGGCTTCCTCGGTGGCTTCGTGCTGGGCAGGGACCTGCCGCCGCTGCCGGCGGTGGTGCTGCTCGACCTGCTCGGGGAGCTCGGCGTCACCGAGGCCGCCGCCCGGGCCACGCTCAAGCGGATGACCCATCGCGGCCTGCTGGAGCGGTCGCAGGTGGGGCGCACCGCGCGGTACCAGCTGACCGCCCTGAGTGAGGGGGTGCTCAGCCGCGCCGGCCGGCGGGTCGACTCACCCACCCCGTTCGAGCACCCGGAGGGCGGCTGGACGCTGCTGAGCTACTCGATGCCGGAGACCCTCCGCGACCTCCGGCACCGGGTCCGCTCCCGGCTGACCTGGGCGGGCTTCGGCGGCCTCCGCGACGGGCTGTGGATCGCCCCCGGCACGGTCGACGTCGCGGAGGTCTTCGCCGAGGCCGGCCTCGAGGACGCCGCCGCGCTGGCCGACTGGTTCGCCGCGCAGCCACTGCCGGGCACGGACGTCGACGGGATGGTCCACCGGGCCTGGGACGTCCCGGCCGTGCTCGCCGCCCACCAGGCCTTCCTGCAGGCGTGGGCAACCCCACCGGCGCACCTCAGCGAGCTGGGGCGGGCCACCCTGCTCATCGCCGACTGGCTCCGGCTGCTCCGCACCGACCCCGGGCTGCCCGCGCTCCACCTCGGCCCGGACTGGCCGGCCGCGCGGAGCGCCGAGCTCTACCAGCAGACGTTCGCCGCACTCCGGCCCGGCGCCCAGGCCGCCCTGGTCCGGACCGTCCGAGCCGCCACCGGCCCGTGACGACGGCGGACCCCACCACCCGATCGACCCACCCACCGAACCCCCGAACGAAGGAGCACTCGTGGACCTGACCGGCAAGGTCGCCGTCGTCACCGGATCCGGACGGGGCCTCGGCCTCGCCTACGCCACCGAACTCGCCCGCTGCGGCGCCGCCGTCGTCGTCAACGACGTCGACGCCGCGGTCGCCGAGGCGGCGGTGCAGTCCCTCACCGACGCCGGCGGCACCGCCGTCGCCGAGGTCGTCGCCGTCGGCAGCAGCGAGGCCGCCCAGGCCCTGGTCGACCGGGCGGTGGACGAGTTCGGCCGGCTCGACGTGCTGGTCAACAACGCCGGCATCCTGCGCGACACCACGCTGTGGAAGATGACCGACGAGCAGTTCGACGCCGTGCTCACCACCCACCTGCGCGGCACCTTCACCTGCACCCGCGCCGCCGCGGTCCGGATGCGGGAGCAGGGCGAGGGCGGCCGGGTCATCTGCATCGGCTCCCCCACCGGCCAGGTCGGCAACTTCGGCCAGACCAACTACGCCGCCGCCAAGGCCGGGATCGTCGGGATGGTGCGCACCTGGGCGATGGAACTGGCCCGCGCCGAGATCACCGTGAACGCCGTCGTCCCGGTCGCCGCCACCGCGATGACCGAGACGGTGCCCTTCCTCAAGCCCTACGTCGACGCGCTCGCCGCCGGTGACCCGCTGCCGGCCTTCGCCCGCCAGGAGCTCGGCTTCGGCAGCCCCCAGGACGCCGCCGGGCTGGTCGCCTTCCTCGCCTCCGACGCAGCCAGCGGCATCACCGGGCAGGCGGTGGGCATCGGCGGTGACCGGCTCGCGCTGTGGAGCCACCCCACCGAGGTCGTCGTCGAGTTCGCCGACGGGACCGGCTGGTCCCCCGACGCCATCGCCGAGGTGTGGCCGAAGGCGTTCGAGGGCTCCCAGCAGACCGTGGGCCAGCAGCTGCCGGAGCCCCCGAAGTGAGTCTCGAGCTGGACCTGGACGCGCTGGTCGCGATCGACGTGCACACGCACGTGCACGCCGACACCCACGGCCACCTGGCGCTGGACGACGAGCTCAACGACGCGGCCGCCAAGTACTTCAAGGGCGACCCGTACAACCCGACCGTGCCCGACATCGCCGCCGACTACCGGGCCGCGAACATGGCCGCCGTCGTCTTCACCGTCGACATCGAGCACGCCACCGGTCACCCGGCGCTGTCCAACGAGGAGATCGCCGATCTCGCCGCCGAGCACCCCGACGTGCTCATCCCGTTCGGCTCGATCGACCCGGCGCGAGGCAGCAAGGGCATCGCCCTGGCCCGCAAGCTCGTCGAGCAGCACGGGGTGCGCGGGTTCAAGTTCCACCCGTCGATCCAGGCCTTCGAGCCCAACTCCCGGTCGGTCTACCCGCTCTACGAGGAGCTGCAGTCCCTCGGCGTCCCGGCGCTGTTCCACACCGGGCAGACCGGGATCGGCGCCGGGCTGCCCGGTGGGCGCGGGATCAAGCTGCGCTACTCCGACCCGATGCTGCTCGACGACGTCGCCGCCGACTTCCCGGGGCTGACGATCATCATGGCCCACCCCTCGGTGCCCTGGCAGGACGCCGCGATCTCGGTGGCCACCCACAAGGCCAACGTCTACATCGACCTGTCCGGCTGGTCGCCGAAGTATTTCCCGCCCCAGCTGGTCCGCGCCGCCAACACCATGCTGAAGCACAAGGTGCTCTTCGGCTCCGACTACCCGCTGCTGCGCCCCGAACGCTGGATCCGCGACTTCGAGGCACTGGAGATCAAGGACGAGGTGCGGCCGCTGATCATGAAGGAGAACGCGATCGTGGCCCTGGGACTGCGGTGAGGAACGCCGGCCTGGGCTCCTGGCCCGAACGGCACCTCCGGAGCTCCCCCCGCAAGCCGGCGCTCTGGTTCGAGGGGACGACGACGACGCACGGCGAGTTCGCCCTGCGAGTCCGGCGGGCCGCCGCCGCCCTGGCCGAGCTGGGGGTGCAGCGCGGCGACCGGGTGGCCTGGTTCGGGGCCAACCACCCCGCCGGGCTCGAGACGCTGTACGCCTGCGGCCAGCTCGGGGCGATCTGGGTGCCGGTGAACGCGCGGTTCACCCCGCCCGAGGCGCAGTACGTGCTCGAGCACTCCGGGGCGTCCCTGGTCGTGCACGGCCGGGAGCACGGGGCGACGGCGGACACCCTGCGCGCGGCCCTGCCCGCCGTCCGGCACTGGGTGGCCGCCGAGCCACCGCTGTCCGGTGGCGCCGACTCGCTGGACTGGGCGGGGCTGCTGGCGGCGGCGGAGCCGGTGCAGCGCGACGAGCCGGTCGGCCTCGACGACATCTGCCTGATCATGTACACCTCCGGCACCACCGGCCGGCCCAAGGGCGCGGTGCTCACCCACGGGAACATGACCTGGTCGTGCATGAGCCAGGTGCTCGGGTTCGACTTCACCCCGGACGAGCGGACCCTGGCGCTGGCCCCCCTGTTCCACATCGGCGGGCTGAACGGGACGCTCAACCCGACGCTGCTGCGCGGCGGCTGCGCCGTGCTGGTGCGGGGGTTCGACCCGCCGGCGACGCTGGCGGTCATCGCCGAGCAGCAGGTGACGTCGTTCTTCGCCGTCCCCACCATGCTCGACGCGCTCAGCCGCCAGCCCGACTTCGACACCCTCGACCTGTCGGCGCTGCGCACCATCGGCGCCGCCGGCGCCCCGCTCCCCCTGCCGCTGCTGCGTACCTGGCTGGAGCGGGGGGTGACCGTGCAGCAGGCCTACGGGATGACCGAGTCGGCGCCGGCCGGCACCGCCCTGGACAGCGCGGACGCCGTGGCGAAGGTGGGGTCGGCGGGGAAGTCGCAGTTCTTCACCGACGTCAAGGTGGTCCGGCCCGACGGGACGGAGTGCCCGCCGGGTGAGGTCGGGGAGATCGTGCTGTCCGGGCCGAACGTCATGGCCGGCTACTGGAACGCCCCCGAGGCGACCGCCGCCGCGATCGTCGACGGCTGGTACCACTCCGGGGACGCCGGCTCGACCGACGAGGACGGCTACCTCTACATCCGCGACCGGTACAAGGACATGATCATCTCCGGCGGTGAGAACGTGTACCCGGCCGAGGTCGAGTCGGTGATGCTCGAGCTGCCCGAGGTGCAGGAGGTCGCGGTCATCGGCAAGCCCGACGCGCACTGGGGCGAGGTCGGCCTGGCCGTCGTCGTCCCCGCGCCCGGGGCTCCCCGTGACCCGGACGCGCTCCGCGCCGCGCTGCGGGAACGGCTCGCCGGGTTCAAGGTGCCCAAGGAGGTCCGTTACGTGGACGAGCTGCCCAAGACCGCGACCGGCAAGATCCGCAAACCGGACCTACGACAGACGTACGTACCCATCGAGGAGGACGCATGAGCACCACCACCACCATGGCCGAACTGCCCGCGCTGAAGGGCCAGGAGCTGGGCACCAGCGACTGGTACGAGGTGACCCAGGAGGCGGTCAACCTGTTCGCCGACGCCACCGGCGACCACCAGTGGATCCACGTCGACGTCGAGCGGGCGAAGGCGGAGAGCCCGTTCGGCGGCCCCATCGCGCACGGGTACATGACCCTGTCGCTGCTCGTGCCGCTGGTCTCGCAGACCTACGCGATCACCGACTCGAAGATGGGCGTGAACTACGGGCTGAACAAGGTCCGGTTCCCCGCACCCGTGCCGGTCGGCTCGAAGGTCCGGGCCCGCGTGACGCTCAAGGACGTCGAGGAGGTCGCCGGCGGGCTGCAGAACACCTTCGCCGTCACCATCGAGCGCGAGGGCGGCGACAAGCCGGTCTGCATCGCCGAGTGGGTCACCCGCGCCTACGCCTGACGGAGGACCCTCCTGCCCCACCGCTCGCGAGGTCGCGGCGGGCCCTGCAGGAGGGCCACGACGGCGATGCGCATACCGTCCGCGGTGTGCGCATCGCCGTCTTCACCGGGTCCCACGCCGGGCCGCCGTCCCACCAGCGGGCCGCCGCCACCTTCGCCACCGAGCTGGCCCGGGCCGGTGTCGGCATCGTCTACGGCGGGGGGGACGTGGGGCTGATGGGCGTCGTCGCCGACGCGGCGCTGGCCGCCGGCGGCGAGGTGGTCGGGGTGATCCCACAGCACCTGGTGGACGACGAGGTCGCCCACCCCGGGCTGCCTCGGCTGGAGGTCGTGCAGACGATGCACGAGCGCAAGGCCGTGATGGCCGACCTCTCCGACGCCTTCGTCGCGCTGCCCGGTGCCGCCGGCACGCTGGAGGAGCTGTTCGAGGCCTGGACCTGGGGGATGCTCGGGCTGCACGCCAAGCCCACCGCGTTCCTCGACGTCGACGGGTTCTGGCAGCCGCTGCTGGGCCAGCTGCGCCGGATGGTCGACGACGGCTACCTGGCCGCCAACCGGCTCGACGCCCTCGGCGTGGTGCACGACGCCGCGGAGCTGCTGTCCTTCGTCGCGGGCTACGAGCACCCCGCGCGCAAGTGGACTCCACCGCCGGCCGCCTAGCCTGCTGCCCATGGAGCACGCGGACGTCGTCGTCGTCGGGGGTGGGCCGGCCGGCGCGGCGTGCGCGGCCGCCGTCCGCCGGGCCCGGCCGGACGCCGACGTGCTGGTCCTCGACCGGACCGACTTCCCCCGGGACAAGGTCTGCGGTGACGGGATCGCCCCCGAGGCGCTCGACGTGCTCGCCGGGCTGGGGATCGACGTCGCGGCGCTGACCGCGGGCTTCCCCGCCGTCCCCCGGCTGCGCCTGCAGAGCCCGGCCGGGACGACCGTCGAGCGCGCGCTGCACCGGCCCTCGCTGGTCGTGCCGCGGGCGGTGCTCGACGGCCGGCTGCTGGAGCAGGTGCTGGCCACCGGCGTGCGGTTCCGGCGGCACACCGTCCGCCGGGTCACCGTGCACCCCACCCACGTGGAGGTCGACGGCGCCGTCCGGGCCGGGGTGCTGGTGGGCGCCGACGGCGCCGAGTCGGTGGTGCGCCGCGCGCTCGGGGTGGCCCCCAACCCGCCGGACCGGCTGGCCATCGCGATCCGCGGCTACGCGCCGGTGCTCCCCGGCACCGACGGCGTGCAGGTGGTGACCACCACCGACCAGCGGTGGCCGGCCTACGCCTGGTCCTTCCCGCTCGGCGACGGGCGGGCCAACGTCGGCTACGGCGAGCTCGTCTCCGGCGGGGTGACCCGCACCGAGCTGGTCGCCGGGCTGCACCGGATGCTCCCCGGGGTGCAGCCGGAGGGGCTGCGCGCGCACCGGCTGCCGCTGTCGACCGGCCGGCCCCGGCTGCCCGGCGGCCGGGTGCTGCTGGCCGGGGATGCGCAGTCACTGATCAACCCGCTCACCGGGGAGGGGATCTTCTACGCCGTGCTCTCCGGCGCGCTGGCCGGCACGGCCGCCGGCTCCGGCCGGCGGGCCGGTGAGGTGCACCGGCAGCTGCTGCGCCGCCGCCTCGGCGGGCACCTCCGGGCCTCGTCGGTGACCTCCCAGCTGAGCCGGTGGCCGGTGCTGATGGACGCCGCCGTGCGCGCGGCGCAGGCCGACCAGGGGGTCTTCGACGACGTCGTCGCCCTCGGGCTGGCCGACGGGCGGCTCACCGCCCGGACCCTCGCCGCCACGGTGCGCGGACTGCGCTGACCGCGCACGCTCAGGAGCTGGTGGCCTCGGCGGGCCGCTGGTCGACCTCGGGCCAGGCGTACCAGCGCAGCCGGCGGAAGCCCGCTGCGCCCAGCACCTCGGCGCGCAACGCGGCCCGGGCCCGGAGCGCCGCCACCGCCTCGACCGAGTACCGCCGCCACATCCGCTGGGGCTCCCGGGCCAGCCGCACCAGCCAGTTCAGCTTCAGCGGGTAGGCCCAGGCGGGGTAGTAGCCGGCCTGCTGCACCTGGTCGAGGAAGCCCCCGCAGGTGAGCACCAGCCCCTGCGGCAGGTACCGGGCGACGTCCAGGACGAACTGCTCCTGCAGCGGTGCGCCGAGCCCGGCCAGCACCACCGTCGGCCGGGTGCGGGCCAGCCAGACGTCCATGTCCTCGGGCGCCGGCCGGCCGGCGTAGCCGTCCCGGACGGAGACGATCTCGCCGTCCGCGGGGAGCAGCGCGGCCACCGCGCGCCGCAGGCTCGCGACGTCCTCCGGGCGCCCGCCGACGACGGCGACCCGCGGTGCCCGGAGCCGACCCAGCAGCTCCGGGAGGACGAGGTCCGCGCTGGTGCGGGGCACCAGGCCGCCGCCCAGCAGGCTGCGCAGGAAGAGCCCGTCGACGCCGAGGTAGGTGAGCCGCCCCAGCAGCTCGGGCGCAGCGTGCAGCAGCTCCAGGGCGCTGTGGTGGTTCACCCAGGAGACGGTGACCACCGGCTGGCCGCTGTCGTGCAGCCGGGCGAGGTGGCCGGCCACCTCGGCGACGGGGTCGGTCCGGGGGTCCGCAGCGGGCCGGGTGACCGGCTCGCCCCGGCGGAGGGCCCGTTCGGTGGTGAAGTCGACGACCGAGCCGAGCGGTGGTGTCTCCGGGGTGCGCACGCGCTGTCCTCGCCTCGTCCGTTCCTGTTGTGCACGTCCAGTTCACCCGCGAGCGAGCCCCGGTGCTCGTCCGCGGGCGGGTACGTCACCCGGCCGGGTGGGCTGGCAGGAGCCGGCCCACCCAGCCGGGTGACGAGGACCCCGTCGGGTCAGATCGGGCGCTTGGCCGGCCAGACGATCTCGTCGTCGGCGACGGCGCCGTCCAGCCGCTGGAAGTAGGCGCCACCCGCGGGCAGCACGCCCTGCTCGGCCAGGGACGTGGCGACGATGCGAGCCAGCTCGATCGCCCCCCGCGCCTGGAAGTGGGTGTCGTCCGCGCGGCCGTCGGGGTAGTTCGGGTACTCGCCCGGCGCGACGTGGAGGAAGTAGTCCTTCGTCCCCTCCGGCCCCAGCTCGTTCCACAGGTCGGTGCTCATGGCGGTCAGGTCGACCACCGCGACGCCCTGCTCGGCGGCCAGCGCCCGCATCGCGGCCGGGTACTCGCCGTGGGTGGTCTTGGCGACCCCCGCCTCGTCGAACCGGCGGCGCTCCACCGGGGTCACCAGCACCGGCGTCGCACCCTTGGCCCGGGCACCGTCGACGTACTTCTGCAGGTACTCCTGGTAGGTGCCGTAGGGGTCGGTGTACCGGCTCGGGTCGTCGGCCTTCTGGTCGTTGTGACCGAAGGAGATGAGCAGGAAGTCACCCGGCTGGATCTCCGCCAGCGTCCGGTCGAACAGGCCGCTGTCGTAGTAGTCCTTGGAGCTGGCCCCGGACTTGGCGTAGTCGACCACCGTGGCGTCCTCGGTGGTGAACAGCCCCAGCGCCTGACCCCAGCCGGTCCGCGGGCCCTCGTTGGCCTGGTAGACCGACGCGGTCGAGTCACCGATCACGAAGACGCTGAGCGGGCGGGTCTCGCCGCTGCCCTCGGTCACCGTCGCGCTCACCGTGGCCGCCGCGGACTCGTTGCCCGTGACGTCGACCGCGGTCACCCGGTACCAGCCGGTGGAGCCGACCGGGACGGTGTTGTCCACGTAGGTCGAGGCGGTGATCGGGGTGCTGGTGAGCCGGGCGTAGGTGCCCGTCTCGCTGAGCGCGCGGTAGACGACGTACCCGGCGGTGTCGCCCTCGGCGTCGTCCGCCCAGTCCAGCGTCACCGCACCCGGTGCCACCGCGGCGGCCAGCCCGGCCGGCACGGCCGGCGCGGTGGTGTCCGACGGCGCCGGCTCGTCCTCACCGGTGGGGTTCCAGCCGTCCTTGCCGGCCAGGTAGTCCCACTTGGTGTACTGCTCGGCCTCGGCGGCCGTCAGCTGCGGACGGTTCTCGTTCACCCCGGCGCCCGGGCCGGTGTTCTGGTACTCGAAGAACCGGGCCTCGGTCCAGGAGAACCCGCTCATGTCCGTCCACGGCGCGGACTTGATCGCCGCGGGCAGCTCGGTGTCGCGGATGACGACCTGGGCGATCGCGTTCACGTCACCACTGGGGTGCCACGGCCGGCCGAGGTGGAAGCTGCCCGCCGGGGCGTCGCTCTCCACGTTGCTGTCGGTGATCAGGATCCCGTACGGGAGGCTGATGTCGACGCTGCTGGCCGTCAGGTAGCCGTTGTTGGAGCTGCTGCCCCGGGTGGACGCGAAGATCGTGCTCCGGTCGAACACCGCGGTGCCCCGGCCGAAGATGAAGTCCACGTCACCCTCGACGTAGCTGTCCACGAAGTACGACCGCGCCTGCACGCCCGTCCCGGGCGAGTCGACCATCAGGGTGTCCTGGTCGCCCAGGAACCGGACGTCCTCGAACACCAGCCGGTCGCCCTGGGTCTTGAGCGCCAGGGCCTGCTGCGCCGACAGCGTCGAGGTGGCCTCGTCGAAGTCGTTGGCGAACGTGAGGTCCCGGACGGTGATGTCGCTGCCCTTGATGAGCACGGTGGCACTGCCGGAGGAGCCGTAGGTGCCGGAGCCGTCCGGCTTCTGCGTGCCCGCCGCGTTGTCCTCCACGATGACGACGTCCGCGGCGTTGCCGGTGGTCCCGATGAGGGTCACGTGGTTGCGGGACATGGTGACGACCTCGCGGTACTCACCCGGGGTCACCGCGATGACGACCGGGTCGGCCGCGGTGCCCGCGCCGGCCGCGTCGACCGCGGCCTGGACGGTGGTGAAGTCACCCGAGCCGTCCTGGGCGACCAGCAGGTCGTGGTCGGGCAGCGGGGTCCCGGTGGTGGTCAGCGTGACCGGCGCCGAGGCGGCCGACACGTTGCCGGTGGTGTCCACCGCGGTCACCAGGTAGCTGTACTCGACGCCAGGGGCGACGGCCGTGTCGGTGTAGCCGACCTCGGTCAGCAGCTCGGTGGTGAGCTGGTTGGCCGCGATGGCCTCGACCGTGCTGCCGGTGGCCCGGTACACGTGGTACCCGGCCAGGTCGGCCTCGCCGTTCGCCGTCCAGGTCACGGCCACACCAGCGGCGTCCGCCGAGGCGATGAGGCCGGCCGGTGCCGCCGGGGCGGTGATGTCGCCGGTGGCCGGCTCCTCGGCACCGGTGGGGTTCCAGCCGTCCTCGCCGGCCAGGTAGTCCCACTTGGTGTAGTCGGTGGCCCCGGCGACCGAGAGCTGCGGGCGGTTGGCGTTCACCGTCGCGCCCGCACCGGTGTTCTGGTACTCGGCGAAGCGGCCGTCGGTCCACAGGTTCGGGGACATGTCGGCCCACGGCTGGCTGGTCCGGATCGCGGCCGGCAGCTCGGTCTCGCGGATGACGACCTGACCACGCGAGTTCGGCATCTCGACGCCGTTCTTCGTGTAGTCGTCGCTCCAGCCGCGCCACGGGCGGCCGAGGGAGAAGGTCTCCGCCGGGGCGTCGCTGGTCACCGTGGAGTTGGTGATCAGGATCCCGTACCGGTTGTCGTCCGCGGTGCTCGCGGCGGTGAGGTAGCCGTTGTTGGAGCTGCTGCCCCGGGTCAGCGCGTGGATCGTGCTGCGGTCGAACACCGCGGTGCCCCGGCCGAAGACGAAGTCGACGTCGCCCTCGACGTAGCTGTCCACGAAGTAGGACCGGGCGACGACGTTGGCGTCGCCGGAGTTGACCAGCAGCGTGTCCTGGTTGCCCAGCAGCCGGACGCCGTCGAAGACCAGCCGGTCGCCGGTGGTGTTCAGCGCGACCGCCTGCTTGTCCTTGAACGTCGCAGCCGCCTCGTCGAAGGCGTTCTCGATCGTCAGGTCGCTGACCGTGACGTCGTTGCCCTTGACCAGCACGGTCTGGCTGTTCCCGGTGCCGTACGCCGACCCGGTGGCCGGGTTGGTCGTGCCGGCCGCGTTGTCGTAGGTCAGCACGACGTCGGTGGCGGTGCCGGTGGTGCCGAACAGCGAGATGTTGCCCTTGGTGATGCTGACCAGCTCGCGGTAGGTGCCCGGCTTGACCGCGATGGCGACCGGGTCGCCCGCCGTGCCGGCGCCGGCGGCGTCGACAGCGGCCTGCACGGTGGTGAAGTCACCGGAACCGTCCTGCGCGACCAGCAGGTCGTGCGGCGGCAGCACCTCACCGGTCGGGGTGGCCGAAACGGTCGCCGAGGCGGCCGACGCGTTGCCCGAGCCGTCGACGGCGACGAGCACGTAGGCGTACCCGGTGCCGCTGACCACCGCACGGTCGGTGTAGGAGGAGCCGGTGAGCAGCGCGGTGTTCACCTTGTTCGCAGCCGTCACCTCGACGGTGCCGCCCGCGGCCCGGTAGAGGTCGTAGCCGGCGAGGTCGCTGTCGGTGTTCGCCGTCCAGGTCAGCTCGACCTGGGCGTCGCCGGCGGTGGCCGTCAGGCCGGCGGGGACCGCGGGGGCGGTGGTGTCGGCCGGCTCGGTGGGCAGCTGCTGCCCGACCGGGGCCCAGCCGTCGGTGCCGGCGAGGTAGGCGGCCTTGGTGTACTGCGCGGCCTGCTC